>CAJOJP010000047.1:24929-36772 GCA_905234915.1 Candidatus Gastranaerophilales bacterium
GCGCTTCTTATTTATATCCCCTTCCTGCCTTAGAAAGATTGTGCTTCGCAATGGACTTTATTTTTTGTTTTTTACTTGTTTTTTAATTATTTATATATTTTTCATCTTTGGCGGAGAAATAAATATTAAAATCCTATACGTAACAAATTAGATGTGTAGTATCGAGATTTGAATATTTATTTCTCTGTCAAAGATATAATTATTAGTTTTACAAGTTTTATACACCAAAATATATTTTTGAGTGTAAAAAAACATATAATTAAATTTAATATCTGTATATTTGATGTAAAATATATATTGGATTATGAAAAAGATTGCGATAATTACAACAGGATTATCAAAGGTATTAGGCAGTAAAAAATGTGGTGGCGGTGAAGTTCTGCTCAAAAATCTTATTCTTGAACTTATAAATATGAAAAATATAAGCCTTTATGTATATTATCCCGCTATAGATGATGTAACCGAGGATATAAAAAATAATTATCCGACTATTAATTTTTCATCTTATAATAAATCTCCTTCTTACTACCAATATATTAATGAGCTTCAAATTGAATTTGAAAAAGAAAAATTTGATAAAATTATAAATTATAATATGGTTGTTCCTTACGAAACAACCATGCTTCAAAGTCATTCTTACATTCATAAATTAAATAAAGCATTTATATTATTCCGACCGGTAAAAAAATTTCTTTTAAGGCATAAACTGTTAATGCAAAAGCGTGCAATTAAAAGAGCAGAAATTGATTCTGACTATATAGCGGTTTCTGAAATAATAAAAAAAGATTATGTAAGAAATTTTAATATTCCCTCCGAAAAAATAAAAGTTATTTATCCGGGAGTAAATATTAAAAATCTTGAAAAAACAGAAAAAAAGAAAGTTATTACTTTTGGTATTGTTGCAAATTCTTCAATAAATAAAGGCGGACATTACCTTTTAACAGTACTCGGTATATTAAGTCTTTCAGGTTTCAATTTTAAATTAATAATGATTGCGCCTAAATTTAAAAAAGATTTCTTGATGCAAATTATAATAAATATATTTAATTTGCGTAAAAAAATTGAAGTACTGCCCTATCAAAATGATATGGCTTATTTTTATCAAAATATTGATGTTCTTGTTCTTCCTTCATTAAATGAAGCTTTCGGTCTTGTTGTACTTGAGGCAATGGAAAGAGCAAAACCTTGCATTGTTTCCTCTACGGCAGGAAGTTCCGAAATTATAAATAACAAAAACGGTTTTATCTTCAACCGCAGTTCTTTTTTTGATTTCATAAAAAAAATTCGCAGTGTAATAAATTTATATAATAAAGATTTTAATAATTTTAAAAATATATCTGAAGAAGCAAGAAAAACTGCCGAAAATTTCAGCTGGGATAAATTCGCAGTGAAGGTAATTGAAACAAATGAGTAAACACTCGTCTGTAATCATTTTTACAAGTCTGTATATTCTTGGAATTATTGCTTTTTTATCAAATTATCCTGTTTTGTTCAGCTTATTTATAGTATTTCTTGCATCATATTTGTTATTTTTTAATCCGCTGATAAAAATTAAATATGTTTTTATCTTTGCACTGGCATTTATACTTGGAATTTTCAATACAGCTTTAAATATAAAATACGACGATAAACTCGCATCATTTTCAGATAGTGATATAAGTGCAGAAGCAAAAGTTCTTACAATTCCTACAAACAATATTAAAGACAGAACAAAATTTTATGCGGAAATAAAGAAAGCAAATCAAGGTGAGAAAAAGCTTGAGGCAAACGGCATTAAAATACTTGTTACTATAAACGATTTAAATGAAAAAATTTCAAAAATAAAAATAGGTGATACCGTAAAATTACAAGGCAGATTAAAACTTCCTCAATATTCTCAAAATCCTTCCCAGTTTGATTATGCAAAGTATCTCCGATATAAAAAGACATTTTCTCTTATTTATACGGAAGATAAATGGGAAATAATTTCAAGAGCCGATAATTTAACTGGTAAAATTTTAAGCGGTTTAAACGATACAAGAGAGAAAATACTAAAAATTCACGCAAAAAATATAAAATCGCCTATGCTTGAAATATTAGGCGGTATA
Organism: Candidatus Gastranaerophilales bacterium; assembly: GCA_905234915.1. Lineage (GTDB taxonomy): Bacteria > Cyanobacteriota > Vampirovibrionia > Gastranaerophilales > Gastranaerophilaceae > Avigastranaerophilus. The sequence continues at coordinate 27,017 of CAJOJP010000047.1, forward strand.
ATTTTCGGTGACGATGCTGTTAATCCCGATGAAGAAATAAAAACTTCTTTTATAAATTCGGGAATTTTCCATATTCTTGCAGCTTCAGGCATGAATGTTACATTAATTTTCGGTATTTGGTTTTTCATTGCTATACGTTTAAAATTAAATTATAAATTTTCCATTATAACCGGTATTTTTCTGATACTTTTTTATACGTTTATGACAGGCTTTGGACCTCCTATAATTCGTGCAGCACTAATGCTTACTCTGATTTTAACAGGTAAACTTATAGATAGAGAAACACACACAATATCATTATTATTTGCAGTTTGTTTTATAATGCTGGCATTTAATCCTTTAATGTTATTTGATGTCGGATTTCAATTGTCATTTCTTGTAACTTTTGCATTAATTCTGACGGCACCTTTAATTGATTTTAAATTTAAATATAAATGGATAAATACAGCTTTAGGAGCTTGTTTAATTCCTGTTATTGCCCAGATATATGCTGCTCCTTTGCAGTTGTATTATTTTAATACATTTACGCTTTATTCCGTATTTGCGAATATTGCAATAATACCGGTTTTAAGTATAGTTTCCTTTGCAGGGTTTGTAAGCTCCATAATAGCGTTAGTGCCTGCCATAGCAGAGAAAGTTTGTTATTTTGCCGATTTAATGTTAAATCCTCTGTTAATTTACATTGTAAAAGCGGCAGATTTCTTTTCTAATTTGCCTTATTCCATTCTGTTTTTAAATAAACCGCTTTTTATACAGGTACATTTGTATTACATAATTGTAACAGGCATAATCGGTATTATACTTTATAAAATATCAAATAAAAAAGTTTTAAGAATATTCTATATAATGCTGTTAATATTTTGTTTGACTTTTATAAAAATACCGGATAAAAATCCGGAAATATTGTATTTTAGTACAGGTAATGCCGATTCGTTTCTTATAAAATCTCCCGTAAATGATTATATTATGGTTGATACGGCAAAAAACGGCTATAAAGGTTCACCCTCTGCCGCTAAAAATATAATGATAAAATATATGAGAGATTATGGCATTAAAGATTTATCTGCTCTTATACTCAGTCATTTTGACTCTGACCACGCCGGCGGAACGGTTGATATTTTAAAAGATATAAATGTTAAAAAATTATATATAACAGATGTTTATGAAGATACAGCTATTTCAGAAAGTATTCTCTCTTATACAAAAGAAAATAAAATTTCTGAAGAAATAATAACGGATACAAAAGAAATATACGATAAAAACGGATTTAAAATTACCCTTTTAAAACCTAAAAGTAATTTTATAAAAAATGAAAATCAAAAATCACTAATTGTACACATAAGTTATAATAAGCAAAATTTTCTGTTTATGGGTGACGGAGATATTAATTCTTATAATGCATTGCCGCAAAAATACAAAAAAGATGTATCAGTTATTAAATCAGGTCATCACGGTGCAAAATATACCGTTAACAAAGAAATGACGGATAACTCCCGAATTTTTATTTTATCAACCGGACATAATGCATATAATCATCCTCACATCGAAACAATCAAAATAATAACCGAAAATAACAGACACTATTTAAGAACAGACAGAAATAACGCAATAAGAGTAAAAATAAAACCGAAAAAACTTTTAATTCAGCAATATTCACCAAAATATAAAAAATTTGAAAATATTGAAATATGAGTTTATATATACATATATTTTACACTAAAAAATAGTTATAAAACAAAGAGTCGCACTGTCTTAGCGTAAGCAAGTTTGCGACTCAAGGGTTGAATTTTTGATAAAATGTTAATTTGTAGATACACGCTCATTTTCAATCATCTGTAAAAGAACCTCTTGTGCTTTTTTAAGCTGTACATCATTTTTGGCTTTTATATCATTTTCCGTTATTTTAACTTCAATATCCGGAGCAATACCTTTTTTATTAATATCAGTACCGTTTGGAGTTAAATATTTTTGAACGGTTATATTTAGACCTGCTTCAAAAGGCGGTAATTTTTTTACTTCTTGAACAAGACCTTTGCCAAAAGTATTTTCACCTACAAGAAGTGCCCTGTTATTATCTTTCAATGCTCCTGACATAATCTCGCTGGCAGAAGCACTGCCTCCGTTAATTAAAACAACTAACGGCTGAGTAGAAAAATATTTTTTTGTTGAACGGGAAGTATCCATATAACCGTCCCTGTCAACGGTGCTTACTATAATTTCATTATCAAGGAACAAATTTGCAATTTGTACGGCATTAGATAATAATCCTCCGGTATTTCCTCTTAAATCAATAATAATGCCTTCTTTATGCTTATATTTTACAAGCATGTCTTCAAAATCACTCCCGACATTCCTGCCCATAAAAGAGCTTATTCTTATGTAACCGACTCTGTCATTAAGTTTAAATGTATCGGGAACTTTTGTAGATATGGATTTGATAATAATATCATCACGAACTATAGTATATTTTTTATTGGGAACATCTTTTCGTTTAATAAGAAGTTCAACAAAAGTACCTTTTTCACCTCTTATTTTGTCTGCCGCTTTATCAATAGACATATCTTTAGTCGATATACCGTTAATTTCAAGGATTTCATCACCGGCAAGAAGCCCAGCGCGTTCTCCCGGTGTATCTTCTAACGGAGCGATTATAAGCATTTTACCGTCACGAAGTCCGAATTGAATACCGATACCGCATAATGAACCTTTAATACTGTTTTGTTCTTCTTTAAAATCTTTAGGTTCAAGAAATCTTGTATATCTGTCATTTAAGCTGGCGACCATTGTTTCTATTGCAATATAAGCATCTTCGGGAGTTTTAATATATTCATCATATTTATGCCTCCACTTTTTCCAATCCTGACCATTGTTTGTCTGGTCTATAAATTTGGTATTAACTATTTTCCAAACCATATCATATAAAACGGTATCCGATTCCGCCATTGCAGTATTGCTTCTATTGAAAGAAACGGTAATTAACATTAGCGATACTGCAATTAAAGCTGTTTTTTTAAAAATCTTCTTCACTTTTCTCTCCTTATTGCTTTGATTATAATATAAAATCTAATATTTGTTTATCCTCTTGATTTAATAAGACAGAATTTAACAAAGAAAGTTTCATATTAATAAATTTTATTAATATAAGTAAATAAAGAAAAGCTTCGGAAGAACCGAAGCCGAGATGTGTTTGGAATTTCTGTTATTTGTATTGTACAATCGGCTATATACTTTTTCTATCAGCGTTAAAGTTATAAATTTATATTCCTGCAAGGAATTTACTTTTTTTATTTTTTGTGAATTGATTAATAAAATTGCAAATAAAAAAAATTTATGTTCTAATAGTTAAGATACATTTGCAGGAGTATTATAATGACGGAAAGAACATTTATTGCAATTAAACCTGATGGGGTTAAAAGAAATTTAATCGGCAGAATTATTTCGGAGTTTGAGGAAAAAGGGTATAAAATAATCGGATTAAAGCTGCTTATTCCGACATTAGAACATGCGGAAAAACATTATGCCGAACACAAAGGAAAACCTTTTTATCCGCGTTTAATAAAATACATAACCTCGGGACCGATTGTTGCAATGGTTATTGAAGGTAAGAATGTTATAGCGGAATCGAGAAAGATGATGGGCTCAACAAAGCCTGAAGAAGCGGAGGCAGGTACTATCAGGTTTAAATATGCAATAAATATGGAATATAATATTATTCACGGTTCTGACAGTAAGGAAAGTGCCGAAAGAGAAATTGCAATATATTTCAAAGAAGAAGAATTATGCACGAATTGGTCAACAATGCTGGAAATGATTATGAATGCAGAATAAGTTTTTTTCATTTGAATTATTAAAAGAAGATAAAAAAACACATGCTCGTGCAGGTATATTTCACACTCCGCACGGGAGTATAGAAACACCGATATTTATGCCTGTAGGAACTCATAGTGCCGTTAAAATGCTTACAAAGCATCATTTAGAGGAAACAGGCGCGCAGATTATATTATCTAATTCATTTCATTTATTTTTACATCCGGGTAATAAACTTATTAAGGAATTTGGCGGACTACATAAATGGATGAATTGGGAAAAGCCTATATTGACGGATTCTGGCGGATTTCAGGTATTTAGCCTTGCACGGCTTAATAATATAAATGAGGACGGTGTCAAATTTAAAGAGCCGAAAACAGGCGATGAATACTATATTAATCCTGAAATATCAATGGAAATACAGCAGGATTTGGCACCTGATATTGCAATGGCATTTGATCAATGTGCACCTTATCCCTGCAGTTATGAAAAAGCGGTAAAAGCTATGGAAAGAACTCACAGATGGCTGGAGAGGTGCTTTAAAGTTCATGATAAAGAAGATCAAGCACTATTTCCTATTGTTCAAGGCGCATTTTACGATGATTTAAGAATAGAAAGCGCAAAAGTCATATCAAGTTATGAAGCTGCCGGTTATGCAATAGGCGGTGTAAGTGTTGGTGAAGGAGTTGAACTAAAAAATCATATTACAGAGCTCACTGCACCTATACTTCCGAATAATAAACCGCGATATTTAATGGGAGTAGGTACACCTATTGATTTACTCAACGGTGTTAAATTCGGAATTGATATGTTTGATTGCGTACTTTCAACCAGAAATGCACGACATGGCTCCTTCTTTACTTATGAAGGTAAAAAAAATATAAAAACAAAACAATTTGAAAAAGATAACACTCCATTAGATGAAAAATGTGATTGCTATGCCTGTCAAAATCACTCAAAAGCCTATATAAGGCATTTATACAGAATGGGGGAAACCAATGCGCAAATACTTTTATCCATACATAATACAAGATTTTTAATTAAATTCATGCACGATATGAGAGAGAGTATTTTAAACGAAAATTTTGAAAATTTTTATAATATGTACTCAAAAATAGTATAGCTCCCATTTTTCTTAAATTATTTATGCAACGAAAAATATGTTTTGTTGCATAATTAGTAAAATATTAACTTCAAAAGGAATTAAAAACAGCGGTCTGTTTCCTCAGTTATTAAAATTCTAAATTCAACTCGAAAGCCCGTAACTCGCGCTGACGCGCTCAAACAGACGGGCTTTTTTACGTTGTTTCATTAAGAATTTTTTAATAACTTCGTCTATGCCCGCCTTATTTTAATTCCTTTTTTCATTATTTTTGTTTTTTTTGTTTTTCCTTTTATATTCCCTGACAAAGCCGTTAAAACATTAATTACAAACTTTATGCAACAAAACATATTTCTCGGTGTAAAAATATATATAACAGTCTTTTTGTTTGATAAAAATTTTATGATATTATTTATAATGAGATAAATTATACAAAGGAAATAAACATGGCAACGGCATCAATGGAAGAATTAAGAAAAAAATATGAAGTTGTAATCGGATTAGAAGTTCATGCACAATTAAAAACCAAATCCAAAATTTTTGCTTGTGATTCTACCGAATTCGGAAACGAGCAAAATACCCAAATAAGTCCTATAACATTAGGTATGCCTGGAGTCTTACCCGTACTTAATAAGGAATGTGTAAATATGGGAATTTTAACAGGGTTAGCACTTAATTGTACAATTCCTGAATTTTGCAAGTTTGACAGAAAGCAATATTTTTATCCCGACCTTCCTAAAGGCTACCAGATTTCGCAATATGATCAGCCTATTTGCATAAACGGACATATTGATATCGGCGGTAAAAGAATTGGAATAACAAGAGCACATTTAGAAGAAGATGCCGGCAAGCTTGTTCACATGGGCTCATCAGGAATAGCAGGTTCAAGCTATTCTCTTGTTGATTTAAACAGAGCAGGAACACCGCTTTTGGAAATAGTTTCAGAGCCTGATATGCGCTCAAGCGATGAAGCCAGAGCATATATGGAAGAACTGAGAACAACTTTAAGATATATCGGTGTTTGTGACGGAAACCTTGAAGAAGGCTCAATGAGATGCGATGCAAATATTTCCGTCCGTCCTGTAGGTCAAAAAGAGTTTGGTACAAGAGCAGAAATTAAAAATGTAAACAGCTTTAAGGCACTACAACGCGCTATAGAATATGAAATAGATAGACAAATAGATATAGTTGAAGCAGGTGAAGAAGTTATACAAGAAACAAGACTCTGGGATGATAATTCCGGTGTAACAAAATCAATGAGAGGAAAAGAAGATGCTCACGATTATCGTTATTTTCCGGAACCTGATTTAATGCCTCTGCAAATTTCACGTGAATGGGTTAATGAAATCGCTTCTAAAATGCCCGAACTTCCTGCAAAAAGACGCGAACGCTATGTATCTTACGGTTTAACTCCTTACGATGCTAACGTACTGGTTGAACAACAGGATATTGCATATTTTTATGATAAAGCGGTAAATTTAAATGCAGATCCAAAAACCGCAAATAATTTTCTGATGAAAGAAATAGCTGCCTTCCTAAAAGAAGAAAAAGTTACTCTTGAAGAAACAAAATTAACTGCAGAGTCTTTTGCAGAACTCATAAATCTTGTAACTTCAGGGATTATTTCAAATAATATAGGAAAACAATTGGTTATAACTTTATTAAAAGAAGGCGGAAGCGCAAAAGAACTTGTTGAAAAACAAGGTCTGGGTGTTATATCGGATGAAAGTTCATTAAGAAACGCTATTGAAAATGTAATAAATGCAAATCCTTCTCAGGTTGAATTGTATAGAGGCGGAAAGGATAAATTATTCGGTTTCTTTGTCGGTCAGGTAATGAAGGAAACAAAAGGCAGAGCTAATCCGCAATTATTGAACAAATTATTAAAAGAAGCATTAAATTCTTAATAAGGAGAAAATGAAAAAAGTATGGCTTCAAACGGAATTTTAGAACATGCTCAAATGCTTATTGATGAAGAACAATATGAAAAAGCATATGAAATTTTAACAGGTGCTTATAATGAGATGAAGGAGAATGCCGAATATCTTGAAAAAACGGCACTTCTGGCTAAAACTCTCGAAAAAAACAATGATGCCGTTAAATACTGGGAGGATTTGGTTTCCGTTAATCCCAATTCGCTTGTAGCTTACTCCGAACTTCTTGATATTTACGAAAATAAGGATAAATATAAATATTTTGTTACACGTGCAAAATATAAAATTTTAAATGAAAAAGTTACTCAAGCAGTTGATGATTATAAAAAAGCTATAAATTCAACTCAGGAAGAAAAAGAAATAATAAATGCAAGGTTTTTACTTGCAAAGGTTTATGAAACTATCGGGAAAACCCAAAATGCCATTGATGAATATTTGAGAATAATTGAAGCTGATGATGACATGGCTATATATTATAAACTTGCGGATTTATACTGTACTATGAATGACAGATATTCGGCAATAAATATTTTAGAACGGGGTGTAAAGGCTTTTCCTAATGTTGATGAGCTTAGCGAATATCTCAGCATTCTGTATTTAAAAGAAGGCGAGTATGATAAATCACTTCAATATGCAAGAAATAATTATCAAAGAGTAAAAGCTAATTTGATGAAAGGGAATAACGAAGAAGCTTTAAAACTATTAGAAAGTTCAAAAGACGAAACAAATGCGAATTATTTTGCATTATATGCAGAGTATTACTATAATACTAAAAATTTTAATAAGTGCAGTGAATATATAGATAAATTTGCGCAATTATCACCGCAAAATCCGCTTGTATATCAAATGCGCGCGCTTGTATGTGATGAAAACAATGATCCCTACGGATATCATTATAATATGGGCAGATGTTATTCTTATAAGGAGGATTATGAACTTGCTCTTGCCGAATATTTAAATGCACACAGAGTAAATTCTTCCAAAATTGAAGCTGTAAAAGAAATTATAAAAATTAATGAAGCTTCAGGTGATAAAACAAGTTTAATGGAATTTTACGAAAAACTTAACAGACTTGAGCCTGATAATATTATTGCATTAAAAGGTTTAGGCGATGTTTATGCAGATATGTATGAGTTTTCAACCGCTGTACAATATTATGAAAAGGTTATAAAATTAAATAACTCGGATTATGATATATTTAAAAAGCTGGGCTTTTGCTATGAAAAATTGCATAAAACCGCACTTGCAAAAGAAAATTATGAAAAATATCTTAATAAAGCTCCTTTATCACCTGATAGTGAAAAGTTAAAGGAAAAAATTTCAAAAATGGTTATAAATTCCGATAATTCAAAAGAAGCCGAAAATGAAGAAGAAGGCTTTATTGATAAAATAATGAGATTATTTGGAAAATAAGCTTATAAAATTATGGAACCTATTAATATAAAAGAAGAAGTTTATAAATGTTCCAAATGCGGTTTATGCCAGAGTGTATGTCCGATTTTTATTGCGACAAAAAATGAAATGTACCTTGCAAGAGGAAGGTATAATATTTTAAATAATCATTTTATAAATAAAAAACCTCTTTCAAAAAAATTTATAAAAGAGCTGGATATGTGTTTAAATTGTAATGCCTGCAAAAATTTTTGCCCCAGTTCAATTGATTCTGCCAAAATTTTTACAATTTTAAAAAGTAAATATAAAAGAGATTTTCTTCCGTTTTGGTTTAAATATAAATTAATATTATTATTTCATTCAATAAAAAAAATTTTTATAAAAGATAAATTATATGAAATTAAAGTTAAAAAAAATAACAATTATGAACCTGCAAAAATTGCAGATATTGTTTATTTTCAAGGATGTTTCAACAGATACATAAACCCTTCAGATAAAAATGCTGCATTAAATTTACTTAAACAAAACGGTTATAATGTAATAAAAATTTTGAACAACTGCTGCGGATTACCTTATTTATCAGACGGTCAGTTTAAAAATTTTGAAAAGAATGCAAATAATATTATTAAATCCATACCAAATAATGTGAAATATATTGTAACTTCCTGTGACAGCTGTTATCAAACTCTTTTTGATATATTTAAAAATACAAATTATAAATTGGTAAGGCTTGAAGATTTAATTGTATTAATAAAATCAAGCCAAAATGCAGTATTTCATAAACCGTTTTCACTTGAAAAATATACAGGGCTTTTGCCTGTTATAAATAAAAAAGGGTATTGCTCTTTAGCTGAAAATTTTTTTATGTTTAAAAATCCGAAGATATCAAAAAAAATTGCAAATTCTATCTTTTACAATAAAGAAGATATAGAAGGAAAAACGATTGTAACCTCATGTAATCTTACAAAATGGGGAATTTATGAAAGCTGTAAAATAAAAGGAATAAATGCCGAATTTATTTCTTTAGCGGAATATAATGCAAAATAGTAAATTATTAAACAAACTTAATATCAAAAAGAAAATTTGAACAGTTCAAATACTTCTATATTCAATGCATCGGCAATATTTTTAATTGTATTAATAGTTACATTAGCTTCACCGCGTTCAATTTGACCGATATAATTAAAATTCATATTTACCATATCAGCAAGCTGCATTTGAGAAAGTTTTTTTGATTTTCTTATATAAGCTAATTTTGCACCAAATTTTTTCTGCAAATCAATATTTATTTCCATACTATTATAAAGTATAAAAAACTTTATATTGATTTTCTAACTACTATTATATATAATATAATGGTTAATAACTATTATATTATACGTGAAGAATATGATGAAAAATATATTTAAAAAATTTAAAAAAGATGAAATAGGCGAACCGCCGTGGGATTATGAATTTATATATTATCTTCACGAAAATGAATATCCTAAATATTTAAAAAAGATTTTTGAATATAGAACA
>CAJOJP010000048.1 GCA_905234915.1 Candidatus Gastranaerophilales bacterium
TTTATATACATAGCAGTTGGCTTCGTTTTATATCCCCTGACAAGCCGTTAATGCTTTATTATAAATAATTTTTAGACTTATACACCAAAATATATTTTTGAATGCAAAAAGTTTATACAGTTATCTGCTTATTTTTTTTAAATGCAGTATAATAATTTTAATTATGAACAATATATCAGATACAATTACGGCAATTGCGACACCGATAGGCAGTGCAGGTGTCAGCATTATCAGAATTTCGGGTGATAATGCGTTTAATATTATAAATAAAATTTTTTCGGTGAAAAATCTTACGGCAGGCAGAATTTACCACGGTAATATTATTGAAAATAATGAAAAAATTGATGATGTTATAGTGCTTCCATTTAAAGCCCCTAACAGTTATACAGGAGAAGACGTAATTGAAATTCAATGCCACGGAGGAGTTTATATTACCAAAAAAATTCTTGATTTAACAATAAAAAAAGGAGCAAGATATGCCGAAAAAGGCGAATACACGAAGCGCGCATTTTTAAACCATAAAATGGATTTATCTCAAGCGGAAGCTGTTCTTGACATAATACATGCAAAAAGTGAAAAATTTGCTCTGAAAAGTGCAAAAAATCTTTTTGGTAAATTATCAATCGAAACAGATAAAATAAAAACGGAAATAAAAAATCTGCTTTCTAAAATTATTGCTGCTGTAGATTTTCCTGAAGATGTTTCTGAACCCGAATATTCTTTTATAGAACAAAAACTGGAAAATATCATAGCTCAAATTAATTATATTCTAAGCTTTTCAAACAGTTCCAACATATTCCGACAAGGAATAAAAATAGTTTTGGCAGGACGTCCTAATGCGGGTAAATCTTCATTATTCAATGCTCTGTTGAATATAGAAAGGGCAATAGTAACCGATATAGCAGGGACTACCAGAGATATTATTCAGGAAACCATAGATATAGACGGAATTTGTGCCTCGATTATCGATACAGCAGGTATTCGCGAAGATAAAAACTTAAACCAAGCCGAAGCAATAGGAATTGATTATACAAAAAAATACGTTAAAGAAGCTGATATTGTAATATTTTTATACGATTTAAACGAGGGATTTACAAAAGAAGATGCAAAAATTTATTCGGAAATAAAAGATAAAATACATATAAAAGCCGCAACAAAATGTGATTTGACTTCTAAACGCGATAATGATGCTGTTTGTATATCTGTTAAAACAGGTGAAAATCTTGAAATTTTAAAAGAAAAAATAAAAAATATACTTGTAACACAAAATTTAACCGAAATTGAATTTATTACTAACCAGCGTCAGCAAAAAGCTTTGGAAATGACAAAAAACTCGCTAATAAATGCATTAATTGCATCGCAAAATCATGAAATTCAGGATCTTATTTCAATTGATATAAAATCTGCATTAATGTATATTTCAGAAGTTTCAGGCGAAGTTATAACCGATGAAATTTTGAATAATATTTTTGATAATTTTTGCATAGGAAAATAATTTAGTGTCTGAATGTTGCGTTTTGTAACAAAATCATTTCAAAATTAAACAACATAAAACTATTTATATTATCGATAAAAAGAAGCAGAAGTTTATATTTTAAAAAAGTTGAAAATATATAATATAAATACATTAGTTTTTTTTTACAAAATGGGTATATAATAAAGTAGGTTGTTTTATAAATAATAACAATATAAGAGGTATTCAATGAAAAAAATATTATTAGCAGGTTTATTTTTTGCTTTACTGTTGAGTTTTGGTATAAAAGAAGAAGTAAATGCTTATATAAACGATTCGGAAATAGAAGCTAAAAACTTGGAAGCCGTAAATTCACAGGAAATACGTGATGCTATAAGTTCATATAAAAAAGGGGATTATTTAGCATGTATATCAATATTAAAAGATTATACAATGCGATATGAGGATAATGCCGTAGCGTGGTACTATTTAGGCAGCTCTTATATGAATATAGCAATGATAAACGAAGCAAATGATGCATTTGACAAAGTTATTCGTTTAAATACAGTATCAAAATTAACATCTTATGCTATTCAGGCACAGTTATGCATGAGAAATACCGCCGGCTGCAGGTATGAAAATTTTACAGCCACAGAAGTCAGGAAATTAAAAGAAAATCCGGCCGGATTTATACAAAATTACTACAACGCAATGAATCAAAAAACAGTTAAAACAGATGATGTAATTCAAATAGAAAATTTAATCAACGGAACTTATATAAATAATATTCACCCGCAGGCACAGGACTTCATATTAACGGAACGTGCAAAAATTAAAGCAGCTCAAATCAATTCAAAATAATACGAAATCGGATTAAATAAAATTAATGAAAAAAAGCAGAACAGAATTTGATATCTCCGAAGATTTAAAATGTGAAGAACATCTTCGGAGATTTTATATATCGGGGAAACAAAAACTTCAAACAGGGGATACTGAAGGAGCATATCAAGATTTTTTAAAAAGCGAAAATATTTTAGGATGTGCATATTGCCGATTTTTACAGGGAAAACTTAAAGAAACATTAGAACTGCTTAATCAAATAAAAGATTTAAATCCTGCTGTTAATTGGCTGTTATTTTTATGCGGAATAATAAAAGAAGATATAAAAGAAACTCCGACATATTTTCAAATAAGAAATTTTTATGAAAACGATATAAATATGCTGATATTGTGTAAAAATATTGATTATGCAATGAAAATATGCAGCAAAAGTGAATATTTAGCCCGTTATAACAAAGAAATATTTAAATATACAGCAAGAGTTTTAATTGATAACGGCAGTATAAATAAATCAATTTATTTTTTAAAAAAGAGCATAGATATATGCTATAAAGACCCGGAAGCTCATTTTATGCTGGCAGAAGTATATAAAAGCATGGGAGATATACAAAATGCAGAAAAAGAATATAATACTTCAAACAGTGTGGCTGGCGGTTACTATCCTGCAATCAAGAAATTAAAAGAATTAAAACCGATATAATAAAAAAGAAGATAAATACTTATTGTATAATTTGGTTTATGTTGTAGAATTATGATATGGAGTCTTGTAGGAGAAGTAAAGCATGTTTGAACGTTTTACGGAAAAGGCGATAAAAGTTATAATGCTTGCTCAAGAAGAAGCAAGGAGACTTGGGCATAATTTCGTAGGTACGGAACAGGTATTGTTAGGTTTGATAGGCGAAGGCACGGGAGTTGCCGCTAAAACATTAAAAGCCATGGGCGTTACACTTAAAGATGCCCGTGTTGAAGTAGAAAAAATAATAGGACGCGGCTCCGGATTTGTGGCGGTAGAAATTCCTTTTACACCACGAGCAAAACGAGTTCTTGAATTATCTTGGGATGAAGCCCGCCAGTTGGGACATAACTATATAGGAACGGAACATCTGCTTTTGGGTTTGATAAGAGAAGGCGAAGGTGTTGCGGCAAGAGTTCTTGAAAATCTCGGGGTAGATTTAAATAAAGTTCGTACGAATGTAATAAAAATGCTGGGGGAAACAAAACCGGCGCAAACAACAGTTGCAGCAGCTACAGCTTCAGGTAAAACAAAAACACCAAGCCTTGACGAGTTTGGTACAGATTTAACTCTTGCAGCGCAGGAACAAAGGTTAGACCCTGTTGTCGGCAGAGAAAAAGAAATTGAACGTGTAATACAAATACTTGCAAGAAGAACAAAAAATAATCCTGTTTTGCTTGGTGAACCCGGTGTAGGTAAAACGGCAGTAGTAGAGGGTTTAGCTGCAAGAATAGTAAACGGTGAAATCCCCGATATTTTAGAAGGTAAAAAAGTAATTCAGCTTGATATGGGGTTACTTGTTGCAGGTACAAAATACAGAGGCGAATTTGAAGAACGTTTGAAAAAAATTATGGATGAAATTCGTCAGGCAGGAAATATAATTCTTGTTATCGATGAAATGCATACATTAATAGGTGCAGGCGCAGCAGAAGGTGCAATTGATGCAGCTAATATATTAAAACCTGCATTGTCAAGAGGAGAAATTCAGGTTATAGGTGCAACAACCTCTGATGAATACAGAAAATATGTAGAAAAAGACCCCGCTCTTGAAAGACGTTTTCAGTCAATAATAATAGAAGAACCGTCTGTTGATGATACAATTGAGATTATAAAAGGATTAAAACCCAAGTACGAGGAACACCATAAGTTAAATATTTCTGATGAGGCAATTGTTTCTGCAACGGAACTTTCTTATAAGTATATAAACGACAGATTTTTACCCGATAAAGCAATAGATGTAATTGATGAAGCAGCTTCTAAACTCAGAATACAAACAAGCGCGCTTCCACCTGAGGGAAAAGAACTTGAAAAAGAACTAAAATCAGTTATTAAACAAAAAGAAGATGCGATCAGAAATCAGGAATTTGAAACAGCATCGAATTTGCGCGATGATGAAGCTGATTTAAAAGACAGAATAAGAGAAATGTCAATAAAATGGCGTGAAGATAATGAAGAAAACAAGCCTACCGTAACCTCTGAGCACGTTGCTCAAGTTGTTAGTATGATGACAGGTATTCCTACCACTAAAATTACGGAAGGCGAAAGTGAGAGATTATTAAAGCTTGAAGAAACTTTACACAAGCGTGTAATAGGACAATCACAAGCTGTTGAGGCAATATCAAAAGCAATCAGGCGTGCAAGAGTCGGCTTAAAATCTCCAAACAGACCCATAGGAAGTTTTATATTCTCGGGGCCTACAGGGGTCGGAAAGACAGAGCTTGCTAAAGCACTTGCAGAAGCTGTTTTTGGAAGTGAAGACAATATGATTCGTGTTGATATGTCTGAATTTATGGAAAAACATTCGACTGCAAAATTAATAGGTTCCCCCCCCGGTTACGTCGGTTATGATGACGGCGGTCATATGACAGAGCTTGTCAGAAAAAAACCATACAGCGTAATATTATTTGATGAAATAGAAAAAGCTCACGGCGATGTATTTAATATAATGCTTCAAATTTTGGATGACGGTCGTTTAACTGATTCTAAGGGCAGGCATATTAACTTTAAAAATACAATCATTATTATGACAAGCAACGTCGGAGCAAGTATGATTACATCAACAGGTAAACTTGGTTTCTCTGTTGCAAATGATGAAGAAAAGGACAAATATGAACATTTAAAAGATACGGTTATGGAGGAAATGAAAAAATCTTTCCGTCCCGAATTTTTAAACAGAATAGATGATATTATTGTATTTGCACACTTATCAAAACCTGAAATAAGGCAGATAGTTGATTTAATGCTTACTGACTTATTTAAACGTCTGGAATCACATGATTTAAAAATTGAAGTTACAGAGGAAGTAAAAGATTACCTAGGTGATGCCGGATATTCGGAAGCTTACGGAGCAAGACCTTTGCGTCGTTTAATACAAAAACGTATAGAAGACGGTCTCGCTGAAGAAATATTATCAGGTAAATATACAAAAGATGATATTATTGTTCTTAAGCTAAAAGATGACAAAATTATTTTTGAAAAGAAATAATAGTATAATTAATAAAAAGCTGACTTTTAAAGTCGGCTTTTTTATTTTGAAATAAATAATATGAAAAATAAGTTAAGAAAAGAAGCTATAGAAAAAAGAAAAAATATTGCTTGTGAAAAATTAAACAAAAAAATAATAGCTAACCTAACTGAAATAAAAGAATACAAGGAAAGTAAAAATATTATTTGTTATTATCCGTTAAAGGGGGAAGCTGATACAAGAGTTTTATTTGATAATCAATTAAAAAACTGGTATTTACCGCGTGTAAACGGGATTTTTTTGGATATATGTCCTTGTTCCTGTTTACAAAAAGGCAGTTTTGGAATTATGGAGCCTCAAACCGAAAAAATAAAAAATTACAGCGAAATAAACATGGTTATAATTCCTGCGTGTGCTGTTGATAGAAAAGGCTACAGGCTTGGATGGGGAAAAGGATATTATGACAGATTTTTACCGCTGCTTCCTGAAAATTGCAAAAAAGTAGTATTAATATATTCTTCGCTGGTTTATGATACTGTCTTCCCTGAAAAATTTGATGTTAAGGCTGATATAATAGTAACAGACACTGAAATATTGCGGATTTAATGTAAACAACATTTAAAATATTTGTTTCATTTATTTTTTAGAGTAAAATATTATTATTAGAAGATACGGTGGATTTTATTATGGAATTTTTTAGAAATCATAGAAAAGGTATTATAATAACTATAACTTTTTGCTTTTTACTCTGGACGCTTGGTTCTATGCTTTTTATATTTTTACACTAATCGGGAAACAGCTGATGTCTTTGTTCAATAAAAAGATTATATTAATTGTTTTTGCTGTGTTTATGTTTTTAAACATAAATTATGCTTTTTGCACAGATGAAAAACAACAGATGCAAAATGTTGAACAAAAAAGAATAGCCTTACGAAAAAAAATAGATTCACTGGCTCAATTAGAAAAAAAACAAACCTCTATAATAACAAAAAATCAGCAAAAGCTTGAGAAAAATAACAAAGTTTTAAAAAATACAAAAAAACAATTTGAAGTAAAAGATGCAAACAGTAAAAAACTTGAAAAAGAATTAAATGAATATATAAAACAATATAACAGAAGAAACTCAATGTTGTTAAAAAGGTTAAGGTGCATATATAAAGCAAAACGTACTTTCATTATATATTTATTAAATCCTACAAATAATATAAACAGGTTTCTTGACCGAATTTATTATCAAAATATAATAATTCAATCCGATAAGCAGATAATGTATGTACTTAGAGCAGAAGCAAAAAAAATTGTTCTTTTACGAAAAAAAGTAGAAAATGAAAAGTATGAAATAGCGAAATTAATTCAGAATATAAACAGAGAAAAATCTTCAATTCAAAATACTCTGAATCAAAATAAGAATATGCTTGAAAAAATTCAAAAAGATAAAAGAGCATACGAAAAATCAGAAAGAGAACTTGCAAGACAATCGAGTTATCTTGCAAAACTAATATCTAAATCGACAAAAAACAGTTCTGTTACAGGAGTGAAAGGAATATTTATTCTGCCTTATCCTAAAAACACTCCGGTGAGAATAAGCTCGCCTTTCGGGTGGAGAACACATCCGATATTTAAATCAAAAATATTTCATACGGGAATAGATTTTGCAATGGCATTAGGTACGCCTATTTTGGCTTCAAACTCCGGGAAAGTAATTTATTCGGGCTGGTACGGAGGTTACGGAAAAGTAGTTATAATAGACCACGGTTCTTGTACGGGTGAACCTACAACAACCTTATATGCTCACATGTTAAGACAGAATGTTTCGGCAGGACAATATGTAAGTCAGGGCGATATAATAGGTTATGTAGGTTCTACGGGGTATTCTACCGGGCCTCATGTACACTTTGAAGTCAGAATAAACGGTAAGCCTCAAAATCCGAAAAATTTTTTATAAGGTAGCAAATGTTGAAAAAGAAATATATTATATTTATAGCAATAATAATGTTATCGATGGCAAACTCAGGTTCTGCCGCTGATTTTTTCCCTGAAACAGGGCTTAATCCTTTTAATTCAGAGCTAAATCCCGAATTTTTAAATCCGGAGGAATTTGCAACCGGTGAATTTGAAATAAAAAAATTTTTTAAAAATAAAATAAAAAATAAAAAAGCTCAAAAGCAGCAAACTGAACAAACTGATAAAAATAATGCAGAGTCTGATAAAAAAGAAACAATTAATAAACAAACAGAAAAAAAAGAACAGAATAAGTTAAAAACCGAGTCTTTTATTTCAAAACCAAAAAAACCTCTCACAAAAGCACAGCTTGAACGTGAATTAAACAAAGAAGAGAGGGAAAAGCAAAATCAGATTAATAAAGAACTGAGAAAAGAAGATAACAGAACTTTATTGGAAAAAATTTTCAATCTTAAAAATGAAGAACCAAAAAACGTAAAAAAGAAAGGCAAAGATAAATATACACCGCCTGAAAATCCGAACATAGATATTAGCGCAAATTATATGGAATATTTCCCCGATACTTATGAAATTCAAGCATTAGGTAATGCAAAGGTAGTATTTCAAGCACAAGCAGCAAAGGTAGAAGCGGATAAAATTGTATATGATTATGATAAAAATATATTGAAAGCAAGTGATAATGTAATTTTAACTACTTCCGATTCCGTAACCGAGGGCGATTTTTTAAAACTTGATTTATCAAAACCTAACGGCTGGATAGAAAATCCTTCAACAATTACGGATGATATTAAAATAACAGCGAAAGAAGCATTTGTATATTCCGATAATATAACCGAATATGACGGTGTTGCAAAAATACTGAAAGATGATGTATTAAATCTCGGGGGACGTTCATTTTCTTCTTATGTTGATCAATCGGGATTATTTGATGAAAATTACAAAAAAATAAGCGAGGAAAATAAGGGAATTTATAAACTGCGTGCTAATACTATTATTATTGATTCAAAAGATGACCATGAGATAATAACGGTCAAAAATGCCGGAGTATATTTAAAAAATCGTAAACTAGCGGTAATTCCCACATTAAAAATAGTATCAAATAAAGCACATACAAATGTTGAAACAAATATACCCGAGTTTGGTTCTCAAAGCATGCTGGGTATGCACTTTGGACCTGCAATTGTATTAAATGTTCCGGGCGGTTCTACATTAAAATTGGCACCTATTATAACGTACGGAAACAGTGATTGGGGTTTAGGCGGTATTGCAAGATTCAGAAGCGAAACTAACGTAACTCAAGTTGCTTATGGTACATCTAAAGAAAATGTTGTAGTAAGAGGAAAGCAAAAACTTGCTCCGGGCTTTTTATTTAATTATTCAAGATATTCAAATCAGTCTGAGTGGTTTTTAGGATACAGAATGCCTAAATATTCGGCTAATTTTTCCTATAACAGGAGCGATTATATAAGTGATTTAGATTTAACATTTTCTCAAATGTATTCAGCCGGCTTATATGTAGATAATAATCCCGATTATGATTTAAGCAATACTCATTCAAGATTTCGCTGGATGACTCAGACATATAAACCGTTGTATAAATATCAAAATAAAGAGGGAAATGTTGGTCTTTTGCTGGGTGTTATAGCTCAAACCTCTGCAACAGTTTATTCTCAAGGTAACACTGTAGGTTTATTCAGAATAGGTCCTTCACTAAATACACAGGTAGGCAGATGGAAACAAGCTTTAATGTACTATCAGACTGCTTCAGCAGGTGACAGCCCCTTTGAATTTGACCGTTACAGATACGGTAAGTCCAATATAGCTTTAATTGAAAGTATAAAAGTTTGTAAATATTTAACTTTAGGATATTTGGCTTCAATCTCAATGCATAATCCTTATCATGATGATTACCATAATGATGATTTATTTCAAGAAAACAGGATAATGGTAAGTATAGGCCCTGAGTATGCAAAGTTAACTATCGGTTATGATTCAATCAGGCATACTACAATGATGCTTCTTTCAATGCTCGTTGGAACTAAGGATTCCGATATTGAATTTAAGAAAACAATTTTAAAAAATCCCGATAAATTCGGCAGAGAAAAAAACAAGCAGAAGAAAGTAAAAAAGAAGTCATATAAAAAATATAAAAAAGAACTGCTTAGGGAAACGGAACAAAAATAAATGTTTAAAATTATTGAAAAACCCTGGGGAAAAGAAGAAATACTTGAGTTAAACGAAAAATATATGTTAAAACGGCTTACAATGTTCAAAAACAAAAGATGTTCGCTGCAATACCATAATAAAAAAAAAGAAACCATATATATTTTATCGGGAGAATTAAGAATTTTACAGGGAATAACAAAAGATTCTCTAATATCTAAAACATATAAAGAAGGAGAGGTTGTTACAATTCCACCTGAAGTTGTACACAGAATGGAGTGAGTAACGGAAGCTGTCTATCTTGAAGCAAGTACACCTGATATTGATGATACGGTAAGAATAGAAGATGACTATAACAGATAAAAGAAGTTATAAAGTATTAATTCCTACGGCCGGAACGGGTTCAAGGCTTGGGGAATATACAAAATATTTAAATAAATCACTTGTTGATATTTCCTGTAAGCCTGCTATTTCAAGAATTATTGATATGTTTAGCGAAAATTGCAGTTTTGTTATTCCTTTAGGCTATAAAGGAGAACTTGTTAAGCAGTTTTTAACTCTTGCATATCCGAAAAGAAAATTTTACTTTCCAATAGTTGAAAAATATGAAGGAGAAGGTTCAGGACTTGGTTTAACCATACTTTCGGCAGAACAATATCTTCAAGAACCCTTTATATTTTGTTCTTGCGATACAATAGCAGAAGGAGAAATTTCTTACCCCGATAAAAATATTATGGGAGTTTCCGGGAAAGAAAATAAAAATCAATATAGAACGGCAGATTTTGATAAAAACGGCAAAGTTACAGCTATATTAGAAAAAGGAGAGGCAAAAGATACTTCTATGCCATACATAGGACTTGCCTCAATAAATGATTGGAAATTATTTTGGCAAGAAATGCATAACGGAGGAAAAGAAGCAATTGAAACGGGTGAAAGTTATCCTTTAAAAAAATTCGCTAAAAACGGAAATTTATTTATTAAAGAATATAAATGGTTTGATACCGGAAATATTGAAGAATTAAAAAAAACAAAAGAATATTTTAAAAATGATAATTTGCCTAATATTCTGCCAAAACCTGACGAAGCTATTTGGTTTGTAGGCAATAATGTTATTAAATTTTCAAATAATAAAAGTTTCATAACTGAAAGAATAGAAAGAACAAAATATTTAAAAGATTTTGTTCCTAAAATTATCGCCTCAACAGAGAATATGTATGCCTACCGTAATGAGGAAGGCGAGGTATTATCCAAAATTAAAAATTTAGAATTATTTAAAAAATTGTTAAATTATGCTAAAACTTTTTGGCTGCCGATGCAACAGCCTATAAACTTTAAAGAAATCTGCAAAAAATTTTATTATGATAAAACTTTTGAACGGCTTGAATTATATTATAAAACTTTTTCGCAAAATGATAATGAAACTGTTATAAACGGAAAAAAATATCAAAAAATATCGGAAATTTTAAACAAAATTGATTGGGAGAATATATTTAACGGTCTGGCGGGTAATTTTCACGGAGATTTTCATTTTGAGAATATTTTATATAACGCTCAAACCGATAAATTTATTTTTCTTGACTGGCGACAAAATTTTGGCGGACTTTTAAATTGCGGCGATATATATTATGATTTGGCAAAATTATTGCACGGACTCATTATTTGTCATGAGCTTATAGCGCAAAATCGTTACAATATAGAAATAAAAGGAAATATAATAAATTATTCTTTTGAACGCAAACCAATTTTAATTGAATGTGAACAATATTATTATAATTGGCTGCAAAACAACGGATATGATATAAAAAAAGTCAAACAGCTGACTGCACTAATATACTTAAATATAGCAGCACTTCATCACGCACCTTATTGTCATTTACTGTATTATTTAGGTAAAACAATGTTGAACGAAATACATCTAATCTGGTATAACGTCCACTAAATAACTATACCAAATAAAATAAAAGTATATGGATTGAAAGACCATTGACGAAGTTATAAAAAAATTGTTAATGAAACAGCGGTCAGAGTCGCACTGTTTGAGCGTAAGCGAGTTTGCGACTCTTGGGTTGAATTTACAATTTTTATAACTGAGGAATTTGCGTCTTTCAATTTATATACTTTTATTGTTTTATGAAGTTAATTTATTTCCGAAATTTTAGAATACTTCAAAAAGAAAACACTTTTCGGAGCTGTTACACCCGCTTATTTCTTAAGCCGCACCAGCTATTATTTTTATTATTAATAAAGAATAAATTAATGTAGCAAGGTGCTTGCTAAAGAAATGCGCGTGCTCAATGCTCCTCAAAGTATTTTCTTTTTTTCGTTTTTTATTTTATTTAGTTTATTTATTTACAGAACGTTCTACTAGTTTAGCAAAATATATTCCGGAGCATAATCACATCCAATTAATCTTCTTCTATATAAGATACTATTTTAGTAATATTTTCATCAAAACTGGAAACTTTTTCCGATAATTTATTTAATACTTGTGAATTATCAATAAGCTGTACTATATTTTTATCTAAATTCAAAACTTTTTCTGCAACAGAATTTATAACCTCGGAATTATTTGTAAGCTTTTCTATATTTTTGTCTAATCCTGATATTTTCTCTGCAACGGAATTTATAACTTCGGAGCTGTTTGCAATCTTAGTTATATTTTTATCAAATCCTGACATTTTTTCTGCAACGGAATTCATAATATCGGGGCTGTTTATAATCTTAGATATATTTTCGCCAAATCCTGCCACTTTTTCTTCAACAGAATTAATAATATTGGAACTGTCTGCAAGTTTTGCAATATTGCTTTCGATACCTTTAATTTTTTCGTCAACTGCTTTTGAGGCATTTGTACTTTCCGTAAGTTTTGTAATATTGCCTTCAATACCTTTAATTTTTTCGTCAACTGCTTTTATTGCATTTGTACTTTCCGTAAGTTTTGCAATATTGCCTTCAATACCTTTAATTTTTTCGTCAACTGCTTTTATTGCATTTGTACTTTCTGTAAGTTTTGTAATATTGCCTTCAATACCTTTAATTTTTTCATCAACTGCTTTTACTGAATTTGTACTTTCTGTAAGTTTTGTAATATTTTCTTCAAAAGAAGAAACTTTTATTGCAACATTATTAAGAACTTCTGAATTGGTCTGCTGATTATTTTGACATTTTGTCGAATTTTCATTAACTACAGCTATCTGGCTAACAATATAATTTAAAATATCTTTAATTTCGGTATTATCAGTTCTTTCAGTAACCGTTTGCATAAGTTTATCATATTTTTCACTCATTGCATCAAACTTAGAATTCATACCGTTTATCTTATCTTCAAGAGATAAAATTTGTTTATTTTGCAGATTAATTTTTTCCTGCATTAATTTTTCAAGTTCAGACAAACTGCTGCTGTTTTGTTCGGAAAGTTTATCTATTCTTTCATTTAAAGAATCAATATGCGGAGTTAAAGCAGTATTTAACTGAACAAGTATTCCGTTTAAAGAGGACTTAATATCCGAAAATTCTTCGCTTCCGAAATCGGAAAAACGATTATAAACAGCATCTATTTTACTTATTATATCCGATACCGCTGATTTAACAGCTGTAAAATCAGCCGCATTTATGCCCTCAATAGATTTTTCTATTTTTTCTATATCGGATTTTAAATCAAATTCTTCGGTTTTATTTACAATAAAAGATAATGCTTCTTTTACCGCTTTTATATCTTCTATATTCCAAACATTAATATGGTTTATTTCTGATTTAACTGCATTTATATTATTTTCACAGATACTTTTATATGAAGAATCAATAGTATCAATATTTGCTTTAACATTTTCAATTTTATCGCGTAATATAGAAATTGAATTATTTATTGAACAAATATCTTCTTTACGTAAGTCATTAAATGATTTTTCAATAGAATTTTTTATTTCGGCAAAATCATTTTGATTTATATTATCAACAGAAGCATCAATTTTTTCAATAACTTCCTTTATATCAATAGCTTTATCCCGCAAGAAAGACATTTCATCACGCAGATTAATTTCTTCTTCTTTCATATATTGTAAAGATGAATCTAAATGATTTTTTATATCGGAAATATCTTGTGAATAAATATTATCAACTGTTGTTTCTATTTTTTCAATACTTTCCTGAATATTAAATTCTTCCGATTTACTTACGAGAAAAGATAAAGCATCTTTCATTGCATTAATATCATTTTCTTTTAAGTTTTTGAAATGTTGTTTTATTTCATTTTTTGAAATAATAACAGCTTCTTTAACGGAAGCAATATCAGATTTATTTAAATTTTCAATTGAATTATCAATTTTTTCTATATTTGATTGAAGATTAAAAAGTTTATCATTTAAAGAAGAAATTTCTTCTTTAGTATTTTTAAGATTATCGTCATTTAAAGAATTAATTGATTTTTCTATTGCTGCAGCCGACTGAGCAATAGCATCTTTTACATGTTCATTATTACTTGAACTTATCTCCTCTATAGATTTTTGTATATTATTAATATCGGTTTGTATATCAATAGTTTTATCGCGCAGGAAGGAGATATCATCCCTCATATTAATATCATCATCTTTTAAATACTCAACAGATTTTTCCAGAGTATCTTTCATTTGCGCAATATCGTTTTTGCCTATATTTTCTATTGCAGATGAAATATTTTCTAATTCAGTTTTAACATTATCTTCCTCATGTTTAGCGACCAGAAAAGATAATGCCTCTTTAACCGCTTGAACATCACCTTCTCTGTAATCTTTAAAAGATTTTTCAAATACATATCTAAGATTAGCTAAATCATTTGCACTTAATTGTTCTATCGTGTTTTTTATATTTTCTATATTAGCTTTGATATCAAATTCATTTGTCTTTGAAACCAAAAAGCATAAAGAATCTCTGATTGAGTTAATATCTGCTTCTTTAAAATCATTAAAGGATTTTTCAAAATCAAGCACTAATTTATTAAGTCCGAGTGAGTTGTTTCTTATTTCATCTGTTAAAGAGAGAGTATGCTGTTTAAGCTGCTCCGAATTTGCAGAAGAATTATTTTTTACTTCATCTGTTAAAGAAAGCGTATGCTGCTTAAATTTATCAAAATTTTCAGATATATCATTTCTTATATCATCAACACTTAAAGTTATATTTTGTTTTAGTTTTTCATCAAACTCAAGCGCATTATTTCTAATTTCGTCTGTTATAATTTCCATGCACAGTTTTAATTTTTCCGCATTTTTTGATGAATTAGACCTAACTTCTTCTTTAATTTCTTCTTTAATTTCTTCTTTAATACTTTCGGTGTTTTCGTCTAACTTGTATTCTAAACTTTGAAGAAGCTTTGCATTTAATTGTTCGGTATTTAATTTTATAGTTTGAGTTAAATTTTCACTTGCAGTTTTTAATTCTTCTATTCCCGAAATATCTTTCTGCATATCATTTAACATATTACCTGTTGCATCAATCCAATCGGCAAGGAAGGTAAATGCATTATTTAAATTTTCTGCTGCAGTTGTTGTATTACGCATTAATACAGCTATTTCTTCAACTTTTTTATCTAATACACCGTATTTAAATTCGGGATTAAATTCTGCCGTTTTTGCATCTAATGTTTTTATTGATTGAGCAAAAGAACTTAAACCGTTTTTAAATTCTTTATTTATATCATCAGCAGATAATATAAGTTTGTTTGTTCTTATGCTTATACTGGATATATCATCATTTAACTCCGTAAAACGCTCTTTTAAAGAATTAATATCTTTAGAAGCAAGCTGAGCTGTTTCATCAAGAAATTTTTGCAATTTTAAGAAATCAGCTTCTATATCGATTAGAGAATATGCATAAGACTCTTTATCATCTTCATTATTATTTGTGCTTCCTTCTATTGTATGTATTTCCTGCAA
The DNA here is from genome assembly GCA_905234915.1 of Candidatus Gastranaerophilales bacterium. Classification (GTDB taxonomy): domain Bacteria; phylum Cyanobacteriota; class Vampirovibrionia; order Gastranaerophilales; family Gastranaerophilaceae; genus Avigastranaerophilus. The sequence goes on from CAJOJP010000048.1 coordinate 15,522, forward strand.
TAAATTTTCTAATCCTGCTTTTAATTCCGGAACTGTGCTTATGATAGAATTAGCTGCTGATAAAGTTTCACCGATATTGTCAATTTTTAAATTTAATACATTATTTTCAGAGGTATATTTTTCATCAAACTCTTTTTCATGCTGTGCTAAAGCATTGACTTTAATAACCCACTGATTTAAAAGACCGATATTATCATATATAATATCTACTTTATTTGTAATTAAATCGGAAAAATTACTAACAGCATCAGAAACATTGCTTACACTCTCAGAAACCTCCTTAACATTATCATTTACAAGTATCATACCGGCATTTACACCTTCTAACTCGGTATGTAAATTGTCGATTTTATTTTGTACATTTTCAACATTTTTATCTATTATACTAATGTTGTTTCCAGTTTCTGTTAATTTAGTATCAACATTTGAAAGACCGTCTGATACACTGCCTATAGAATATGTAATATCTTCAGCTTTTCCTGAAACTCTTTCCAAATCTGCAGATAATGCTTCAGATGCTTCGTTAGTCGAAATAACATTGTTTAAAATATCATCTATTTTTATTGCCGCATTATCAAGTTTTATTGTCATTTGTTTTGATGCTTCATTAATTGAAGAATTTGCAGCGGTATTTATGGCGGTAATATTATTTATAATATCATCTGTTTTTACAATTACATTGCCTATTTGCTCCATAATTGCCGTTGTATCATTTTTTAATAATTCAATGTTCGTTATTGAATTATCAATTTTATTTGAAGCTGATAGTGTTTGCTGTGAAATTAAATCTGATTTTTCTTTTATTAATGAAATATCATCTGCTGAAACATTAATTTTATTTAATATTTGCTGCGTTTGTTTACTTAAAGCGGCAGTTTCTTCTTTTACTGATGCAATACTGCCTGATGTATCATCTATTTTCCCAGATATTGCACCTAATTCTCCGGTTAATAAACCGGCATTTGCAGAAAAAGTAATGACTCCATTTAATATATCTTCTGTTTTACCTGAAATTTGTTCTGCTTTTGCTGATAATAAATCATTTTTTTCATTAATTGATTTAATTTCATTAATAGCATTTTCGATTTTACTTGAAACTTGAGCTGATTTTTCGTCAATTAAACAGTTTATATTGCCCGCTGAAATAATATTATTATTAATATCATCTATTTTTACCGAAATATTTTCTATTCCCAGAGTAATATTATCATTTTTTTCAATAGACGAATTAATGTTACCGATAATATCATCAACTTTAACTTTAACCTGTTTAATTTCATTTGAAATTAAATCGTTTTTTTCATTAGAGGAAACAGAATTATTAATAATATCATTAAATTTTTCTGAAAGAATACCCACTGTATTTGAAATAGAAACGGCATTATCGGAAACAGCCGATATTTTTTTGACAGTTTCTTCTATTTTACCTGAAAATGTCGTAAGTTCTTTTGTTACATTGCTTGAATTTTCTGATATACTGCCGATAGTATTATCAAGTTTAATTGAAACTGTTTCTAATTTTTCTGAAACAGAATTAGTATTTTCACAAATTCCTATAATATTATTAACGGCATCATCAACTTTGCCTGAAACATTCTCTAATCTGCCCGAAACATTTTCGAGTTTTTCTGAAACGGAATTAGTATTTTCACGAATACCTGCAATATTGTTAACCGCATCGTCAACTTTACCTGAAACATTCTCTAATCTGCCCGAAACATTTTCGAGTTTTTCTGAAACAGAATTAGTATTTTCACGAATACCTGCAATATTGTTAACCGCATCGTCAACTTTACCTGAAACATTTTCTAATCTGCCTGAAAGAGAATCTGTATTTTCGCGGATACCTGCAATATTATTAACGGCATCATCAACTTTACCTGAAACATTCTCTAATCTGCCCGAAACATTTTCAAGTTTTTCTGAAACAGAATTTGTATTTTCACAAATTCCTACAATGTTGTTAACAGCATCATCAACTTTGCCTGAAACATTCTCTAATCTGCCTGAAAGAGAATCTGTATTTTCGCGGATAACTGCAATATTGTTAACGGCATCTTCAACTTTGCCTGAAACAGAATCTAATTCTTGTTTTATTTCGGATATTTTATCCGGAAAAGAATTAAAATTATTGTTAGTACTGTCAATTTTTTCCGAAATTTGTTCCAGTTTTTCAGCAGTAAAAGCAGATTTTTCATTTCCCAAAACAATATTATTAACGGCATTATCTACTTTTCCCGAAATCTGTTCGGCTTTTTCCGAAAGTAAAAGAGTTTTATCGTTAATAGACGAAATATTATTTACTACACTATCAACTTTACCTAAAATTTGTTCGGCTTTTTCTGTAATAATTCCGGTTTTTTCATTAACGGAAATAATACTGTTAATAGTTCCGTCAGTTTTTAAAGCAACAGTTTCCAGTTCTTTTACCAGAGACTTTGTTTCTTCTTGAACGAGAACAATATTTCCTACAACATTACTTATTTCACTTGAAGCTTTTTCCACATTACCCGAGATTAAGCCTGCTGCTTCTTTAACTTCAGTTATGTTATTAACCGCATTATCAACTTTACTTGAAACAAGTTCTATTTCTTTTGAAAGAAAATCAGTTTTTTCATTAACGGAATTTAAAGAACCGGCAGTATTTACAACCTTATCGGAAACAGAGTCTATTTTTTCTGATAGTGAACTATTGTTATCAGAAAAAGCAATAACACTGTTTAAAACATCATCAACTTTTCCCGAAACTTTTTCTATTCCGTTTGATTTATCGGAAATTCCGTTTATTTTATCGGAAATTATATTAATATCTTCACTCAGACTTCTTATATTTGAAGAAACCGTATCAATATTATCAGAAATAATATTTACTTTATCCGAAATATTACCAACATTATCGGAAACATTATTTACATTATCTTTTACCGCAGTTACATCTTTTGAATTTTCGTCAAGTTTTTCACTAACACTGTCTATTCTGCTTATCCACTGATTTAAAGCCGATAAATTTTCATATATAATATCAATCTTATCGGTAAAATCCTCAAAATTTAAATTTTCGCTAAACGCGGATGAAAACTGTTTTTTTATTGAATCTAAGGTATTAAGTATATTTCCTGCATCATTTGTAATATTAGTCAATAGTGATAATTTTGAATGAAGTTCGGGGATTGAAGAATCAAGTTTATCAATTTTCATAGCCCAGGAATTAAGGGTTGTAATATTTTCATAAATTATATCAACTTTTTCCGATACATCATCAAAGTCGATATTTTCGCCGAGTCTTGCATAAACATTTTCTATTGCGGTATTTATATCACCGACTCTTTCTATCCATGAGGTAATAACATCTAAACTGTCATATATTTCACTTATTTTGGAAATTTGACCGGCAAAGCCTTTTCCTTGAAAATCGGAATGAAACTTTAATAATTCTGCCTGAACTTCTTTTATTACGATATTTGTCTGTTTTACATTTTTATTGGTAATATCATTTAAATCATTAATAATATTGCTGATATCATTTAAATTTGGAATACCTGTTATATTTTTTGCAATATCTTCAATGTATTTTTTTAAGAAGTCATGAAGAACCGTAATTTGTTCTCCAACAAGTTTAATGCTTTCATCATTATTATTTTCAGCTGTTAAAGCGGTGCTTTCTTTAATTGATTTCAATTCGGAAAAAATATTTTCATTTGATTTAAGTGCAATATCAAGCTGATGTTTTTGAAATTCATCAAATTCGGCTCTTGTAAGTGCTAAATTCTGCACATTTTGAATATTGTCAAGATGCTGAGTCAAACCTGATGTAGCCGTTTTTATATTATTAATATCATCATATAAATCTTTTAATAAAGTATCATTAGTAGAATCAACCTGAAAAGCAATATTTTCAAGTTTTTCTTTTATTTCTTGAAAATTAATTTTTGCTTGAGTTCCGGTTATTAATTTTTCTATTTCTTCAACATTTTTTTTAATTTCGGAAATATCTTCTTCACTAATTGCACCTATGTTATTAAGTTTTTCGCAAACATCTTCCAGTATTTGACTATAATTATTTTCAGCTGACATTTTTTACTCTCTATTCTAATGAATTATTAATTCTTATTCTAACAAAATTACAAAATTACTGCAATTATTGCCAAAAATCCAGTAAATTTATAACTTTTACGAAAATTAAAATCTAAAAACCGTCATACTCAAGGATTTAGTAAAATAAAAATATTACAAATGTTAAGAAATATACTATTATTTAATCATTTTAGACTATAATTCTATTATGTCATGTATGCTGATGAAAAAAAATAAAAAAGAACTTACTTTTGCAATGAAAAACATTTTCGGGGCAGAAAATGTGCTTGACACCTATGAAGAGCTTTATACATACTCCGCCGATTCAACAAATATTGTAAATTCGGAGGAAATAGCAGATGTTATAGTATTTGCGCAAAATGCAGCGCAAGTAAGTAAATTAATGAAATATGCGAACCAAAATTCGATACCCGTAATACCAAGGGCAGCAGGGACAAGCGTTTGCGGAGCAAGTATTCCTAAAAACGGCGGTATTATTCTTAATTTTTCAAAAATGAACAGAATTATAGAAATTAATAAGAATAATCTTATTTGTAAAGTTGAACCGGGTGTAGTGATTGAAGATTTACAAAAAGCTGCTGAAAAATTAAATTTATTTTATCCGCCCGATCCTTCAAATTTAAAAGTATCCATGATAGGAGGAAGTATCGGACTTTGTTCCGGCGGGCCTCATACATTCAAATACGGCTCTACAAAAGATTACATAATAGGTTTAGAAGTTGTACTTGCAGACGGAACTGTTATACATACGGGAAGCGATTGTTCAAAGGATGTTACCGGATATAATATGACTCAGCTCTTTGTGGGTTCAGAGGGTACACTTGGAATTGTAACTCAAGCAACAATAAGACTTATTCCCAAACCTGAAGCAAAAAGAATAATGCTTGCTTATTTTGACACTCTTGAAGATTGCTCAAAAACAGCCAATGATATAATTTCAAATTTAATTACCCCTTCTGTTATTGATATGATTGATAAAAATACACTCAAAACAGTTGAAGAATTTTATCCCTGCGGTATGCTTACCGATAAAGAAGCAGCTCTTTTAATTGAAATTGATGGTTTTAAGTCTGCTCTATCTGAACAATACAATAAAATAACGGAAATTTGTAAAAAAAATAATTCTTCATACGTTCAAACGGCAGAGAATAGCGAAGATGAAGAAAAAATATGGATAGCAAGACGCTCATCTTTCGGAGCTACAGCTAAACTTGCACCTAACGTATTAACCGAGGACGTTGTTGTTCCAAGAGAAAATATTGTTCCGCTTGTAAAAGGAATAAGAAAAATTTGCGCAAAATATGAATTAAAAACTTGCATTATGGGACATATAGGCGATGGTAATATTCATCCTAACTTCGCTCTTGATTTAAGAAATCCTTCCGAACTGGAAAAATTTAACAAAGCCAAAACCGAACTTTTTGAACTGGCATTATCCTTAAATGGCAGACTTTCAGGCGAGCATGGAATAGGCAGCGAGAAACTGCCTTATATTGATAAGGCAATTGAACCTAACAATTTAAAGCTTATGAAACAATTAAAAAAACTTCTTGACCCTAAAGGAATATTAAATCCAAATAAAATTTTTATAACTGAAAGTATGTAACTTATTTTTTTATTGAATATCTCATAATGTAATCATCCATAACAAAGCCGCTGCCTATATCCGTTACAACCGCATCAATAATTTTAAATCCCCATTTAATATATGCTTTTATTGTATTTTCATTCTGTTTGTTTACTGTTAAAACAATATCGGTGTAATTTTGGGATTTTGCATAACCCTTAATAAATTCAAAAGCCTTTGTGCCTATGCTTTTATGTCTAAACTCTTTCTTTAAATACAATTTAGAGAGAAAAAGATAATCATTTTTATTACTCATTCCGATATATCCTGCTTTTTCTCCATTTTGAACAATAAAAAAGTAAATATAATTTTCATTTTTAAGCTGGTTATTAATTGCTTTTTCTGATTGAAATTTACCAATCATATAATCTATTTGTTCTTTTGATAATATTTCAACCCAGTATTCATGCCAAATTTCGGAGGCTAAATCAGCTAAACATTTAATATCATCAACTTTAACAAAATCAGCCATATAAATCTCACTTGTTTTTAACAGCTCTTTGAATATCGCGGGTTTGAGCTTTTTTAGCTAAATCTTCACGTTTATCATATAATTTTTTACCTTTGGCAAGTGCAATTTCGAGTTTTGCCCAGCCGTTTTCAAGAAAAAGCTCGATAGGAACAATTGCATAACCGTCTTTTTTTATTTTTCCGAGCATCTTTTCAATTTCTTTTTTATTTAAAAGCAATTTACGTGTACGTTTTTCTTCATGATTATATCTGTTGCCCTGTTCGTATAAACTGATATGACAATTATACAGAAAAGCTTCATTATCAAAAATTTTAACAAAACTGTCTTTTAAATTTACAGCCCCTTTACGTATTGATTTTATTTCCGTTCCCGTTAATACCATTCCGGCATTGTATTTGTCAAAGATATGATATTCATGAAACGCTTTTTTATTAGTTGATATTACTTTTTTACCCATAGCAGTCACTATAATATCACGATTAAATTTAAAAACCAATCAGCTTTATTTTTATTTATGATTTAATATAAATATAGCTTATATAAGGAAAAAGAAAAATAATGAAATATTCTAAAATATTTATAACAATATCTTGTTTATTTTTTCTATCGAATTGTGTATTTGCACAAACCTGGAAAGATGTAAGTATGGAAAATAATAAAACGGTTTTTATAGATGTTGATAGTGTTAATTCTCATAATAACAGTATTTATTATAATGTAAAATATCTTGACAAAGGAGGTTTTGAGGAAATTTCAACAGTTCAAAGCCGGGGTAATAAAGCAGGTCTAATTTCAACATGTAAATATACAGATTATCTAAAAGATAAAAGTTGTGCAAATTCTTTGACAACCTCTACTTTAAGTGTATTGGATGATATTTCTGTTAAATCATTTCTGTATAATGCAAATGAAATAGCAAAATTGACTTTTTTTAAAAAGGTTCATAATATTAGTACAATTCATAAATTAAAAGAAGATCAAGAATACCTTTCAAAGATATTCAGAATGTACAGAAAAAGAATATCCGAGGTTTGGCGGAAGATTATAAAAGATAAATCAATTAGTAATAGAGTAGTTATTTTAATAACTTTTGATAAAAAAGGAAAATTGATTTCATGTCTTATAGTTAAATCAGGTGGTGATGAAGCTAACGAGGCTGCAATTAAAGCAGTTCGTCAAGTTGGAAATTTGGGAGATCTTACCAAAGACTTGCACAATGAATATATAGATATACAGTTTACTTTTGCTGATTGGAACAATTACAATGACGACAATGATAAATACATATATTACGATCATTCATATACATACAATCGAAAAAATCTTGGAATTTAAAACAATTTATTAGACTATTAAAGTTAATGTGCTAATGTAAAAAATATTTTTCGGGGAACCGGTAATTTATTTAATTTCCAGTAGTAAATTAGTAAACTCGATATCATCGTAGTCTATAGAACTTATTTTATAAAGATTTCTTCCTGTTTTTATTGTTATATTATTTTTTTGATTTACTTTTAGTAATTCATTGGGAACTTTTATTTTTTGATTATCTCCGTTAATTTTAATTTCCGCAATTTTATTTCCGTTAAAAAATAATTCAGGTGCACTGGAATGAGCAGTTTTAACGTGTGATTGTCCCATTCTTTGAGCTTCTATTGTATCTATACCGATAATAGAACCTATTTTTATGAACAATTCTTCATCAGCTTTCAAATTTTTAATGTTAAAATCTTTTGAATAAAAAGCACCTGCTCCGATTAAACTGAATTCATCAGCGTTAGCACTATTCTCACTGAAAGAATTATCACCTATATGAATCATATCAGTTTCAACGATAATATCTTTGGGGGTAGTTTTTTCAATACCTATATTTAAAGTATTTTCGTTATAATTTTTTCCAAGTGTCATAGAATAAGGTTTATATCCGTTTTTTTCAAGTGCCATAATCGTTGGAGCATTAATAATTGTTTTAAGTTCAAAATTCCCGTTTTTATCTGTCTTGGTTTTATAATGTTTAGAAGGTATTTTAATTATTACTCCTTCTATTGGAAGATTACTTTCATAATCATATATTCTATTTGTTCCTGTTGTTTCTTTTTCTATTTCTCCGGTTATTGTCCGGCAGAAAGCAGGAATTGCATTTATAATAAGTAAAATTAATAATAATTTTTTCATATCCTAACCCTTTTTTATTATGCTAAAAAACAATAATATAAAAATTAACAGACAAAAGAGCAAGATAGATGTATATTTTTTAACAGATTGCTTTCATCATAACAGCTATACCTAATTGTTTATCAACGTAATCTTTATCATAGCTGCCGTCAGAAACAAATTTCCCGCTTGTATATTTAGTAGTACCCGACCATATGTAAGGTGAAACCTCATTTCTGTTCCTGTATCCGAATCCGTTATACTTTTCTGCAAAATACAACAATGAATCTAAATCTTTTGTGTTAACATCATTGCAGCCTTCTCTTTGCAGTGCATCAATTGCGGCTTCCACCCACTGATCCTTATCGAAATAAATACCTTCAGGATAATGTTCCGTCGGTCTGCCAAGTTCATCGCCGTTATGCAAATATGTTCCAAAATTTCCGTTGCTTTCTCTGTAATGTATAGCTGCTATTAATTCTGCGGGAAGTCCCGTTATTTTTTCAACTTCTTTATATTTATCTTTGTTTTGCTGATATTTATTTTTGAATACTTCCAAGTCTTCTTTCTGCTCTGATGTTAAATTTTCCGTAAAGTCAAACTTGAAAGCAGAAACAGAATTATTTGGCAATATTTTTTCCAATTTATTTTCATTATTTTTTTGATTTATTTCTTTAAGTTCTGTTTGTATTTTTTGTATATTATCTTTTGCATTTGCCGCTTCTGTCATTTTAATATTTTGTAAATTTAAATCAGCTTCATTAAAAGTTGTTAATGCGGATTTTAAACTGTTTGATGCCTCTTTATTATCTAATATCAATTCTTTTTCATATTTATTTTTATTTTTTTGAATTTTTGCCAGTTTATTTCTAAGATTATCAGGAGTTATTTCTTCCTCGTATTTTTTCCCGAACAATGATAAAAACTTTTGAAAAAAATTAAGTTTTTTACTTTTTACTTCTTTTTGCAATTTTAATTCATCAATTCCAGATTTATTTTCCTGAACTTTCTTTTCCAATTCCGATATTTTATTATTTATCTCATTGGTTTTAGAGTCAATTTCAGCTTTTTTATCCGGATTTTCATTTAATTGATTTTTTAAAATAGTCAAAGCCTGCCGTAAAACAGCTATATTGGCTTCATAATCGGCAATGGCAATTTCTTTGTTCATTATTGAGTTTTCATTTATTTGCCGTTGTATTTCGGCATTATTTATTTGGTTGTTTAAATCTTCAGCTTTATTTATATTATCAAGTAATTTATCTTTGCGAAATTTCATCAAACTGTTATCTTTATTTAACAGTTTGATAAATTCGTTTTTTGCGGAATTATATTTTTCTTGAGCTTCTTTAACATTTTTATTTTCGCCTGTAAAAATTTTGTTATAATTATTTTGAGCTTCGATTAATTCATTTTCTTTTTCTTTTTTTAACTTATCATCAGGGGTAGTTTCAGAAGGAGCTGTTGATGTATTTAATACAGTTTCTTCATCTTCAAAATCATTTTTATTGCGTTTAATTTCCGAATATTCGGAAGTATTATTAATATTTATATCAGTTTCAAAAAACGTACTAATATCTATGTCTTCCATATCATATTTCTTGAATTCTCTGTTCTTGTATTCATAGTTACTATTAGTCACGGAATTATTATTTATTTTTTCTGTCATAAAAAATACCTTTATCTTACATAAATATGAGAACTCTTTTTTATATTTGAGTAATCGACGAAAAAATTTAAAACTTTAATATTTTCAGATTTTTATATATAAATTATTTACGAAGTTTTTCTATAAAATTGCGAAATCTTTCCATAGCTGTTTTTAAATTTTCAAGAGAATAAGCATAAGAAATTCTTAAATGACCTTCTCCGCTTATACCAAAGGCAGTACCCGGTACAGCCGCAACCCGTTCTTCTTTTAATAATCTTGTTGCAAATTCTTCACTTGTAAGACCGAATTGTTTTATGGAAGGGAAAACATAAAATGCGCCAAACGGTTCAAAACATTCTATATTCATTTCTTTAAAGGCATTTAAAAGAAATCTTCGTCTTTGATTATAAGAGGTTTTCATCATTTTAACATCATCATCGCCGTTTTTTAATGCATTAACAGCTGCATACTGGCTTGTTGTAGGCGCACACATAATTGTAAACTGATGAATTTTTGTCATTTGTCTTATAATGGCAACCGGAGCACAGGCATATCCTAAACGCCAGCCTGTCATTGCATAGGATTTTGAAAACCCGTTTATTAATATTGTTCTTTCTCTCATTCCTTCTATAGAAGCAATTGAAACATGATTTCCTTTATATGTCAGTTCAGAATATATTTCATCTGACATAACATATAAATCATATTTTTTTATTATTTTAGAAATTTCTTCAAGATTTTCACGGGTCATTATTGCCCCTGTAGGATTATTCGGAAAAGGAAGGATTAAAATTTTTGTTTTGTTGGTAATTGCAGCTTCAAGCTCTTGAGGGGTTAACCTGAATTCATTTTCCGATTTTAAATTTATAATTACGGGATTTGCATTTGCAAGTATAGTGCAGGGTTCATAAGAAACATAAGACGGCTGCGGAATTATAACTTCATCACCTTCATTAACAATAGCTCTAATACCTATATCTATAGCCTCCGAGCCTCCTACCGTGACTATAATTTCGTTATCGGCACAATATTTAATGCCCTGAGTACGTTTTATATAATTTGAAATTTCCTGACGCAGAGGTTTTAAGCCGAGATTTGACGTATAAAAAGTTTTACCTCTTTCAAGAGCATATATTCCCTCATCGCGTATATGCCAGGGAGTATCAAAATCGGGTTCACCAACTCCTAATGAAATAACATCTTTCATTTCACTTACGAGGTCAAAAAATTTACGTATTCCGGAAGGTTTTATTGCTTCGACTTTTCTGGAGAGTTCTTTCATGGAGTTATTATTTCTCTTTCATCATCTTTTTTAGTAGTTAAAACAGTACCGTTATCTTTATATTTTTTTAGAATAAAATGTGTTGCGGTACTTAGTATATCATCAAGCGGAGCAAGTTTATCGGATACAAAATTAGCAATTTCCCTAAGTGATTTTTCTTCCAGTATAACAAGAAGGTCAAAACCGCCTGAAATTAAATATACGGTTTTAACTTCGGGATAATTATATATTCGTTCGGCAATAGAATCAAAGCCTCTGCCTCTCTGTGGAGTAACGCGGACTTCAATTAAACCTGTAACTTTTTCTATTGAGGTTTTATCCCAATCAATAAGTGTCTGATATCCGCAGATAATGCCCTCTTTTTCCAGAGCTGCAATTTCATTTGCAACATCTATTTCTTTTTCTCCAAGTATAACAGCTAAATCTTTTAAAGCTATTCTGCTGTTTTTTTCTATCACAGACAGTAATTCTTCACGCATAACAAGCCTCTATCTAATCATATTCCAAAAATATCTTTTTAATTTGCCGCTTGTAGAAATTTTTGGTATTCCTGTTTTTTCGGCACTAACAATTGTTACATCTTCATTTTGCGTTATTCTTGCGTAATTCGCGTTTTTTTCACCGAACAGCATTACATATTGAACTTTATATCCGTCAGGAATTTTTAAATATTCACAGAGTTCAGGAAAAGCATTTAAAGCAATATCACCGAATCCGCACCAGCAAGTACCTAAACCTAAACTCTGAGCATAAAGTTCAAAATAACTCAGAGCGATTATTGCATCTTCTTTAGAGCATGGCGCGCTGACTTTATTTGAAACCGCAACTAAATGCGGAGCTCCTCTAAAAATAATATCCTCACCATTTAAAAAATGCTGTAAAAATGGAGTAAATTTATCGGCAATCATTTTTATGCCTTTGTTTTTTAAAGCATTGATAATTTTTTCATTTGTATAATTTCTAAATTCTTCCATTACCTCTATATCATCTATAAAAGAAAAATAAAGAGAGTGTGCATTACAGCCTGTAGGAACCCATTTAAGCATATCTTTCAATTTAAAAAGAGTTTCTTTATTTACGTTTTCTTTTTTATACTGCCTGTTACTCCTTCTGGATTTTATAAGATTTAAAATCATATCAGGATTTTGAATTTGAATTTGTTCAGCATTTTCGGGATTTTTATTAAAAATTGAAATTGCGCCGACAGGGCAGATTGCCATACAATGACCGCATTTAATGCATTGCTGTGGTCTGTTGGCACGGGGAAAATTAAGTGTATCCATATCTAAAACGTAGGCAACACAATCTTTTTGACACAATCCGCAATGAATGCATTTATTTTCGTCAACTCTAAAATTAAGTTCGGACATCTTTAACCTTTCATTTAGAATTATTTTAACATAATCTACGAATATTGTGCCAGGTTAGATTATAAAAATATAAGGTAATTATTTTACACCGAAAAATATATTATGATGAATAATCGTCTTTATCCGTGTAAAATAAATTTAAAACATACTGCGGATACTGCATACCTATTTTGCTAACTGCAACCCGTGACGGGCAAACTCCTCACATTCGTTCGTCAAACAGTGCCCGCCCCGCTGTAGTTTCGATAAACAAATTAATTAAAAATTCAGTCTTAAGAAAAAATCTTCA
>CAJOJP010000049.1 GCA_905234915.1 Candidatus Gastranaerophilales bacterium
AAAAACGCGTGTCTGACTTTAAAATAAGTCTTTGATAGATGCAAGAGCTTGCGTTTTCACGCGTTTTGGCTGAGTTTAGATGTTTTTATATACGTAGCAGTTGGCTTCGTCTTATATCCCCTGACTAGCCGCCAAAGCATTATTTATAAAATTTATGCACCAAAATATACTTTCTGTTGCATATTTAAGCTAATATGTTATGAACCGGTACATAATATTGACAGAAAAAAATTTTTACGTAAGAATTAAAAGCTGTTTCGGAGCATATAAATATGGATAAGATATTGCTTTTTATACCTTGCTATAATTGCGAAAAAGAATTGGTTAAAGTGCTTGACTCTTTAATTGATTATAAAAAATATTTTACCCGTATAATTGTAATTGATAACGGAAGTAAAGACAATACCCGTGAATCTGCTCTAAAATGGCTGAAAGAAAATCCTGATATGCCATTAACCGTAATGCTCAACGAAAAAAATTATAATCTTGGCGGTTCACATAAAGCAGCATTTGATTATGCAATAAAAAACAAATATGATTATGTTGCAGTTATACACGGAGATAATCAGGGCGAAATTTCCGATATAAAAAATATACTTGAAAAAGAAATATATAAAAATTTTGACTGCTGTTTAGGCGCAAGATTTATGAAAGGTTCTAAACTTATAAATTATTCTCCTGTCAGAATTATCGGAAATATTGTATTTAATATTCTTTTTTCAGTTTGCTTAAATAAAAAAATTTACGATTTAGGAGCCGGATTAAATATCTATTCTGTTAAAATGCTTAAAAATAAATTTTATTTTAAATTTCCCGATGCATTAACCTTTAATTATTTAATGACTATGGCACTTGATTTTTATAAACAAAAATATATGTTTTTCCCTATTACCTGGAAAGAAGAAGGACAAATTTCAAATGTAAAAGTTACTAGTCAGGGCTTTGATTTGTTAATTAAATTGTTCAAATATATGTTTAATAAGAAAAAGTTTATAACTTCTGAACTTAGGAATGAAATAATTGATGAATATAAATCTTTTGAAATTCATACATTTTGATAATGTATTTTTTTTTAAATATGTTAGAATATAAATAGTTTAGTATCTATAGAGGGATAGAAATGAAAAAATTTATATATGTAATTGCTGTTTTGATTTTTTGTACAGTTAGTTTTGATGTAATTGCGGATGCTGCACCTGTAAGTGCGCCTGTCAATAAAATGACTACAGAGCTTCCTGTTAAAAAAACTCCGGCTCCTTTACAGGCAACTGTTGTTTCCCCGGTTGCGATTGTTAATAATCCTTCTTTATATTTAAATAAAACAGTTTCTTTTTCCGGAGAGTTTGTTTCTTTTACATCATTAGGGCTTGATTATAAGCCGGCTTTTCGTGAAAGTTCAAAATATATAGGTGTTTTGATAAAACGTCCCGATGTAAAAGATCATACAATACCTTTATCAGAGCTAAAAATGTTTATGACAAGAGAATTGGCAGAAAAAAATATAGATATAGATACAGGTGATACATTTTATCTTACGGGAAAAGTATTTTCAAATGCACTGGGCGACCCTTGGCTTGATATTACGGAATTTAAAATAACAAATCAAAAAAATAAACAGGAGAAAAAGAATTAGTTAATGGCATGAGCAATTAGGAGTACGTTGTGAAGGATAATAAGAAAGTTTATTTGACTATTCACGGGCATTTTTATCAACCGCCCAGAGAAAATCCATGGCTTGAAGCAATCGAAAATCAGGATAGTGCTTTTCCTTATCATGACTGGAATGAACGCATTTCAGCCGAATGTTATACTCCTAATTCGGTAGCTAAAATAGTTACTAATGAAAACAGAATTATGGATATTGTCAATAACTATTCATACATAAGTTTTAATTTTGGACCTACACTTTTATCATATTTGGAAAAGTATTTTCCCTATTCATACAAACGTATAATTCAGGCGGATATGGAGAGCAGTGAATTGAATAACGGTCATGGCAATGCAATTGCTCAGGTTTATAACCATATTATTATGCCGCTTGCTGATAAAAATGATAAATATACTCAAATTTTATGGGGGATAAAAGATTTTAAACATCGTTTCGGCAGAATGCCGGAGGGAATGTGGCTTGCAGAAACAGCCTGTGATGATGCAACTATGGAGGCACTTATCGACTGCGGTATTAAATTTACTGTTTTATCTCCGTATCAAGCTAAAAGTATAAAAAAATTTAATGAAAACAGCTGGATTGACGTAAGCTGGGGCAATATTGATCCGGCAAGAGCATACAGATATTACTTAAAATCAAATCGTTCTAAATATATTGATTTATTTTTCTATGATGGAGCTATTTCAAAATCAGTAGCTTTTGATGAACTTTTAACAGACGGAAATAAATTTATATCAAGACTAAAAGAAGGTATAAGTGATATCAGAGATTATAATCAGCTGGTAAATATAGCAACGGATGGAGAAAGTTACGGTCATCATACAAAATTTGGAGATATGGCTCTTGCTTATGTATTAAAAATACGAGCAAAAGATGAAGGCTTTATCATAACAAACTATGCAAATTATTTAGAGGCTGAACCGCCCGAGTGGGAGGTTGATATAAAGCCTGTATCAGCCTGGAGCTGCTCTCACGGAGTAGGGAGATGGTGCGATGATTGCGGATGTTCAACAGGCGGCGGCTACGGCTGGAATCAAAAATGGAGAAAACCTTTAAGAGAGGCTCTTGACTTCGTTCGGGATGAACTTATTAAAATTTTTGAAAAACATGCTTCTGTATATTACAAAGATATTTGGCTCGCAAGAAACGAATATATTAACGTTATTTTAGACAGAAGCAAAATGTCAATTAAATCTTTTTTAACAAAACATCAAAAATATAAGCTTGATTCGGTTGAAACGGTTAAAGCTCTGAAATTAATGGAAATGCAGCGTCAGGCACTTTTAATGTACACAAGCTGCGGTTGGTTTTTCTCTGAAATTTCAGGAATAGAAACAACTCAAATTATGAAATATGCACTTAGAGCAATGCAATTAGCTCAAACTTTTTCCGATAAAAATATAGAAGAAGGTTTTACCAAAATACTATCAAGAGCGCAAAGTAATATACGGGGATTTGGAACAGGCAAAGATGTTTATGAAAAATTTGTTAAGCCTTTTTCTGTTTCTATTAAACAAATAGCGGCTTTGTGGGCTATTTCTTCAACATATAATCATTATGAAGATAAATCAAAACTTTATTGCTACAATATTAAAAAAATATATTACAGACACTCGTCAAAAGGTTCAACATCTTTTTGTACCGGTAGAATAGAGATACAGTCAGAGATTACGCTTGAAAAATATGATTTCAGCTTCGCTTCTTTGCAATTTGCAGAAGGTGATTTTCACTGCGCAATTAAACCTTATGATGAAAGTGAAAATATTACCGAATTAACCGGTAAATTAATTGATACATACCAGAATAAGCCTGCAACCGAAATAATAAGAATGCTTGATAATTTATTCGGAAATGAATATTATACTTTAAAAGATTTACCGTTTGAAGACAGAAGCAGTATTATATTAAATTCATTACGCGATAAATTTAATAAATTTGAAAACAACTATAGAGTTGTATATAACGAAGGAAAAAGCTTTATTAAACAGCTCATTAATTTGGGAATAGAAATTCCGGAAGCATATAAACCTGCTGCAATATACACTCTTTCTCAGGATTTCAATGAATTATTTAAAAATTCCTCAATGATATTTGATGAAAATATTATACAAAGGGCTAACGAAATAAATGAAGAAGCTAATTCGTTAAAAATTGAAATAAATAGGGAACCATCAGGCAGAATTTTTTCAGAAGAAATTCAAAAATTAATATATAATTTTGTTAAAAACTTTGAAATTAACAGACTTAATAAAATTCTAAAATTATTTGAAAATGCCTCAAAACTGCAGCTGCATATCAATATAGCAGAGGCTCAAAATCTGTATTTTAATAAAATTTATATGCAATTTACCGAACTTTTAAATTCTGTTTTAAACTCAAATGATAATCTTGAAGAAGTACGGGAGTTTTTATTTTCAATTCTGGTATTGGGCGAATATTTGAATATAAATACGGATTTTTATAAATCTTCAATATTAAAACTGACTTCACCTAAAATTAAAATTACAAATTGATTTATTTATTGTATAATCAAAAAAAAGGGTAGTTATGTCACAGTTATTTTGTATAATTTTAGCGGGAGGTTCGGGAAACGGCTTGTGGCCCGCTTCACGTGAAGCATTTCCGAAACAGTTATTAAAGCTTGATGGTGAATATACTCTGTTTCAGCGGACTTTTTTGAATGTTGCAAATGTTGTTAATGACAAGAATATTATAACTGCCGTAAATGTAAAATATTATTCTAATATAAAAGAACAATTAAAAGAGCTTCAAGAAAAATTTTTCCGTAAAAGTGAGTATAAAACAGTTATAGAGCCTGTTTCAAAAAACACGGCACCGGCTGTTACTCTCAGCGCAAAATTTATTTACGATAATTTCAGATATTTTTCACAAGAAGCTCCTATAATTTTAGTTGTTCCTTCTGATGAAATTTTTGAAAATATAGAAAAGTTTGCAACTACTTTGGAAAAAGCGGAAAAACTTGCTAAAAACGGCTATATTGTTTCTTTTGGCAGTGAAACCGAAGAAATTAAAGAAAATATGACTTATTTTAAAGTAAGAAAAAATAATGTTTTAAATGATATAGAGCAAACGGCATTTAAAGTATCTCAGTTTATTGAAAATGCTGATGAAATAAATCAGGGAATATTAAAAAAGGGGAAAACCTTTATAAATTCGGGAATTTATATGTTTAGTTTTGATACTTATATGTCAGAATTAAAGAAAAATGAAAAAGAAATATATTCTATTTTTATAAATAAACAAATAAAAGATGATATCCCTTCCATAGCTTTAAATGATTATGAAAGTTTAAATGATATTACTATAGAAGAAGCAATTATATCTCGTACAAAAAAGCTTGTATTGATGCCGTTTAATACAAAATGGAAAGATATAGGCAGCTGGGAAGCGGTGTATGATGTTTGTCCGAAAGATGAGAACGGGAATTGCTTTTCAGGTAAAGTTGTTGATATGGATAGTGAAAATTCTCTTGTTTATTCAACCGATAAACTGACAGCCGTTCTGGGATTGAAAGATATGATTGTAGTTTCAACCGGTGATGCTTCTTTTATTTGTGATAAAAATGCTCCTGACGGTGTAGAAAATGTATATAAAAAATTAAATGAAAATAATTCGACGACAAAAGAAATACATAAAACTGTTTTTCGTCCGTGGGGATATTATACCGTGCTTGAAAACGGCGACGGATTTTTAACAAAATGCATTACGGTTAATCCTGAGGCTAAATTAAGCCTTCAAAAACATTTTCACCGCAGCGAGCATTGGATTGTTTTAGAGGGCGAGGCTTGTGTTATTAAAGGCAATGAGAAAATATTATTAAAATCCGGCGAAAGTATTGATATCGCAATAGAAGAAATTCATTCACTGCAAAATCCGGGCTGTGAGCAGTTAAAAATTTTAGAAGTTCAATCAGGAGATATTCTTGATGAAAATGATATAGAGCGAATAGAAGATATTTACGGCAGAGTATAAAATGAAAAAAAAAATTGCAATTCTTGGTTCTACAGGGTCAATCGGTACTCAGGCTCTTGAGGTTATAAATAAATTACAATCACAATTTGAAATTATTGCGTTATCGGCAGGGGATAATATTTCACTTTTAAAAGAGCAGATTTTAAAATATAATCCCAAATATGTCTGTATAAAAAAGGAAGAAGATAAATCACAGCTAAAAAATTTAAAAACAGAAATATTATCCGGCAATGAAGGTTTAAAAACTATAGTTTCAATTGATGAAATTGAATTGGTTTTAGTTGCAGTTTCGGGTAAAATCGGTTTAATTCCAACAATTGAAGCAATAAAACATAAAAAAAATATTGCACTTGCAAATAAAGAAACACTTGTTATGGCAGGCGAAATTGTAATGCAGCTTGCAAAAGAATACGGAGTAAAAATTCTGCCTGTAGATAGTGAGCATAGTGCTGTTTTTCAATGCCTTGAAAATCGAAAAACAGCTAAAAATCTTATAATCACAGCTTCAGGCGGCCCTTTTTTGAAGGCATCAAAAGAGGAAATGAAAAATGCAAATATAAATAAAACATTAAATCATCCGAGATGGAAAATGGGTAAAAAAATTACGGTTGATTCTGCAACTCTTATGAATAAAGGACTTGAAGTAATTGAAGCACATCATCTGTTTGATTTTGAATATAAAAATATAAAAGTTGTAATACATCCTCAAAGTTATATTCATAGTGCTGTTGAGTATATAGATGGAAGCATTATTGCCCAAATAGGCATTCCGAGCATGCATATACCTATACAATATGCACTTACGTATCCAGACAGGTGTGAAGGAATAAAATCGGAAAGTTTTGATTTTGTCAATGCAGGCAAATTTGAATTTTATACTCCCGACTATGAAAAATTTCCTGCGTTAAAACTTGCAATAGAAGCGGGAAAACAGGGCGGAACTGTCCCGGTATGCCTTAATGCGGCAAATGAAGAGGCTGTTTTTGCTTTTTTAAATAACAAAATTAAATTTACGGATATTTATGAAATAACAAAATCAATGCTGGAGAACTATATTTCGATTGAAACTCCGTCTATTGAGCAAATTTTAGAGGAGGATGAAAAAATAAGAATTAAAACCAGACTGATTATAAAAGAAAATTTTTATGGCTAATATTAGTGGGGCATTTAATAAAAGTAATTCTGAAAGTGAGCAAGTTAACGGATGTTATTAAATGAGCGGAATACAAAATTTTAAACATTATATGTATGGTGATATTGCAAAAGGAATAGCAATAATTATTGTAGTAATATGACTCACATTTCTTTTTAATAGTGAAAATATTTTTTCCATATTCCGGTTTTTTTCTTTATTTCCGGCTATTTTATTAATTTTGATAAATATAAAGATATTTCGGATTAAGTATGAATGAAAGATTTTATTCAAACAGTCCGTTTATTTCTATTAACATATCTATTTTGCTTACAGTTACATTAATTTATATTTCGATGTATATAGAAAAAATAAAAATTGTTAATAGTTTTTTAGCATACCTTGGCATAAACAGTCTGACAATTATGATTTTTATGCGGTAACAAGATATTTTATAGATTTCCCGATATTGTGTGTTCAATTTGGAGTGTTCTATTGTATTCATGTAATAGAATTATTTGCATTTGCCAAAAATATGTTTAATGTAAAGTCAGCGAAAGAAATTATATTGTTTATATTTTAATTATAAGTTCAATAATAAATTTTTAGTATTTGTATATTCTTTTATCAGAGTGTGTTCTGTAATTAACAGGACTTTTTATTTTTGAAATTTTAGAGTATTGCAAAAAATAAAACACTTTTCAAAGCTGTTTCACCTGTTTATTTATTAAGTCGTACCGGCTATTTTTTAATTTAAAAAGTCCGGTTATTTGAGGAATGCTATACTAGTAATAGAAGAAGATATTATTCTAAAATAAGAGTTTATTCTTCCACTTCCAACAATACTTTTGTATTTTTTGGAATTTTAAATTTTAACAAATTTTGACTAAGTTCCGGAGTTATAAACATAGAGCCTTCACCGGTGAGAAGATAATTTATATTAATATTAAATTGTTTAATAAGTTTTTCCAATATTTCTGTTGATGGGCTTGTTCCAATTTCGTACCGGCTATATTGGGCTTGCTGAATATTAATTTTATCCGCCATTTCTTTTTGACTAAGCCCTAATTTTTGCCGTGCAGCTTTTAAATTATTTGGAAACATTATTATCCTTGAATATTAAACTGTTATAAAATTTCTTGACATTAATACAAATTAGTATTAAAATTAATACGAATAAATATTAAAAATACTACTACAAAATTTTATAAGAAAATTGACAAAAAGGCAAGAAAAGCCTGTTTGTGTTGTGCTTACTTTTATAACAAATTATGTGGGGCTGAAATAATGGATTTGGAACTGATTGAAAATTTAAATAATGATGAAATATTAGAGTTGTTTGATAATAGTGTACAAGTATCTAGCTGTTGGTGTCAAACAGAGAATGGTACCCCATGGCAATTTGGTCTGCATGGAGCGCATACAGGCGGATGTAAATTACAATTGACATCAGTTTCTTTATGCGAACAGCATTGCGAAAGTAAAGGTTTTACAATATTTATTAACCCGGAGGGCGGTTTTAAACAATTCTCCTCAAATTGCTGGTGTTATCATACAGAGCAGTTTTCTTCCTGGGGAAGATGTCCTTTTTCAAATTAAACTTTTCTTTTGAAGTTTTAATAGTATTGATTTATATTTTAAAGGAATATTTTTTGATTAATATACGTAGTGGCAGAATTGAAAAATAATTCCAAAAAGGCGGGAATTTACCCGCCTTTTTTTATATTGATTATAAATATAACAATAAACTTTTTGAAAGAGTTTCTGCTTTTTTAACCGCTTTTTTTATAATAGTTTCATTATCCCAAAAATTTTTAGTATTTGTATATTCTTTTACTAATTTTCTAGCAAAACTTCCTATTGCAGCCCCATTGATATTAACATCGCATATTTTTGCAAATTCACTTGTTTTTTCATTCGTACCACCTGATAAAATTAAAATTGCATTAATTTGTGAATTTCTTATTAACTCACCAAAAGCAACTGTTTGTAAATTTGATTTATAATCATTTAAATTTCCGGACATAGGATTTCCGTCGGCTTGAATAATTATATTTTTATCATTATTTACCATTTGTTTAAGAAGATTTATTATTTTTTCATCGCCAAATTTTAATCTGTTTAAACAAATGCTTAATTGACCGTTATAAATTGATTTTATTTCCTTCCAGGAATTTAAAATCAGACTTTCATTTTCCGAGGTACAGTGAAATTCAACACAATCTATATTTTCACCTAAAATAGCAAGGAGCATTTCACGCGGACTGTTATTTTTATGACAGCTCATTATCGCTTCATGAGAGCATGCTTTTATACATTTTGAACATCCTATACATCTTTTCTCATCAATAAGCATTTCCTCGTCTTTAAAAATAATCGCGTTTCTTTCGCATATTTTCATACAATTTTTACATTTAATACATTTTTTATTATCTATAACCGCTTTTGATAAATGAATATCTTCACCTAGGCCGATACTAACGCATACAGATACTTCATTTTCTTTTCCTGCTTTTTTAATCCCCGATTTAACGGCTTGAATTGATTTAATTTTTGCAGAGGTATCAATCATATTAAATCCTGCACTTGCATATATAAAAGATAATTTTTCTATTTCTTCAAAATCTTCGTTTCCGGCTCCGCATATTAATTTTAATATTTTTTTCGTCATTTTTTTATATAATTATCCTCACTTACTTTTTATGTTAAAATTATACTAATTAATAAGTTTAAAAAAACAGGTATGAAAAAGTGAAATATTTACAATATATATTTTGGACTTTATTAATAATTGTTCCTTGTTTGTTTACGATATTAATTTATAACGATAAAATTACGCAAAATTCTCCTATATATTACAGGCAGGGTGTTCAATTTTATAATGACGGTAATTACGCTGATGCCTTTTACAATTTTAGCAAAATAAAACGTATAAGTCCTTTATATGCAATGGCTTTATATAAACAGGCAAAAAGCGCGCAAAAAATAGGTGATTATAAAACAGCAGCTCTTAAATATGATTTATTTTTAAAAAAAATGCCGGAATCTGTTTTCAGCACTAATGCCCGTTTAAATCTTGCAAAAAGTTACTATTATTTAAAGCAGTATGATAATGCAAGAATTGAATTTGAAAAATTAGAACAGAATAATAATTTGAGTACGGATGAAATATTTTTCCTCGGGTTAATTGAAAGAAATTATGATATAGAAAAAGCTGCTCAATATTTTAGAAAATATCTTGATATTGCCTTAAATGAAGAAAATTCAGGAAAGTATTATGTAATAGGCTGCGCAAAAGAACTTTCATCACTCGGAATTGAACTTTCAAATGATGATATGAAACTCATAGGAATTGCTTATTTCAACGAGCATAAATATCAGGAGGCTTTGGAATATTTTTCTAAGTTACCTGTTGAAATTTGCTGGGATTATTTAGTATTGGCAAATCATTATTCCGGCAGCAAAGTAATAGCCAAAAAGCTGATTGAAGAAGGATTTAAAACATACGCAAAACATGCCGAAGAAAACAAATTAAATGAAATTTATAATATATATGTATCTTATTTATCGGGAAACAGATTAAAAAATTGGCAGCAAATTGAAAAACTGGTCAGAGAAAATAAACTTAAAGGTATAGATTACGTATTTTATAAGCTGGCGGAAATATCTCCGAGAGAAAAGTCTGTTGTATATTACAGGGAAATATACCAAAATTATCAAAAAAGCAGATATGCAGCCGAAGCTTTATGGAATTTGATATGGTATGCATATAAAAAAAATGATTACATATCCGTAGAAAAACTTTCGCTTAAACATTTAAAAATATATAAAAAAGTGAACTCTACCCCAAAAGTAATATTTTGGCTCGGAAAAACATATTTAAAACAGAATAAAATACAGGAAGCTCATAACGTATTTAATAAGTTAATAACAAGATATCCCGATGATTACTATGGATTAAGAGCAGCTTCAATATTAGGGAAAAAGAACGATTTTTGGGAAACTTCAAAAAATAACAAGCTTCCCACAGACAAGGCAGAAATAGATTTCCCTATTTCAACGGCTGACGTTGATATAAAAGATTTAAAACTTATAAATACCTTATTCAATATGGGAGATTATGAAGTATGGCTTGATGCGGATTTTACAAATCCTATAGTTGAAAGCTGGTTTGAGTTTAAAAAAGGAAAAAAATCACGTTCTATTGTACTTGCTCGCGATGAAATTTCAAAAATGGAAATAAAAGCCCCTGTTATAAGTGCTGTATATAAACTTGCATACCCTGTTTATATGACTAAAGAAATAAATATTTCAGGCGAAAAACTTGAGATAGACCCGTTTTTAATTGCCTCAATTATAAGAGAAGAAAGTTATTATAATGAAAATGCAAGAAGCAGAACAGGAGCCATAGGTTTAATGCAATTAATGCCGCAGACTGCAAATTATATGCTAAACAGGCTTAATGTATCAAATACAGCAGATATTGAAGATATAAGAACGAATTTGTATCTTGGCAGCAACTATTTAAAATATTTAAAAGATAAATTTAATAATGATTTGTATGTTGTTACGGCATACAACGGCGGAGAAGGCGCAGCGGGAAAATGGACAAAAAAATTTAACGGTGAAGATTATGATGAATTTATCGAAGATATTCCTTATGATGAAACCCGTAATTATGTAAAAAAAGTTTTTAGAACTTATCAAATGTACAAAAAAATATATAAATAAACGAAATAAAAATTGCAAACAGCTTTTTTACTTTGTTATTTTTCTTAGTGTTGAAAAAATAATTTTTTTGATTTAAATTTTATTTATAATGAGAGAACAGGAATAAAATTATGTTAACAGCAACATCAATGAAAACGCACGGATGCGGAGAAATAACAAAAAATGAAATCGGCAGTGAAGTAACAATTGCAGGCTGGGTATCGGCAGTACGTGATTTGGGCGGTATTATATTTGTCGAAGTCAGAGATAAATCAGGATTATTTCAACTTGTGTCCGATCCTTCTAAAAATCCTGAAGTTTATGATGTATTCCAAAAATTAAGAGATGAGTTTGTTATTAAAGCAACAGGAAAAGTCACTTTAAGACCTGAAGAAACATTTAATGATAAATTACCTACAGGTGAAATTGAAATTTATCCGGTATCATTAGAAATTTTATCAACTTCGGCAGTCATGCCATTTCCTCTTAATGCGGAAGATGTATCTGAGGATGTCAGGTTAAAATATCGTTATTTGGATTTAAGACAGGAAAAGGTTTTAAATTGCCTTAAATTAAGACACCAAATTGTAAAAACAATAAGAAAGTATTTGGATGAACATAATTTTATGGAGGTAGAAACCCCCGTTTTAATTAAAACCACTCCTGAAGGTGCAAGAGATTATCTTGTTCCAAGCAGAGTTCAGCCGGGAAAATTTTATGCACTTCCTCAATCTCCTCAAATTTTTAAACAATTGCTGATGGTAGGCGGTATCGAGAGGTATTATCAAATAGCAAAATGCTTCCGTGATGAAGATTTAAGAGCAGACCGCCAGCCTGAATTTACTCAGGTTGATATGGAAATGTCTTTTGTTGAACAACAGGATATTATTAACATGGTAGAAGGCTTGTTAAAAGAAGTATTTCGCATTGTCGGTTATGAAACACCCGATAAATTACCGGTTATGACATATCAAGAGGCTATGGATAAATACGGATCAGATCGTCCTGATGTTCGTTTCGGTCTTGAATTGTTTGATATCGGCGATATCATTATGGAATCTAATTTTGAGATTGTAAAAGATAATTTAAAAAAAGGCGGTATTGTAAGAGGAATAAAAATTCCAAATGCAGCTCATTATTCAAGAAAAGAAATTGATGATATAACAAAACTCGCAATTTCTTATGGAGCTAAAGCACTTGCTAATATTATTTATCTTGATGACGGAACAGCTAAATCACCTGTTCTGAAATTTTTAACGGAAGAACAAGCTGCTGCAATAAAAGAAAGAGCAGGCGCAAAAGCAGGTGATATTATTTTCTTTGTTGCGGATAAACCAAAGGTTACATATGATGTAATGGGCAGACTAAGACTCTGGTTTGGCGATAAATTAGGCTTAATAGATAAAAATGCGCACGCTTTATTGTGGATTGTTGATTTTCCGATGTTTGAGTATTCTGAAGAAGATAACAGATATGTATCGGTGCATCATCCATTTACAATGCCAAATAAAGAAGATATAGATAAAATGGAAACAGATCCTGCTCATTGTCGTTCAATTGCTTATGACATTGTGTATAACGGTAATGAATTAGGCGGAGGCAGTGTAAGAATACATGATGGTGAAATTCAAAAACGTGTATTTAAAGCATTAGGCTTATCTGATGAAGAAACTCAAGAAAAATTCGGATTTATGATTAATGCTTTCAGATACGGAACACCGCCGCATGCAGGTTTAGCACTCGGTTTAGATAGAGTAGTGGCACTGCTTGCTAAAACAAATTCTATACGCGACGTAATTGCATTTCCTAAAAACTCAAATGCTAAATGTTTAATGACTGATGCTCCTGCTGTTGCAACGGAAGAGCAATTGCGTGAACTTCACTTAAGATTAACAGTAAAAACGAATTAAAAACATTATAAATAAGAGCCTTTATATACATAATTATGCAATAAAGGCTCTTATAAGTTAAAATAGAAAAAAGGCAATGGAAGACTTATCGATTAAAGAAATTTGGGAAAAAGTCCTGGAAATTTTGAAGGATAAAATTGTTGCAACCTCTTATAATTCCTGGGTGCTTCCTCTTGTTCCGCATTCTTTTGAAGATAACTGTTTTTGTGTTTTAACGGGCAATAATTTGGCAGTTGAACTGCTGAATAAAGACAAAAAGAAAATTATAGCTGCTTTATCAGAGGTTTGTAATAAAGAAGTTTTATTTAAAGTCGTATATGATGAAGAATTAAGAAAAAAACTTGAAACAGAGCAAAAAAAAGCAAAAAAAGAAGAAGATAAAGAATATATAAAAAATTTGGAAAATCGTCCAAAACCTTCAAAATATGACGGCTTAATGCAAATGCAATCTGATTGCCGTCTGAATTTAAAATATAAATTTGAAAATTTTGTTGTCGGTTCAAATAATAAATTTGCTTATGCGGCAGCTATTGAAGTTGCAAATAAACCAGGGAGAAAATATAATCCTTTGTTTATATATGGGGGATCGGGTCTAGGGAAAACTCACTTATTACAAGCCATTGGTGCAGATATTATGTTTCATAAACAAAATTTAAAAGTTAAATATATTAAAACAGAAGAATTTATCAATGACCTTATTAACTCCATTTATTCAGGTGCCGACAAGGCAAATGACCGAAATAAAAAAATGAATGATTTTAGAAATAAATACAGAAAAGTTGATGTACTTTTAATTGATGATATTCAATTAATTGAAGGAAAAGAAAGAACAGAAGAAGAAATATTTAATACATTCGACAGTCTTTATAATTCGGGAAAGCAAATAGTAATAACCTCGGACAGACCGCCTGAAGAATTAAAAAATTCTCCTGAAAGACTTAAATCAAGATTTCAAATGGGATTATTAGCAGATGTTCAAATTCCTGATACAGAAACCCGAATGGCAATATTAAAAAAACTTGCGGAATACAGTAATACGAAATTACCGCAAGATGTAACATCATTTTTAGCCTCTGTATATAACAAAAATATAAGGGAATTAGAAGGAGCTTTTAACAGAATCAGTGCTTTTACTACTATTAATAATCTTAATATAAATATTGATACGGTAAAAAAAATTATAGGTTATAAAGAAAACAGAAAAACCGTAACAATAGATGGTGTAATTGATATAGTTGCAAGCTATTACAATATTTCTGTAACAGATATAAAAAGTACAAGCAGAGAAGCAAATATTGCAAAAGCAAGAAATATTGCGGTATATTTAATAAGAGAAATGACAGATGACAGTTTTCCTGTCATTGGTAATTGTTTTAATCGTAAACATACAACAATTATGCACTCTTATGATAAAATAAAAACCGATTTAATTGCTGATAGAAGAATAGCGCAAGAAATTCAGGAACTGACATCAAAAATTAATTCATAAGTAATTATTAAAAGCGTTTCTAATATAGACTTTTTATTGTATTTAATATTTTAATAAGCTTTTTTCGGTCATCCTTTATATCATTAATTAAAATTATAATTTCCTGCTTCAAATCCTCAATATTTTTTGAATTTTCAAAAATAAAAAATTCATAAGGTTCAACGTTCAATATTCCTGCAATTTTACTTAGATTTTCGGCAGTAGGATAACTTTTACCTGTTTCAATTTTGCTCATGCTTATTGTTTCAATATTGATTAACTCGGCAAGTTCTTCTTGTGTCAGTTTACGTTCTTTTCTTATTTTTTGTATATTTTTTCCAACAGATTGTTTTAAATCCATTTATAACTTAAAATCATGACAATACTAATTATTAGAACTTTATAATGATATAACATTATCGAATGAACAACTTTCAGGATGTACCTGTACTTTTCGCAACATAATGCCGGATGGAAATGAAGTGATAGATTATGCTGTAACAGGAGGCTGTAATTTAATTTTTGCTTACAATTTACTGTATAGGGAAGATTGTTAAGCTTTTTGCATATCAAAGTCTGGAAGATTTACAGAAAGTTGTTACAGAAATCATTGGGCGCGAAACAACGGTATTAAATGTGAAACAAATACAAGTAGTAGTTTTTCATTTGTTTGTAAGTGTTGGACATATGGTAGTAATTTTATTCCAATTCCCTCAAGCGGATTTGCGCCTGATGGAGAAATTGAATGTGATCCATAGCAGTTAAACATAAATAGTTATTTTGATTTGCAATTAATACTTAATTTTTTTCTAATATTTACTTTACAATATAATTATTTTTGATATTATATAAATGTAGTTATTCCTCAGTAGCTCAATGGCAGAGCATTCGGCTGTTAACCGAAGGGTT
>CAJOJP010000050.1 GCA_905234915.1 Candidatus Gastranaerophilales bacterium
AATTTAGAATTTTAATAACTGAGGAAACAGACCGCCGTTTTTAATTTCTTTTGAAGTTAATGCTTTCGCTAATTATGCATCATAATATATTTTTCGGTGCAAAATTGCATATAGTTAAAATAATAATCATCCTTGAATTTTTATATTATAATTAAAGAATGAATAAGATAGTTTTAGCGCAAATCGATACTATAGCAGGTGATATTGAAAATAATGCATTAAAAATAAAGGAATGCATAGAAAAGGCAAAATATCAAAAAGCAGATTTGATTATATTCCCTGAACTTGTACTTATGGGATATCCTTTCGGTGATATTATTATTCGTCATAAATCAATAATAGAACGACAATTAGAAGCACTTAATGATATAACGGAATCAACAAAAAATATAACTGCTGTAATAGGTTATGCGGAGCCTGTAAAAGAAAACGGGAAAAAACCGTTTTATAATTCTGCCGCTATTATTCAAAACGGTAAAATAATTTCTAACGCAAGAAAAATTCTACTGCCTAATTATTCGGAATTTAATGATTACAGGTATTTTGAATCATCAAAAGAACTGCCTGTTACTTTTGAATTAAACGGCGAAAAATTTGGAGTTATTATCTGTGAAGACAGTTTTAATCATAAATCATTTTTCAAAAATGAATGTATATATGACATAGACCCGATTGAAGAAGTAATGAAACAAAAACCCGATACTATTATTAATTGTTCTTGTTCACCTTCGCGATGTGCAAAAGAATATGTTAAAAACTCGCTGTTTTCTTATATTGCAAAAGAATACAGCGTAAATTACATTTACGTAAATAAAGCAGGATATGCAGATAACCTTTCTTTTGAAGGAGCTTCGAGAATTTATGATAAAACGGGTAAACTAATATTAAGAGCAAAATCCTTTGAAGAAGATTACGTTGTAACCTCTGATTTATCCGGTAAAATAAATGAACTTCCAAAAGGTTCCGATAAAAAAATAAATCTTGATAATTTTGAACTTAATTATGCAAATGATTTGGACAGAACTTATAAAAGTATTGTTTTTGCAATAAAGCAATATTTTTCTAAAAACGGTTTTTCAAAAGCGGTTTTAGGACTTTCAGGCGGTCTTGATTCCTCCGTTTGCGCTGTTTTATTGGCTGATGCGTTAGGCAGCAGCAATGTCTGGGGTATATCAATGCCAAGCAGAATAACATCAAATGAAAGTAAAAATGATGCAAAAATTTTAGCTGAAAATTTGAAGTTAAATTTTTTGGAAATACCTCTATCCGATTTAATTGACCCTATGAAAACAATGTTGAACAATTCATTTGAAAAAATTAATACCGAAAAATATGAAAAAACTACAACAATAGAAAATTTACAGGCACGCACAAGAGCAACTATACTCTGGAGTATTTCCAATGAATATAAAAATATGCTTCCTATCGCAACAAGCGATAAATCAGAAGCATATATAGGCTATGCAACTGTCAACGGTGATATGTCAGGGGGGTTTGCTCCTATTGCCGATGTAACAAAAACTAAACTTTTTGCACTTGCCGATTTTTTAAATAAGAACCGCAAAATTAAAAATGTTATTCCTCAATCGGTATTGGAAAAACCTCCCGGGGCAGAGTTAAAAATTAATCCTAAAACAGGTAAACCGGTTTATGCAGAAGAAGATAATATGCCTTATGAATTTCTTGATGAAATTATCTGGCTTGTTGAAAATAAAAATTACGGAAAAAATGAACTTTTGAAACATAATTTTGTATATGAACAAAAGAATAATATTAATTTTGAGCTGAAAACGGAATGGATTAACAAGTTTTATTGGAAATCTAAATGTGCCGTGTATAAATGGCATATTCTTCCGCCTTCTGTTATAACGGATATTCATTCTATAAATTCGATTGAATATCATCAGCCTGTAATTTCATTTATTTATAAGGTAAACAAATGAACACCCCTATAATATCAGTTATAGTTCCTGTTTATAATGTTCAAGATTATCTTGTACAGTGTTTAGACAGTATTTTAAGCCAGACTTTTCCATATTTTGAGTTAATCTGTGTGAATGACGGGTCAACGGATAAATCGCGCGATATTTTAGAAAAATATAAAAAACGTGATTACAGAATTAAAATCATTGATAAAGAAAACGGCGGGTTATCATCTGCCCGTAATGCAGGCATGAAAATAGCGAAAGGCGAATTTTTAAGCTTTATTGATTCTGACGATTGGGTCGATAAAACAATGCTTGAAAAGCTGTATAAAAATATTCAAGATACAAACAGCGATATAGCAATATGCGCTGTTCATCAATTTGATGAAACAAATCAGCAAATTGATGATTCAAACCCTTATTATACATTGGGTTTTTTTGACAGCACTTTTGACGGCCGCTCTTTTTCTTATAAAGATACTAAACCTTTTATTATGGATGTTTGCGTTATGGCTTGGAATAAGTTATACCGTAAAAGTTTAACAGACAAATATAATGCTCATTTCCCAGACGGTTTTATTTTTGAAGACGGTCCTTTTTTCTTTTCGATATTTTTTAAAACCCAAAGAGTATGTATTGTAAGAGATTTTCTTTATTATTACAGAATAAATCGTAAAAATTCTATTATTCAAAAAGCAGGAAAAAAGTTCCTTGATGTTATTGATGTTTCTGAAATGATGTTTAATGAAATTAGAAATATAGAAGATTTTGAAGATATAAGATATACTTTTTTCAGAAAAAAAGTCGAGGATTTTATTTATCGCTTTGAACATCTGAATTCTAAATATAAAAAAGCGTTTGCCGATAAACTTAAAAAAGAAAGTTCTCTCATTATAGAGTCTGATGTTTTATCAGACAAAGTAAGAGGTAAATTCCGATATAATTATTTTTTATTTAAAAATTTAATTACCGGTAATATTAATTTTTACGAAAGACAAAAATTTAAAATTAAATCAATGTATAAATTAATGGAAATTTTATATAAAGAAGAAAATGTATATTTTTTTAAATATAAAAAACATATTTTTTGTATAAAAAAACATCCTGAAATTTTTGATATTTATTACAATAATGATAAAATTTATGTACGGATATTAAAAAAAATTAAATTTGATTTTACATTCAAATATTCCGAACTGGAGAAATTTAACGAAGATGACTAAAGTATCAGTAATAGTACCTTTTCATAACGTTGAAAAATATATTTCCAAATGTCTTACTACGCTTATGTATCAGTCATTAGAAGATATTGAAATTATTTGTATTAATGATGCTTCAACAGATGCTTCAAAAGAAATAGTACAAAATTACATTGAACGGGATAACCGTATTATCCTTTTAAATACAGAAGTGCTTTCAGGACAGTCTTATGCCAGAAATATAGGTTTAGAGGTGGCATCGGGTGAATATATTGCTTATGTTGACAGTGATGACTGGTGCAGTCTGGATATGTTTGAAAAACTTTACAACAGTGCAAAAGAAAATAATACTGATATTACTATGTGCACTGTACAATTATATGATGATATTGAACAAAACCTTTATACCGATGATTATTACAGTTTAAAAGCTTTTGAAAATTTTAAAACTAACGTTTTTAATGCTGAAACAGCAAAAGATTATATATTAAATAATCCTGCAGTTATTTGGAATAAAATTTACAGGCATGATTTTTTGCTTAAAAATAATATTAAATTTCAAGAAGGCTTTATTTATGAAGATTTACCGTATTCTGTCGAAACCTTTTTAAAGGCGGACAGAATTAATATAGTATGGGAAAATCTTTATTTCTACAGACAAAACCGCCGTTTTTCAACAATGAAAAATTCTGATAAAAAAATTTATGACAGAATACCTATGGTAGAACTTACCTGGAATATTTTACAAAAAGCTGAATTTTTTAACGAAAAAAAATCAGAAATTATAAGCTGGATTATAGATGATATTTTTCATCGTTATACACTTTTGGAGAAAAAATATTATCAGGATTACTATACCAATATGAAAGAATTTTTTACCCGTATAAATAATACAATTACAGAAGAAGACAGAAAAGTTCTTTCTTTAAAAAGCTACTGCCGTGATGAATTTGATGCTGTTGTAGAAGGAGAATTTATTGATTTTTGGAAATTTTTAATAGAAAAATATAAAATTGCAAATCAAAAAATAAAAGAAACAGAATATAGATGCAGTCTTGATGTTCAGGCAATAAAAGATTATCTTGAAAAATTCAAAAAGGAAAAGGAAGAAGAAAAAGAAAAAATAATAGAATGGTGGAAAGAACATACCGAAAAAACAGTAAAAGAAGCAGTTAAAGCAGCTATAGATGAACAATTTATTTTTATGAAAGCAGAAAAAGATGCGGAATTAAAAAAAATATACGAGGAAATGCAGGAAAAACTTCTTCGTCAGGAGTTTGATTTAAAGTCCTGGCAGGCAGAATCCGTAAGACAGGTAAAAGAAAAACTAACAGCCGACTATGAATGGAAACTTGAAGAACAAAAACAGCATTTTCAGGAGGCTTTTATAAAACAAAAAGATTATTATGAAAATAAATACTTATTGGTTAAAATATTATTAAAGTTCTATAAAAAAAGAGAACAGCTTAAAAACAAAATCGGTAAAATATTTAAGAAAAACTAGGGTAGTAATGTTAAATAACAGCGAGCTTTTAATGAAACTTGAAAAAGAGTTTCAAAAAAAATACGAAATACAAAAAAAATTTTATGAAAGTAAAATAAAGGCACTGCAAGCCGAATTTGACTATTATAAAGATAAAATGCGTCTTGAAATTGAAAATAAAGCAAGGTGGGTAAAAGAAGAAATTACCTCTTTTTATAACGTTAAATGCGTTGAAGATACCGAGAAATTGAAATCCTATTATGAAGAACGGCTTACTTCTCAAAAAAACTGGTATGAAAAAGAAATAGTAAGAAGACAAAAAGAAACGGAAGATTGGCATATAAATAATCTGACAGAAAAAATTTCTTTTATAAAAAATCAATATGAAGCAAAAATAAATGAACTTGAAAAAGAATTGAAAATTCAAGAAGAAAACTTTAATACTTTTATAGAAGAACAGAAAAAAATATATGAAGAACAAATTAAACCTTTTAGAAAATTTATAAGATTACGAAATAAAATTGAAAAAAAATTCGGTTTCTTATTAAAAACATCCGAAAAAGAAAATGAACACTCTGATTGCAACAGCAAAATTTTAAATGATAATAAAATTCCAAAAGTTTCCGTTATATTACCTGTCTATAATGTGGGAAAATATTTAAGGCAATCTCTCGACAGTTTAATAAATCAAACATTGAAAGATATAGAAATAATATGTGTAAATGACGGTTCAACAGATGAGAGCTATGAAATTCTTGAGGAATATAAAGCTAAAGATAACAGAATTAAAGTTATACACAAATCAAATAAAGGTACCGGAGCAGCAAGAAATGACGGGCTTAGAATTGCTCAAGGCGAATGTATAGGTTTTGTTGACCCCGATGACTGGGTCAAACCTTCAATGTTTGAGAGGCTGTATGAAGAAATAAAAGAAAAAAATTTAGATATAGCAATGTGTATGCCTGACGGGTACGATGAAAAAAATGCGGTAAATGCCCCGTTTCCATATTTTATTGATGAAAATTTTAAAAATATTATTGACAATAGAGTATTTAATTGGCATGATTTATCTCCTTTTCAGTATCCTATGTGCGTATGGAATAAACTGTATTCAAAAAAATTTATAGATAAAAATAAAATTGATTTTGCTGAAGGTCTTGACTTTGAAGACCATAAATTTATTTTTGGCGCGCTTTTAGCAGCGCAAAGAGTATTTTTTATACGTGAAAAACTCTATATATACAGATTTAATCGTGAAGGTTCCGTTCTTACCGATAATAACCGCCGATTAATTGATCATATAAAAATTTTTGATATCGTTGAAGATTTGATGAAAAAAACAAATACTTATGAAGTTTTGAGAAATGATTTCTTAAATTATAAAATTCATAATCTGCTTTACTATTACAGTATGATTAAAGATGAATATAAAAAAGAATATTATGAAGAAATGAAAAAATCATTAAAAGAAACAAATTTAACATCAAAAGAATATAATATGCTGTGTGAAAAATATCCCGAATTAAAAAATATTTCTGTTTAAAATAATTAAAAATAAAAAACTTGATTATTAATTTTGTTTAATTTATCATCAATTTATACGACTATTTGAAAGGAATTTAAAATGTCAGTTGAATGCGCGGTATGCGGTAAAAAAAATCTTAAAGCGGCAAAACTTTCGTTTTCACATAAACATCATGTTTACAGACAAAGTCCGAATTTGCAGTCTGTTAAAATTAATGAAAACGGAACCGTAAGAAGAATTAAAATATGCACCTCTTGTTTAAGAGCAGGTAAAGTTCAAAGAGCAGTTTAACTATAGTTTACTTTAAAACTAAATTCAAACCGCAGACAATAAAAGATATGAATACAGCAACTGTTATAAATGCAGTTGTTTCTAAAGAACTAAAAAGTGATAATGACGCTGATACGCTTAATGCACCTAAAAATACCAGTAATATTGTTCCGATTTTACTATTAGATTTTGTTTTATTGTTCTTTATTTCTATTTCTCGGAGTTTTTTGCTGATTTTTTCAATATTTCCCTCGGATGCAGTAAGTTTTTTTGCGCAATTGGAACTGCCTATATGCATTGCAATAGTCATTCTTTTTCTCCAGTTGTGTATCTATTTATTATATAATATTAAAACAGTTTTTTCAAAAAAATTGCTAAATATATAAATTTTTGTAAATTAATTTTGTATTTTATTATGTCGAAGTTTTGCGAGTTTGTATTGTTCAAAACTTAAAGAAAAATTATAGAGTGCATTTAAAAGAGTTCTGCCTGTATCGGATTTTGCAATAATAAATGTTTTATTATTATTATTTTCAGCATAATATAGTTCGGCTTTCAGTATATAATCCACCTTATTTAAAGAAGGACGCATTAATCTGTCTATAATCCATTCATTAAGGAGATTTACCGAGTTTTTATCTTTATTTTCCCGTAAATATTTTGCAAATTCTTTTAATATCATAAGCAGATTATAGCAATAAAATGCAATTGGGGAAAAAATTCAAAATTTTGTAATTTTTCTCAATCGCATTTTATAAGAGTGTGAACACGCTATAGTTTTGTTAATCTGTTAATGGAGGAAACGGCGGGAAATTATTATTTTGTTTTC
The DNA here is from genome assembly GCA_905234915.1 of Candidatus Gastranaerophilales bacterium. Lineage (GTDB taxonomy): Bacteria > Cyanobacteriota > Vampirovibrionia > Gastranaerophilales > Gastranaerophilaceae > Avigastranaerophilus. The sequence goes on from CAJOJP010000050.1 coordinate 7,232, forward strand.
CTGACTTTTTTGCCTTTTCGGCTTTTTTCATAAATTCAAGCTTTCGCTTTTCCATATCTTTTTTTTGTTCTTGTTTTATTTTGTTAAATTCTTTTTTTTGTTTATCCGTAAGAATTTCTTCAAAGGATTTCATATTTTCTTCTCTGTATTTATTAGCCTTTTCATTCAAATTTTTAATATCGGCTTTTAGTTCAGAGGTTTTTAACTTTTTATCTTCCTCTGATAAAGAATTATCATTGCGGAGTTTTTTTAGTTCTTTTAACTTTTCATGTTTTTCGCTCAGAATAGGTTTTACTTTATCGTGACCGAGTTTTCTGTTTTCTTCTATTAATTTTTTCTGTTCATCTGTTAATTTCAAGCGTTTTTCAAATTCTGCTTTTTTCTTTTCCATTTCTGCCTTAGAAGGGTGAAATTTGTGAAAATCACCGTGATGATGAGGAAAATCAACATGCTGCACCGGAGGGGTAAAATCTTTTTGAACATTTTCATCCGCAAAAGCAATACAGCCAGCAGATATTACAACTAATGCCATTACGGTTGTAAGTATCTTTGTTTTCATTTAAATCTCCTTTCAGATTAAATCTTTTAATGTAACACTAAGTTCTTTACGCGCATTAAATAATCTTGACCTTACAGTTCCTATCGGAACTTTTAATTTAGCGGATATTTCTTCATAGCTCATATCCTGCATTTCATACATAATTATTACTTCTCTTAATTTGGGTTTTAATGCATCTATCGCCGCGATGATTGTTTTTTGTCTTTGTTTTTGAAAGAAAGCATTTTCTACATTTTCTTTGTTATCTTTTATTTGAATATAATCATCTTCTTCTGTAACCTGGTTTATTGAATTTTTAAAGTATGATGATTTTAAATAATCTCGGCATAAATTAGCGGTAATCGTACTAATCCAGCTTTTAAATCTGCCTTGTTCCCGATATTTATTCATATTTTTCCAGGTTCTGATATAAACCTCCTGTTCAATATCTTCATTTTCAGAACCGGTCATTGTTGAAATAATTTTTTTTATATTATTTTTATATTTATCAATTATTGATTTCAATTATTTATCCTTTTATAAAGACAAAAATCCGTATTCATCAACAGGGAGTCCTATTTCGCTAACTGTTGATTCTTGTTCAAGATTTACGGTATAGACATAATTATCATATAATTTGTAACCTGTAAATACAGACAGTCCCAAAAAAGCAACAAGGCAGCATGCCAATCGTTGAGCGGACTTCATCATTTTTTTATGATTTTCTCTTTCTAAATATTTCGGAGCAATTTCTTTTACAAGAGAGGAAATCTTTAAATATTTTTCGTGTTCTTTTTTACAGACTTCGCAATTGTTTATATGTTCATTAAAGTTTTCTTCATTTTGAAATACGAAAAAACCTTCATATTTATTACATTTATTGTCTTTATTATTCATTTAATTTTTCCTCTTGTATTATATTAAACTATACAAAAATCAAAAAGTTCATTATTTTTATGAATAATTTTTATACTCATTATATTTAAGCAAAAAAAAGCTGCCCTGCAGCTAATATTTAATAATCTTGGGAGGAGATTTGGGGATTTATTACAAATATAATAATTCACTTTTGTAAAAATGTTTATATTTTTTTTTATAATTTTAATAAAAATTTACAATCTATTGATTTTATTTTTGATTTAAAATTTTTTTAATACTGCAATACATTCAATATGACAGGTATTTGGAAACATATCGGCTCCTTGCAGATATTCAAGTTCAAAATAGTGTTCCTTCAGCAATTTTATATCTCTTGCCAGTGTCGCAGGGTTACAGCTTACATATATGATATATTTTGAAGTAAGTTTGGCAAGATAATTTATTGACTCTAAAGAACAGCCTTTTCTTGGCGGGTCTGTAACCGATATATCAAACTCAACACCTTTTTTTATTAATTTTTCAAATTCTTTTGCAGCATCACCGTTTATTATTTTTAAATTTGAAATATTATTAAGTTTTAAATTATTTATTGCATCTTGCGAGGCACTTTTTACTTCTTCTATACATGTGACATCTTTTGCAATATCACTCAGCCATATTCCAAAACTTGATACACCGGAATAGGCATCTAAGATTGAAGGCTTTTCCACCCTTTTGGATATTAAATCTTTTACTTTTTCAAAAATAAGTTCGGCGCAATAGGGATTAACCTGAAAAAAACTCGAGGAGGATATTTTATATTTTTTATTGCCCAATACTTCCGTATAAAAATCCTGACCCGATATAATTTCTGTTCTTTCGCCCGTAATAACATTCGTATTTTTAGTATTAAAATTAGCACAAATTCCAACTATTTGCGGATATTTTTGCCTTAATAACAAAGATAAAGTTTTTAAATTTTGCTCAATTTTATTAGAATTTATTACAAATATTACTAAGATTTGTTTTAAATCGGAAGAAATCCTGTAAATAACATGCCTGATGAGTCCGGTATTATATTTTTCATTATAGCCTGTTATATTTAGATTTTGTGCTTTTTCTTTCAGATATTCATTAATCTCATTTATAATATCCGGATGCATTGAACAATGTTTTATATTAATTAATTCGTGAGAATTTTTTTTATAATAGCCCGATAAAAGTCTTTTGGAAACTTTAGTTTGAGTATATGGCAATTGTATTTTGCATCTGTATTCTTTTATTTTAGGTGAAGCAATTATATTTTGAACATCAATATCAATACCTGCAATCTTTTTTATAGTTTCTTTTATTACCAGTTTTTTTTGATTTAGTTGTTCATTATATTCAACATAAGATAAATCGCAGCTTCCGCATATTTTAGAAAAAGCGCAATTAGGTTTTATTCTGTATATTGAAGGTTTTTCAACAGATATAATTTCACCTTCAATATAACTTTTATTTATTTTAGTAATTTTTATTTTTACGATTTCTTCAGGCAGAGTATTTTTGATAAAAACAGCAGTATTATTGATTTTTGCGAGTCCTATTCCGCCTGAAATCATTTTTTCTATTGTAACCGTAATTTCATCACCCGGGTTCATAATGCTTTTTTTACTCTATCCAGCACTTCTACCCAGTTATTACTTTCCTTTTGCTTAAAGATAGTTACGCTATCGTACCAGGGAGTTGTTTTTTCATCATAAAACCATCTCCACTCCGCTGTTTTAGGAAGTAACAAATATGTTTTAACTCCCAAAGCTCCTGCCACGTGGACTATAGATGAATCAATCGTAATAAGTGTATCTATATTTTTTAAAAGTGCTGCTGTATCTGAATAATCCTTTATATGAGGCGATAAATCAAATAAATTATCTGTTTCTTCGAGATTAAATCCTAACTGAAAGGAATAAAAATTCAAATTTTTATTTTCTGTTAATTGTTTTATTGTATCAAAATTTACAGACCTGTTTTTAAATATATTTTTATTTCCCTGCCAATATAAGCCTATTTTTTTCTTATCGTTTTGGAAAATCGGCAGACTAGAGAACATTTTAACAGCTGCTTCATTTGCTTTTAAATACCCTTTTGACAGGGGAATATTATATAAATCAACGTTAAGAGCAAGCAGTATATCCATAAATTGAAGTGAAATATCATGCAAAGGCGGTTTAACGGATTTTTTTATAACGTTAACGTTTGGAAAGGATTCCTGCATTATAGCTACAAGTGTTTCATCCGTTTGAAATATTATATTTTTTACTTTCTCATTTAAATACGGTAAATATCTTGCACACATAACAGTATCGCCCAAACCGCAATTTGTGTATATATGGACTGATTTATTTTCTATATTTTTATCGGGTTCCCAAACTTCACCGTTTGTATAATTTTGCAAATTAAAATCATCAGCCCTGTAATGATATAATTGCATTCCTTTTTGTAACTCTTTATGCTGTAAATACAGCATTCCCAGTGTTATTTTCGATTCATTAGTAACCTCTGCACTGTTAATGATATTTTCAAGAATTTCTCTGCATTCATCTTCTCTTCCCAGATATTTCAAGGCAATTGCGCGTCCGTGATAAAAATTTATATCATTCGGGTTTAACTTTATTGCAATATCATAACATTGAAGTGCTTCTTCATAATTTCCCGTATCCATACAATTTATTGCCATAAGAGAATATGCCTGATCGCAATTAGGGTTAAGCGTGAGTATTTCATTTATAATTTTAATACTTTCCGCATTTCTATACATATCTTTATATAATTGAGCAAGACTTAACAATAATATTTCTTCTTTAGGGTTGACAGAATAACCTTGAAGTATAATATTTAATGCCATTTCTTTATTTTCATTTTCATCACCTTCTTTTAATTTTCTTGTAATATTTGATAAATTTACATAAGAAGGTATATGCTCGGGATTAAGTGAAATAACTTTAAAGTAATATTCTATTGCATCTTTTGTTCTTCCCAATTCGGAACTGAAGATTGCCATATTATAATAATAGGAATAATTATCCGGATTTATTGATGAAGCTTTTTTCAAGGCTTTAACGGCTTCTTCATAATTTCCCGTGGCTTCATATAATCCTGAGAGTATAGCATATACACCCTCGTCATCTTCTTTTAAAATTTTGCATTTTTCAGCATAAAATATGGCATTATCTATATCGCCTATATTTTTATACGCCAGTGAAAGATTATAACAAGAGGAAAAATTTCCGGGATTTTGTTCAAGTGCATTTTTATATGCTTCAATTGCAGAATCAATATTCCCTAATTTTCTGTAAGCCAGACCCAAAGAATAGTAAATATCATCTGTTTCTTCAAGCTTTAAAGATTCTAAAAACAACTTTACCGCTTTTTCGTACATACCTGCCGCATAGTATGCTTTACCTAAATTTCCTTGAATTTGTGCCGTAGGATTAATTATAAATGCTTTGGTTATATATTCAATTGCTTCTTGAGCATTTCCCGCTGAAAGCATTAAAAGTCCCGTCAAATTTAATACATTAGCATCGTCAGGATTTATACTCAATAATTGTGCATATAATTTTAAGGCTGTTTCAATATCACCACTCTGGTGGCAGTTAACGGCTTTATCCGTCAATTCTTTATACTGTGAGTTCATTTTTTATTCTTTCTACAACTTCTTCCCAGTCAAAGGGAGTTTTTTGTTTAAATATTTTTACACTATCATACCACGGAGTTGTTTTTGTGTCGTGAAACCATCTCCATTCAGATTCAAAAGGAAGCATAAGAAATGTTTTTATTCCCATTGCTCCTGCTAAATTTGCTATTGATGTATCTATTGTGACAAGTATATCTATTTTTTTTAAGAAAGCGGCAGTATCTGCATAATCTTTTATATAAGGTGCCAAATCAATAAAAGAGAGTTCTTTTGCCATATTTTCGGATTCATAATCTAAATTGCCGATTTGAAATGAATATATTTGAATTTCTTCTATATCAAATAACGGTTTTAATTTATTTGGTTTTATTGAACGCTGAGGCATTATAACAGGATTGCCGAGCCAATATATTCCGACTTTTTTCTTTTTTGTATTCAAAAATGCATAACTATCTTTTTCTTTTATTAAATTTTCATCAACAGAAATGTATTTAGAAGAATACGGAATATTTTTTAAATCGGTTTCTTTAAGATTAAATAATAAGCCGAAGAAACTTGAAGTATAATCATACAAATTTTCTTTTATTATTTCCTCGTCCGAAATAACTTTAAAATTCGGGAAATTGTATTTCATCAGTCTGAGCATTGATTTTGGAACTTGTAAAATTATTTTTTTTGTATATTTTTCAAGAATAAAAAGATATCTTGAAAACATAATCATATCACCTGTTCCGTTTGCATTATAAACTAATATTGTTTTATTCTCGGGATTGTTGGAATATAAATCTTTTTTTGCGTAATATTTAAATGTTTCAATTTCTTTTTGAGTTTTATTTGTTTTAAATTGTTTAAAAACATTCTCGTTAATATTAAATTTTTTATCAATATTAAGTTTATGAAAATACTGTAAAGCACGATTGTCCAAATCTTCTTCACTACGGGGTTTTAAAATAGCTTTATGCATAACTTCTTTTACTTCCTGAAGATTTTTTTCGCACATTTGTATATAGCAGTAATTTTTACTTTCTTTTGTAAGATGAGGATATTTTGTTTTAAATATTTGTATTGCTTTATCGCCCTGATTTAAACAAGAATATATATCAGCAATCATTGTATCCGAATATTCATTATTATCTGAATATTTTTGAGAAGCTTCATACATGGAGATTGCTTGATTATAAAGACCTAAAGCAGCCAAAGCATCAGCAGCATAAACATAAGGATATGATTGTTTACTGTCAATTTCTATAAGTTTAAGTGCAATTTTGTATGCAGCTTCGTTTTGAAAAAGTTCCTTATAAGAAATATACAGTTGTGACAAAATCATTAAATCATCAGGAAATTTTTCCGCTAATTTTTCATATATACTTAAAGCGATTTTTCTATCTCTTGTTTGATAAATTCTTGCAATATTCATAAATGCAAGCCGATGATTTGAATTCAATTTAATTACTTTGTTAAAATACTTTAATGCCTCATCTTCACTACCTAAGAGCCTGTATAAAACACCTATATTATAGAATAATTCGATATCAGGCTTTATCTCTACGGCTTTCATCAAATATTCAAGCTGTTTTTGTATATCGTTCTTTTTTTCATATAAAGAGGAAAGATGAAAACATATACTTACATCATCTTTATTATTTTGATAATATTCCAATGCATATTTTAAGGAGCTGTTGATATCATTATTATATGAATATAAAAGTGCCAGATTAAAAATATCATCATCACTGTTTTGTGATAAAGCAATAATATTTTGATATGCTTCTATTGCTTTTTCATAATTTTTTATACTTATATATCCCTTTGCTTCAAGTCTTAAAATATCTGCATTTTTAACTGTTATTGCCTGTGCTGTTTTTATTGCATTTTCAAAATCATTTTTAATCAAATACAATTTTATTATATTTACTGCTATATCATTTGTCTGAATTTTTTGATAAACCTTATTAAAAAGTATAAGTGCTTTATCATAATTTTTTAATAAAAAATTCAACTGAGCGTACAAATTTAATACATTAATATCTTCGGGATTAATTTCCAACAATTTTTCATAAGCAATTTTTGCTTCATCAAACTTTTCATCTATGTGCAATTGGTATGCCGCTTCGAATAATTCTTCAAAGTTATCGCTCATAGCTGTATGATAAAATATATTCAAATATATTGCAAGTAATTGTGCCGGTTCATAACATTCGGAGTAAATATGCAAAAGAAAGTGTATTTTGGTGTATAAGTCTAAAAATTATTTATATTAAAGCAGTTACGGCATGTCAGGGGATATATTAATTTAATTAAAAAACAAGTAAAAAACAAAAAATAAAGTCCATTGCGAAGCACAATCTTTCTAAGGCAGGAAGGGGATATAAATAAGAAGCGCATTGCGAAGT
>CAJOJP010000051.1 GCA_905234915.1 Candidatus Gastranaerophilales bacterium
AAAATTAAGATTTTAGAATTATCATCAGCTATTGCATTTAATCCGTCTATCATATTTTTCTCCATAATTTTCTTCTTTCAATTATTATATCATAATAAATTTTATACTAAATTAGAAATGCCCGTTTTTGACATTTATGCTAAAATAAATTTATGAATAAAAGAGAAGATAATTTAAGGTTTAACCGAATTAAAGATATAATTGACTTAATTATGACTATGCAGTCATTAAGATATGGTATAAGCATTAAAGAAATTCAAGAAAAATATAATGTTTCAAGACGGACTGCAATAAGAATGAAAGATGTTGTTTTAACTTTATGTCCTTCGATTACGGAAATTGAAACACATACAAGAATAAAACGATGGGGATTTAAAGGAAAAGCAGTTAATCTTTTTAACTTCAATTCAGATGATATTGCTGACCTTGAAAATATAAAAGAACTATGCAGAATAAATCATCTTGAAAATAAAATTGATTTACTTAAAAAAATAATAACTTCAATTAAATCTGCAAATAATACAAATTTATCGTCATTAGAAAATGATGTTGAAATTTTGCTTGAAAATGAGGGCTTTTTGATAAGGCAGGGTTCAAGTTATAAAGTTAGTGCTGAAATACTTACAATAATCCGCAGTGCCTTAAAGTCTATGAAAAAAGTGCAGTTTAATTATCAATCGGCAGATTATGAAAGAGATAAAGAAACAAATTTTAGGATTATAAAAGGTTTAAAGTCTGTAAAAGAAGTTACAGCTATTCCTCTAGGTATTTTATACGGAGAAAAGCACTATTTAATTGCAAAAAATGACAGTAAAATTAAAAATTATTTATTGCACAAAATAACTGATATAAAAGTTTTAGATGAATACTTTGAACCTGACAGCAGTTTTAATTTAAAAGAATATGCGGAGCAGTCTGTTGGAATTTATCACGATAAAATTTTAAATATAAAATTGAAATTCAAAAAAGAAATCGCAGATGATGTTACAAATTACATTTTTCATCCCTCACAAAAAATCGAAATACAGAAAAATGGTGCTGTTATTGTTACATTTCAATTATCAGGAGAAAAATCAATATTGTATAATCTTTTTAAATGGGGTGAAAATGTGCAGGTTATATCACCGAAAAGTCTGAAAGATAACTACAAAAATTATTTAAGCGATATTCTAAAAAATATTTAATCAAAACATTTATATTATATTTTTATTAAAAACAGGTCAAAATTATCAAACGCAGTGTTACAAATTATCAAACCAGGTGTTATTTTACACTAAGTTTTATTTTTCGCATTACAAATCAATAATAATATGCTATATTTAACGTATGGAACAAAATAAAATTTATACTATAGATGAAATAAAGAATATTCTTCAAAATAATAAAAAATTTTTTGAAGAAAAGTATTTTGTAGATAATTTTTTGTTATTTGGCTCTTATGCTAAAAATCTTCAAACTGTTCATAGTGATATTGATTTACTCGTAAATTTTAAAAAGCCTGTTGATATGTTTGTTTTTATTGATTTGCAAGATTATATATCTAAGTTGTTTAACAAAAAAATTGATTTAGGAACTCCAAACAGTTTAAAAAAATTTATAAAAGATAAAATTTTACAAGAGGCAGTTGCACTATGAAAAATAAAAATCCTTTATTTTTTTTGCATGATATTAAAGAATCTCTCGAAAAAATTTTTGAATATACAAATAAATTGGGTTTTGAAGAATTTCTTTCAAGTAATATAACAAAAGATGCAGTTGAAAGAAATTTTGAGATTATAGGTGAAGCTGTAAAAAATCTACCTGATGAATTAAAAAGTAAATATTCCCATATTCCTTTTAGGCAAATAGCCGGAATGAGAGACAAATTGATTCATGATTATTTCGGTGTTGATTATGAAATTATTTGGAAAACAATTAAGGAAAAATTACCGGAATTTCGAGATGAAATTATAAAAATCATCAAAGAATTATCGGATTAATATCAAGTTCTTTGTTTGAAAATTCTCAAACATAGTGTGCATAAAAACTGATTACATTGACGAAAAAGGAAACCAATTAACCGTAATAGATATATTAAAAAAGTATAATAAATTTTATGAAGAGAGTGATAAGAATTATACAAGTGCTGATGAATTAAATAAAGATTTTTTTGAGAAGACAAATATACCAATAGAAGTAGAATATGCAGGTAATGGTCGTTACATTTCTATAGGTGATGAATGGGGTGTAGAAGAGGATATGGAAAAGTTATTTATAACAAGAATTGATAACAGTCAGAGTGATGAACAAACTTATGATGGATATAAACATCTGTATAGTATAAGTTATGTTAAATCGTATAATAAAGACCCCTTTGATAAACCGGCAGGATATAATTATTACTTATCCAAATCAGATTATAATTATAAACCATTAGAATATAGAGATTACTATTCTGCAGATGGTTGGACTCAAGTAAAATTTGATTATGGTGTAGAACCCAAAAACACATCTACTTTTATTAAAACATATAAAAACTTCCCTGATAAACCAATTGGTGCAACAATAGAAGAAGGAGAAAAAGCACCTCAAATAATTAAATTTGAAAAGTTTCTGCTTAAAATTCAGATATAATCGAACACAAAACAACACATTTCCCCGTAAATTTTAAGCAATTGATAATAACTATAGACAATAAGTAAAATTTGACAAAAATTATATATCTTCAACTTGATTATCTGTTAATTTGTTAACAGGTCAAATATTTAATAATAATCCACCTTTGTTATAAGCACTTAAACAATCTTTCGCATTTATAAAACAGCGAGTATCTTTATTATCATAAACTTCTATATTTTTAATAAAATATTGTTTTTTGTTGGTTTCCCCATTAAAACTGTATAACTGATTATAAATTTTTTCTTTTATCAACATACAAAAATTCCTTTTTTTATCATATATACAATATGTAAGTAACAAATGTAAAATAACACGAGGTTACAGAAAAAGTAACAAGAGGTTTCAGAAAAATAATATGAATTTTACTTTATAATAGCTCATTTATCAAGCTTGTTTTTAAGAAGTTTCAAAGATTAAGCTATTATGTTATACTAAATGAAATAATGAATAGAAGTAAAAGGGCATCATATGGCAGATAAGAATACTGCAAATATTGGATTTGAAGAACAGTTATGGAAAGCAGCCTGCGTTTTATGGGGGCATATTCCGGCTGCAGAATATAGAAAAGTAATTGTAGGCTTAATTTTCCTCCGTTATATATCAAGTGTATTTGATAAAAAATATAAAGAATTAGTTAAAGAGGGTGAGGGGTTTGAAAATGACCCAATTGCTTATTTAGCTGAAAATATTTTCTTTGTACCCGAAGAAGCAAGATGGAATAAAATTTCAGAGGCTGCTCATACTCCTGAAATCGGCAAAATTATTGATGAAGCAATGCTTGCTATTGAAAGAGAAAATAAATCTTTAAAAGGAGTTTTACCCAAAAATTACGGCTCGCCTGATTTAGATAAACGTGTATTAGGTGATGTTGTTGATTTATTTACAAACAATGTAAAAAAGGATGATACCCAAGAGAGTAAGGATTTACTCGGCAGAACCTATGAATATTGTATAGCACAATTTGCCGCTTATGAAGGTACAAAGGGCGGCGAATTTTATACACCCTCAAGCATTGTAAAAACTCTTGTTGCGATACTAAAACCGTTTGATAATTGCAGAGTTTATGACCCTTGCTGCGGTTCGGGCGGTATGTTTGTTCAATCAGTAAAATTTTTGCAGGCTCATAGCGGAAACAGAGATAAAATATCTGTTTATGGGCAAGAATCCAATGCTGACACTTGGAAAATGGCAAAAATGAATATGGCAATTCGAGGCATAGATGCTGATTTTGGAACATTACATGCAGATACTTTCTTTAACGATTTACATCCGACATTAAAAGCTGATTTTATTATGGCTAATCCTCCGTTTAATCTTTCAAATTGGGGGCAGGATAAATTGCAGGATGATGTCCGTTGGAAATATGGAACACCGCCGGCAGGAAATGCAAACTTTGCCTGGATTCAGCACATGATTCACCATTTAGCACCTAACGGAAAAATCGGTCTTGTTTTGGCAAATGGAGCCTTATCAAATCAAACAAGCGGTGAGGGTGAAATAAGAAAAAAAATTATTGAAGATGATTTAATTGAAGGAATTATAGCACTTTCTACTCAATTATTTTACAGTGTTACTATTCCCGTAACTTTATGGTTCATTACTAAAGACAAAAAACAAGCAGGAAAAACTCATATTGATGTAAAAATGCAAGATGAAACAATCTGGCTGACACAAAAATCAATGGCAGAACTTTTTATTGTAAAAATTCCTGCTATAAGTAAACATTTAAAAAATATACAAAATACAATTCAGCTGTTATCAAGGAGTTTAACAAATCAGGCTGCAAACCTTAATGACGGACAAACAACAGCAAAGATTATGGCTTAATGGAAGGGAAAATAATGTCAGAAATAAATACGGAATATTTACAAAGATGTATAGATACGACAGAAAAATCTTATAATTATTTAAAAAATATGGAAGAAGGAACAATAGATTATGAGGTTTATAGAAACTCATTGGTTAAAGGGTTTGAAATGACAATTGAACAATGCGGAAGACTGCTGAAAAAGAAGATTACTCCGTATTTATCATCAAAACAAGTGGCAGATATGCTTACATTTAAAGATATATTTAGACATGCACATAAATATTCATTATTAACAGAAGAAGAAACACAGCGTTGGATGAAATATAGAGATAACAGAAATAATACAGCACACGATTACGGTCAAAAATTTGCTGAAAAAACACTTTCAATAATACAAGATTTTTTAAAAGATGCCGAGAATTTAAAGAAAGTTATTGATAATGATTAATATAAAACAAAAATATTTGAATGAATTATACAAAATATTTCAAGAATACTGTCCCAAAGCTGAAATATGGGCTTATGGAAGCCGTATTAACGGTGATTCTCATTCCGGCAGTGATTTGGATTTGACGGTAAAAAGTTTTAATGATGATAAAAAATATTTATCAGACTTAAAAGATTTGCTCAATGACAGTGATATTCCATTTTTAATAGATATAACAGAATATGAAAAACTCCCTGAAACATTTCAAAAAGAAATAAAAAAAAGTTATATTAAATTATATCCAAAGGAGGTAAAATGACCTCTGAATGGAAGGAATGTAAAGTAGGAAACGTTATTTATATAAATCCTGTAGAAACATTAAAAAAAAGAGAAGTGTACAAAAAAATTCCAATGGAAAAATTAATTCCTTTTTGTAGGGATATCCCTGAATTTGAATATTCAGAATATAGTGTTGGAACAAAATTCAGAAATTATGATACCATAATTGTAAAAGAACACTTCAAATGAGAATTTGTAACACTTCAAATGCGAATTTTGGAGAACTTCTTTTCTAAAATTTTATAAAAATGTTCTCATTAATTAAATTACTGAGAATTCAATATACATTTACAATTAAACATGAAAAAATAAAAACTTTCAGATAAAATACAAATTATTTATTTCTTTGATATAATTTTAAAGAAGTATATAATTTTGCGGAGAACTTAAATATGAACGAAAAAAAGAAAAATTCTTATGAAGGGACGCAGACGGAAAAGAATTTAAAAGCAGCATTTGCAGGAGAATCTGAAGCAAGAAACAAATATACATATTTTGCTTCTAAGGCGAAAAAGGACGGCTATGAACAGATTGCAGCTTTATTCTTAAAAACAGCAGAAAACGAAAAAGAACACGCCAAATTGTGGTTTAAAGAATTGAACGGAATAGGAGATACAGCCGAAAATCTGAAAGCAGCAGCAGACGGCGAAAAATATGAATGGACTGATATGTATGACAATTTTGCAAAAACTGCTGAAAAGGAAGGGTTTATTGAATTAGCAGCAAAATTTAGAGGTGCTGCGGCAATTGAAAAACATCATGAAGAAAGATACAGAGCCTTATTAAAAAATATTGAAACAAAGCAGGTATTTGAAAAAGGCGAAATAAAAATTTGGGAATGCAGGAACTGCGGTCATATTGCATTAGGTGTAAAAGCACCTGACCTCTGCCCTGTGTGTGCTCATCCTCAAAGTTTCTTTGAAATCAGCGAAAAAAATTATTGATAAAAAACTTTCTAAAAAAATAGAAAAGAGTTAAAGTTGATATGAACTTTGACTCTTTTTTTTGAAATTTAAAAACCTAATTCTTCATTAACAATTATAACTGTAATCCTATTTTTAGGACAGCTGAGTCTTGTAATTAAAATATTTGAGCAGATGCTGTCTTCTGTTTTACAGTCTGCACAGCTTCCGTTTGAAGTGCAGGGAGTATTCATTTTTATAATATCTGCAATTCTTTGTGCATTAACAGGTGCTGCTATATTTCTTGCTCTTGAAACAGCATCATTGAGCGATTTTACTATTTTATTAACTCCTATGACAATAAAAACTCTTTCAGCCCCGAAACATAAAGCTGCTATCCTGTTTCCTTTTTTATCTATATTGACTATTTCGCCGTCTTCACTCACTGCATTGGCACTCATTAAAAATACATCAGAGGTTATGCTTTTTATAATTAAATCTTCTTTTTCTTTATTTGTTTCAGCGCTGTCCCTATCTATTAATTTATAGTTATTTTCCTTTAAAATATTTTTTATTCCAAGTTCATCAATAGTAATAGAACCGCCCCACGATATAATTTCATCTTTTGAAACGGATTTTAATATCAATTCATTTGCTTCATGTTTGTTCCTGCAGAAATATGCCTTAAAATTCCTCTTTTTCAAGGAATTAATTAATTTTGAGGCTAATAATTCATTTCTTTTTAAATAATATTCATTCATTTATTGTTCCTTTAGTGTATATTCCATAATATAATCATCCATAACAAAGCTGTTTCCATGTCCGTTATAACTGAATTTATAGTTTTAAATCCCCATTTATTATAAGCATTTATTGTGTTTTGATTATATTTATTTACAGTCAGCTGAATTTTGTTTAAATCATTTTTTAATGCGTAATTTTTTACGAATTCAAACGACTTTGTACCGATGCCTTTATGACGATATTCTTTTTTTATATAAAGTTTTGAAAGAAACAAATAATCTTGTTTGTTTGATAAACCTATATAACCTGCTTTTTGATTATCGCATAATACATAAAAATAAGCATAATTTTCACTTTTAATTTGATTTATTACGGCTCGTTCAGATTGAAACTTATCAACCATATAATTAATCTGTGCAGCTGATAATATGCAAGTCCAATATTCATGCCAAATTTCTGATGCTAATCCGGCAAGTTCTTTTATTTCGTTTGGTTTAACTTCCATAAAATCAATCATATATATTGCTCCTGTACAGAAACAGCCGATAACAATCTATCGGCTGATATCAATTATTTATTATGATGTCCGTGACAATGCCGATGTTCGTGCTGATGTTCCATTCCATGATGGCGGCAATGTTCGTGATCGTGTCCTTCTCCGCCGCAAGAATTTTCTCCTGTTTCAAGAGAATTTGCCATATATTTTTCTAAAACTTCTTTAATCGGTAATTCAGGGCAGCCTGCAACAACTTCAATACCATTTTGTGCAAATGCCGTCATTGGTCTTGCTCCCATTCCGCCTGCTAAAACTTTGCTTACACCCTGTTCTGCAATAAAAGCTGTGCTTTGGCAGGAAATACCTTCTTCCGGTACTCTTTCTTCAATGCTTAAAATTTCTTTTGTTTCAGGATTAATTTCTGCAATTGTAAAAGAATCACAATGACCGAAATGTCCGCATAATTTCCCCTCGCTTGTCGGAATACAAATTTTCATAATCTTACCTCCTTTTAATTTTTCAATATTACTTTGTAATAATATTGCACTTTCTAACGCTTCTGTATCTGTGAGATTATGCCTTTTTGCGTAATCTTTAAGGATATTTAAAATGTTTTCATTTATACGTCTATTGAACGGTACTTTACACCGGCAGGTTTTCTTTCTCCCTGCCATCTCACGCTTTCCGCCCCAATTAGATTTTTGACAACATTTCATAATAAAAAACTAACATGCAAAATTGATTATGTCAATACATATTCAAAATAATTTATTTGTTACAGGTTTTTGGGAAAGATTATCTCATAGTCCATAAGTACAGATTTTATATAAATTAAAATTATAACCAAATTTTTAAATATCCGCTTCAGCAAAGGAAATTTGGCTTGTATCTATCGTATATGTGAACGTATAATTTTGACCTTCGGGGATTACAACGGGATTAGGAAGAACCTTTCTTGCTATCATTATTAAAGGCTGATGGGGATTTGAATTTGTAAAGATATGACAGCCTATTTCTTTAATAGTTACATTTTCATCGGTATTATTGAAAAATTCCCATGATACGATTGTTCTGCCGTTTGCATAATGAATGCAGGAGGCAGTCAAAACACCAAGTTCAACAGCATTTTCTAGTTTGTAATCATCCGGTGTTGGAGGTGTATCACCAGTTCCAACTCCTCAATGTACGCAGTAACATTTGGTCTGTTTTTTATTTCATATAAAGTTTCCCAATCATCATCTTCACTTATTCTAAATTGGATTAAAGCATTTCTAAAGTTTTCGGGCGAAGCAGTTTCATTCATTATTTCAACAGAACGGATTTTGTATAAGGTATCAAAGGGTAAAGAAATCCAACAGGGAAAAGAAGGACTATTTCCCGGCCGCCAACAATTTTCGCCTGATAAATCTTTATTGAAACCTTTAAATGCTTCACAGCCTGAATTTGCTCTGTTCGCACTTGCTGACCAACCGTTCATTTCGTTAGATGTCATAACAGGATTCTTTTGATTATAGAATAGACGGTATCGAGAATTTTATAAATAAATATCTTTCCAAATATAACCTGCAGGCAAAATTTTCTGCGGATAGTTTAAGTTTTACTATTGAATAAATCCTTATTATTTTTCTGTTTCATAATAATTTATAAGATCTCTATCTTGTGATAATGCAGCACCTTCTGTTGTTAAATAATCCCCTGATAACATTCCGTTTATTCCTGCACGAAGTCCAAGTTTCTGAGTTTCTATTGAAAGTCTTGTCTTTCTTCCGCCTGCATATCGCAAAATTGCTTTTGGCATTGTAATTCTAAATATACAGATTGTTCTTATAACTTCTTCTTCTGTTATTTTATCCTCGTAACCTTCCAGCGCCGTACCTTTAATCGGATTTAATACATTTATTGGAACTGTTTTAGGATTTAATTCCGCTAAAGATAGTGCCATATCAACTCTATCTTCTTTTGTTTCCCCCATACCAAGAATTACTCCTGTGCAAGTTTCAATACCATGTTTTGTGAGTAATTTAACGGTATTTATTCTATCTTCAAAATTATGAGTTGTGCAAATTTTGTGGTGGTAATTTTTTGAAGTATTTATATTGTGGTTAAATCTTTCAACCCCAGCTTCTTTGATTTGCTTAATTTGTTCTTCATTTAACAAACCCAAAGAGGCACAGCAGTGAATACCATCAGTAGAAGAAACAGCTTTTATCATTTCAAGAATTTTCTTGAAATCCTCACCCGATTTACTTCTGCCGGATGTTACTATGCAAAATCTTGATGCACCATTTTCTTTCGCTCTCAACGCTGCTTGTCTGACTTCTTCCACATCTAAAAGCGGATGGCAGACAATATCTGCGTGGTTATGAATACTTTGCGAGCAGTATTTACAATTTTCTTTGCATTTTCCTGTTTTGGCGCTGATTATTGAGCAAACTTCAATTTCTTTTTGCTTAAAATTTTCTTTCGTTATTTTTTCAGCAATAGAAACGAGTTCTTCTAAATCAAAATCATACAATTTTAATAATTCCTGTTTATTCATAAAATACCTTATTGTGTTATGCTATACCTTAACATACTATAAAAATAGTTTTATTGCAATTTTTATGATAATATTATGATATGGAAGAAAAATTAACCAAAAGTCTTGAAACGTATCTGCTTGCAATAGATACTCTTATAGAAAAAAAAGAAAAGATTATCGTAAAAGATGTATCTGAATTTATGAAAGTCGGAGGTGCCTCGGCAGCTGACGGAGTTAAAAAATTAAGAGAAAAAGGTTATATTAATTATGAACCTTATGGGAATATCAGTTTAACATCTTTAGGTGAAAAAACAGCAATAGTTAAAAAATACCGCCATAAAGTTATATCAGAATTTTTAAATCAAGTTTTAGATATTGAATTAAAAAAAGCACAAGTTAATGCGGATAAAATGGAATACTCTATTGAGGATGATGTATTAACAAAATTTGTATTTTTTCTTGATTTTATGAAGCAGTGTTCCTGCTCTGAACCTAAATGGATGAAAAGCTGCAAAGCAGCATTAACAAACGGAGTTATATCCGAAAAATGCCAATCCTGCACAGGCGGCTGCGACTGTGCGAAAAAGTAAATGTTATACCATGCCTTAACATATTGTAAATATTTAATTTAATCCAATCTTCTTATTGACAAAAATATTTTTTTCGTGTTTTATTAGGAATATGAGATATGAATATTTAAACAATATAATCTGCTGCTGTTGTAAGTTTTTATGTAGAAGAACTTACTTATAGTTTTATGTGCAATAGGTTTGGCGGTTAAACCGTAAAATAATAAAAGTATAAAAGGTTCTTAATTTTTTAAGAGCCTTTTTTAGTAAAGGATATGGTATGAAAATCAGTAATATTAATAATAATCAAAATAACAGAAAAAATAATACAAATTTTAGAGGACAAATGGGGTTATTATCAAAATCACTTTATACGTTAAGTAATAACGATATGCTTAATGCCTCTTTTGTGGATATTTTTGCAATGGATACTCCAAGAACTTATGTTGAGACAAAATATAGGGGAAAACAAGCCGGAATTGAAATGGGTTTTAGAGAATACACCGGAACTTTTATAGCTGAATTTTCCGCTGCTCTTTTTGCTGTTATAGCCTCAAAATTTATTTCCAATAAATATAAACCAGAGGTAAAAGTTAATTCGGGTTCTTGGATTACAAATAACGGATTAAATGTATTTTCTGAAATTTATGAAAAATCAGATAAAACACCAAAAGGTTATGTCGAAAATGTACTTAATTCAATGTCCGGTATAGTAGGTAATAAAATAAATGAATTTTCTAAAATAGATAAAGAAAAGAAAAAATCTGTAATTGAACGATTAACAAGCCTTATAACTGACAGGTCATTGGATAAAAAGACAAGCAATAAGGCACTAATAGGTATTCAAGATGAAATAATAAAACTTTTGGGAGCTGATAATAATATTACCGTTAAAGGTACTAAAAATTCACTGTCCTCTAATTTAACACATACATTAAGAGATGTTGTGGATTCAGGGAAAAACATTTTTTTTACAGAAACAAAGCAAAATTCAGGAGATATTTTATCAAAATTAAAGACAATGAATAAATTAAGGATAGGTATTGCAATTCCTTTATCAATGACTTTAGGTATAACAAACCAATACTTAAACAGATATTTAACTAAAAAACGAACAGGCATTGATAATTTTGTCGGTGAAAACGGATACGAAAATAATGTTAAAGATAAAAACCAAAAGAAAAAAGAAAAAGGACTATGGGCTAAAAAATTGCTATCAGCAGGAATATTTATTTTAATGCTTTCAAAAGTTATGGGAGTTAAAAAGCCGACGGATTTTGTAAAAAAACTTGAATTTGATGGGCCTGCAACAAGCGGAAATGCTATAAAAACGATATATGGTTCACTGATTTTAGGCAGGATTTTTGCTTCAAAAGACTCAACAGAATTAAGAGAAACAAATGTAAGAGATTATTTAGGATTTTTAAATTGGCTTGTATTAGGCGGTTTTGTGGCAAAAGGTGTAGGGCAAGTGTTAGACCCGAAACAAGCAAATTTATTCAATATAACAAAAGAAGGTAAAGGCATAAAGCATTGGCTTAGTAATGTTTCATTAAAATCTCAAAAGGAAATAGTTGCTCAAGGAGGCAATGTAAAAGCAAATTTAAGAAAATTAAATATAGCTCAAATTTCAGGAATCGCATATAGCGCCATAATGCTTGGTGTTTTACTGCCTAAATTAATTATATGGATGACAAGAAAAAAGGGGAATAATAATGATATAGTAAAAACTCAAAATATCCCCTTTAAATCATCAAATTTTTCTTCTTTTGAAGAATTTGATAAAAAAATAAAAAACAAAAAACTTTTATGATAAATACTTATTTACGATAGTACAGACTATTGAATCTGACCAAACATTTTCCATTGTTTCAACCATATCAATTACGGTATAAATTGGAAGAATTAAGCCCAAAAGCCCTAAAGGCGCATTGATTGACGACATTAAAGAAAGCGTCAGGAAATAACATCCCATAGGAACTCCTGCATTGCCTATTGCTGCAAATACTGAGATAAGTACCCACAAAATTATTGAGCCTATTGTTAATTCAAAACCTGCATTGTGCATTACAAAAAGTGAGGTTATAAGAATAAAAGCCACGCAGCCGTTCATATTGACTATTGTGCAAATCGGAAGCACAAATCTTGATATTTTAGGATTGATATTAAGGTTATTTTCGGCACAGTCCAATGTTACAGGCAGAGTTCCGGCTGAACTCTTTGTAAAAAATGCGGTAATAAGAGCAGAAAGCATTTTTTTGAATGTAATTAAAGTTAATTTCCAATGATTGAGAAATGGAAACAGCTATAGGTACAATAGCAGCAATAGTTCCGCAAGATGTTCTTATTGAAAGTGAAATTAAGGCTGATATAAAAAATATACCCAAAACCATAAATTGAGAAGGAATAAAGTGCTGTGCAATTATAACAGCCGCTTCAACTCCGCCTACAGCTTTTGTACTTGCCGTAAATGCACTTGCAAGAATAAAAACAAGGCACATAATCATAATATCTTTATTACCCATACCATGAGCAAAAAGTTCAATTTCTTTTGAAAGTTTTTCTTTGTGGTTGAGAATTAACGCAGCGGCAGTATTTCTCGATTGACTTGAACTATTTTTTAATTCTAAGGTTTCAACTCCATGAAGATAATTTGATGACATAAAAAAGACTCCTAATTAGAGTTTAACGCTCGTTCAAATCCCTTTCAAAAGTTTATTTCTTTGTTTTTTTATTTGAATTTTGCAAAGAAAGCGGATTGCGAGCAGAGGCTGACTTTACGGAAACGTTGAGTTTTCGTAAAGGAACGCCGTTTACTGCGAGCAAACAAGAAAATATTTATATAGTATAATTAGCTTTGAAATCGTTAAATAAAAGGAATTTAAATGACTTTTGAACAATAATTGAATAAAATTATATGGGAGATGGATACGATAAACAGATGCCGTCTGCAAATTAATGAGTGTATGCAGTTAAATTCAGAGCATACTGTTGAATTGCACATATCTTCTATGTGGGAAAAACAAAAGGAGTTAAGAAAAACGATTATTTCATATATAGAAGAAAAAATTTTACAGAGTAATCAAATATTAAGCGGATTAACTTATAAAATTTTATTAGAATACTATTCGGAAACTAAGGTATAAATAAATTGGTTATTGAAAATCTGATAAAACAAAGTGAAAAAGGAAAATTTAAAGATATATCATTATTTGATAATTTACTTTCATTGGAAAATCTTAAAAAATTCACAGAAAATATAAAAAGTTAGAAAAATAAAACATTTCTAACTTTTTAAATATTTTTTAATTTTTAGATAAAATTATCCGTCATAAGAAACTGACCAATTTCCAATCCTCAATATTTCATTATTATTCCCATATATAACAGGCATTGCACCAATTTGCTGTATTTGATTGTTTTCATAAACTACAGGCAGTGAACCAATACGCTTAATTCTTCCGTCATGACCATATATTACAGGCTTGCCTCCTATTGTATGAATTCTGTGTCCTCTATATACTACAGGTTTATTTCCTATTTTTGCAAGTTTACGATGTTTATAGGCGATTTTTTGCTGATGATGTTTTTGTGCGATTTTTTTATCTATATAATTCGATTTGAATTTTGCACTTTGATTATTAAATTTAAAATAATTACCTGCTTTTATAGGCGATTGAACATATTGAACAGGTTTTGCATTATGAACAAATATATGTGAATCAGGTGCTTTGCATTCTCCCAACGGAGCTGAAAATATCATTAAACATAAAAATGCACTAAGAATTAAAACTTTTTTCATAAGAAGTTTTCCTTTCAATTTTATCTAATCCGGTTTCGCACTTGCCGCCGTGTCGCCCCCGCCGGCAAGGTGCTCACTTGTCTTGTCTTACGTGCGTTTAACGGCATTTCGTGTTTTGTTTTCAGTGCCTGCGGCACTTTCAACAAAAGCACTCCAGCCTCAGATTATGTTAGAAAAGTCAATAGAAAAATGAAAAAATTTTAAGCAATTTTCAAATTTTTTAAATATTTTTCTCTTGTTTTTTCAGACCAATTAGGGTC
>CAJOJP010000052.1 GCA_905234915.1 Candidatus Gastranaerophilales bacterium
ATGAAACAACAGAAAAAGCCCGTCTGTCTGAGCGCGTTAGCGCGAGTTACGGGCTTTGGGGTTGAATTTAGAATTTTAATAACTGAGGAAACAGACCGCCGTTTTTAATTCCTTTTGAAGTTAATACTTTCGCTAATTATGCAACATAATATATTTTTTGATGCAAAATTATATATAATTATCAAAATTTATTTATTCTGCGACTCTCTGTAAATATTTTGAAGCTCCTTGCGTATTTTTTCAGGCGGAATTTCCGGCTTAAAAAAGTGCCTGGTAAGTTCATTCAGCATACCGTTTAACGGATATGTTCTGCCTTGAAGTTTTATTTTTTTCACTCCCTGACTCAGCAATTTATCTATTTTTTCATCATTTATAATCAATGAACGCTGTTTTTCGGGTTTTGTTTGGTTAGGACAAAAATGTGTCCAAACTTGAGTATATTTTTTATTTGTAATTTTTCCGTGTTCCAGTTCTCCTATTATTTTATAATGCCTTTTAACATTCGGACAGTTATATGCACAGCTCTGATTAACAAGTACTTCAATACGCGAAGGGTCTTTGATAAGTTTTGAGATGTTATCTATATTTTCAAGAGTCCATTCGGGACGAACAACAACTATTTCATATTTATCAAGCATTTTATTATAAAATTTAGTTTCATTAAAGAAAAGTTTTTTAAAATTTATGCTTGGAAAAATAACGCTGCAAACCATAACCGCGTCAGAGTAACGTTTTTTTATATGATTATAAAGAACATCGGAAGCAACAATAAAATGACACTTATGTTTAGCTCCGATATCTAAAAGCTTATTGCAATATTCGTTTTTTAAGCTTTCTTTATTCAATGATAAATTTGTAAATGTAAAAGCAGGGATAATATTTTTTTTTGTAAGACGTTCTATGTACTTATCGATTTGTTCTAAATCGTAAATAGCCATAGGTGATGGTCTTCCTCCTGACCACTCGCTTCTTAATGTTCCATATACAAATTTAATCGGATTATGTTCATTTTTTAAAAGCTCGCCCAAAGCAGATATAAAAAAGCCGATATTAAATAAAAAAGGCATAACATACTCTGCATCAGGATGTTTTACATAAATACTTTTCATTTTAATTATACAGCATCTAATACTCTATAAGAATACGAATTTTCAAGAATATAATCTTTTATTTTCTCACACTGTTTCATTTTATAAGTAAAGCATAAACCGCATCTGTTTAACATACGCATTTTACAAGCATTACAGCCTTCACTTACAAAAGAAAGCCTTGCATAAAGATCTATTTGATTAATAAAATAATTTCTTAAATTTTCCATATTCTTATGTTCTTCAATAGAGGCTTTCATGTATTTTGAAAGTCCAAAACACCTTACAGCAGTTAAATCAGGCAGAATATCTATAACGGGATTACAGGTATGCGCCGTTGTAATAGTATCCGGTACTCTGTATTCTTTTGAAAGCATTGCAAGCTTTAATTGAGTTTTCTTATCCTCAGGAGTTAATAAACATTGCGGAATTGCATTGCAGTCATTATTTGGTACAATCTCATTTTTAATACAATCTTCAAAAAATTGGAATAAGAAAGGTTTAAAATCCATAAAACTTTTTAACGGATCGTCCATTTCTTCTTTATCTGAATTTGGTAATGCCGTAGAAAATCTTAACTGATGATTACCGGAAATTTTTAATAAATCAAATATATACGAATAATCCATATCTTTAGAATAAAGATTTATACCGAGATTAAAATTTCTGATTCCTTTTTCTTTTAAAAGAGTAATATTTTCTTTTAAACGGTTAAAACGTTTTTCTCCCAAATCGGCGGGCGGATTACAATTAATAAGCATATTAACTTTTCTGAATTTTAAATCATCAATATATTTATGTAATTCAAGTCCGTTTGTATATATAATGAAATGACCAATTTCATCATCTTTTAAAACATAATCAAGCATTTCTTTAAATTTAGGATGCAGCGTAGGTTCACCGCCGATAAAGCCTAATCTTTCACCCGGCATTGTTTTAATGAAGTTAATTGCCTTATGAAAATTTTCCATTGTATATTCTTCATTTTCTTTATTAACAAATTCATCCGCAAAACAATACGGACATTTTAAATTACATTTTCTTGTAAGAAATAAATTAGCCATTTTTCAACTTCCCTTTTTAGTATATTATAGCATGCAAATAAATGAAAAAAACAATATTATTTAAATTCTTTTATTTTATCGCAAATTTCTTTAGCACGCTTTATGATTTCTTCATTTGAAGCTGCATCTTTATATAATGCTCTGCCTATACCTACGGCTTTTGCGCCTGCTTTTAAATATGAAGGAATATCATTAATTTTTATACTACCGGCAGCAATTATGTTTAAAAATTTCATAGGGCGTAAAATATCTTCAATATATTCAGCTCCCCCCATCGGATTTGCCGGTGAAATTTTTATTAATTGAGTTCTTGCTTTCCATGCGGAATATGCTTCATTTGAGGTTGTAGCCGTCATAATCAAAGGAATTTTTTGACTTTTGCATAATCGGACTAAATTCATTTGAAATATAGGAGAAACAATAACATCGGCTCCGGAGTTTATAGCAATTTGAGCCTGTCTTTGTGTTATAATTCCGCCTGCCATTATCATAGGGCGGTTCTTTTGTTTTGTTATTTCTTCTATTACGTTTACTGTTTCAGACGTTTCAATTACAAGTTCAATTATCTTGATACCGCCATTATATAAAGAACCGACTATCTGCTTAATTTTATCGGTATCCTGCATTCTTAATACAGCAAATATTTTTTCGTTTTCTATTTCTTCTATGGGGTTCATTCTTTTACTTCTTTCCTAACTTAAATAAATTATGGAAAAACAGCATATTATCATGCTTTTCTAAATTTTTCTTTCCGGTCAGAGTTTCCAAATCTTCTTTAAATTTTGTTATATCATCATATTTCCTTAAAATTCCGTCAATTACAATGGAAATATCTCCGGTTTCTTCCGAAACAACTATACAAGCGGAATCAGAAATTTCACTTGCTCCTATAGCGGCTCTGTGCCGTGTACCGTATTTCCAGCTTAATTTGGGGTTTTCCGTTAAAGGCAATAAAACTCCTGCTGCAAGTATTTTTCCGTTATGAATTATCATTGCTCCGTCATGTAACGGAGTTTTAGGGAAAAATATTGTTAAAATAAGTTCGGCACTAACCTGTGCATCAATTATTGTTCCTACTTCATTATAAAAAGATAAGTTATCCTCCTTTTGAAGGACTATTAAAGCTCCTCTTTTAACTCTGCTGCAATACTTAACAGCTTCTGTTATCTCTTTCACCAGGGCGGCTCTTGTTTCATCTTTAGTCGTATTTTTTAACATAAAGATATTTTGTCCTACAAATTTTGTTTGTCCCAAATGAACAAGAAGCTTTCTCAGTTCAGGCTGAAATACAATTACCATTGAGAATAACAGTCCGGTTAAAATATATTGTGCAATTTTTCCCAAAATCTGCAAATCTAGGATAAACAAAATTCCGCTGAAAATCCAAGTTGATATTAAAAAAATAAGAATACCTCTAACAAGCTTTTCTGCTTGAGTATTTTTTATAAATTTCATATAAATATATATGACAATTAGGATTACTAACAAAATTTGAATTACATCAAGCCATGAAAATTCTAAAAGTCCCGTTTGGGCGCGAATGAACCAATCTTTATAAATTTCCGTTATTTTATTAAGCATACTGCCTTTACCGAAATCTGCCTTTACCAATTACTTAATTTAATCTGTCCGGAATAACATCAGACTCTGTTAATTGCTCATAAGTCTGCCTATTTATTATAATATCAGATTTTCCATTATTTACAAGTACTGCGGCAGGTTTTAAAAGTCTGTTATAATTACTTGACATAGAATATCCGTAGGCACCGGTATCGTAGAAACAAACAGTATCGCCTTCTTCAATTTCAGGCAAAATAATATCTTTAGCAAGTATATCGCCTGATTCACAGTGTTTGCCGGCAAGAGTAACTTTTTTATCACAAACTCCGTTTGGATTATTGGCTATTTCAACAGTGTATTTTGCCCCGTATAAACTGGGTCTTGCATTATCGGACATACCGCCATCTAGTGCTTGATATAATCTTCCGTTTGGTACTTGTTTGGAACTTCCTGCCGTATATAAGGTTACTCCCGACGTACCTATTATACTTCTGCCCGGTTCAATAAATATAACCGGAGTTTCAATATCATATTTTTTAGAATATTTTTCAAGAGCCTCAGTAACTGTTTGCGCCATTTCATATATTGAGATAGGTTTATCGGCTTCTGTATATTTTATTCCAAGACCTCCGCCCAAATTAACTTCGTGTAAATCAATTCCGTATTTATCTTTAATTCGTCTTATTTCTTTGAAAATAACACCTATTTCATCTGAATATACTTGTTTTTCAAATATTTGAGAACCTGTATGAGCATGTAACCCGACTAAATTAAGATTTTTATATTCATCCTTAATAAGTTCAACAGCCGCATTAATTTGAGTCAAATCAAATCCGAATTTAGAATCCAAATGACCTGTTTGGATATATTCATGAGTGTGGCATTCAATTCCGGGGGTAATTCTGAGTAAAATTCTTATGTTTTGCCTGTTAGATTTTGCAATATCGTTTAAAAGTGCCAGTTCAAAAAAATTATCTGCTGAAATTGTACCAATACCGCATTCAAGAGCAAAGCAAAGTTCATCATAAGATTTGTTATTACCGTTGAATAGTGTTTTAGACATATCAAATCCTGCAGACTTAGCAGTGTATATTTCTCCACCGGAACATAAATCAAGTCCAAAAGCTTCTTCCTGCATGATTTTGCATATAGCCCGAGTCATAAAAGCTTTTGCCGCATACATCATATTTACTTTAGGAAAATCTTTAAATGCATCTTTATAACTTTTTATAACTGAACGAATTGTTGCCTCATCAAATACGTATAACGGTGTTCCGTATTTATTTGCGAGTTCAACCAAATCACATCCGCCTATTTCAATATTACCGTTGGAATTTATTTTGGTTGTTATCGGTTTTATATTTTGGTTTGATGTTTTCATAATATTTCTCCATTATTTTTTATAATAGCATAAATATTTTTCTGTAATCTTAATACTTAATACCTTACAATTTTATAAAAAAATTTGAAATATTAAAATAAAGGTATTGATTTTTTTTTTGGACGTGTTATCATATTTGCATAAGAACTGGGGGATTAGCTCAGTTGGTAGAGCGCCTGCTTTGCACGCAGGATGTCAGGAGTTCGAATCCCCTATCCTCCAATTCTTATAAGAGAGTACCGAAAGGCACTCTCTTTTTAGTATTCAGCCCCGTTATATATTTTAATGGGATTAACAATATGTCAAGATGTTTGTTCTTTATTGAGAAATTGATTATTTCCAATACGCTTTGAAATTTTTAATTTCATTAACTGTATTTTTAAAATCACCATGAAAACATACACATCTATCATCTATATGTAGATATGCCGGGTCTTTTACGTTTGTTACATCCGTTACTAAATTATCAATCTTATTCTCAATTAACCATTTTGAAGTAAGAAGCATATTTCTTGTTGTAAAAATTCTTATTTCATATTCCTTTGATAATTCTTCTAAAAATTCTTTTGCACCTATCTTAATTTTAGGAATAAAATCCTTATCAAAATTTCCAGTATATGTATTAAGTACACCGTCTAAATCTATTAATAATATTTTTCTGTATGTTCCCATTTTATTTCCAATTATATTTATTTTTATAATCTTAAAGAATTTTAATTTTATATAACTATTTAAATAGAATATATACCTAAAAATATGGAATATCATACATTTCAAATAGAATTTTGTCAATGTTATATAAAATCAATAAAATGTTGATATGAGTATTAGGGAAGATTTAAAATCTATTTTGGCACAAGAAGCCATAACGATGAAAAAACTTACTGAACTTTTAACTGAAAGAGGCAAGAAAATTTCTTATAAAAGTTTATCAAATAAACTAAAAAATAAAACAATCAAATTTGAAGAGATTCGTTATATATTTGATGTTTTAGGTTATGAAATTATCTATAAGAAAAAATAACAGTTGTTGAAGCATAACATTATCATTACGTAACGAAATTTTATTTTATAAACACTTTATTTTTAAATTTCTTTATTAAACTACATTTTTACAAGCAGAAATATAACGTCTTTAAGTGCTTTTATACTGTGTTTTACTTCTTTTTCAAACATAAACATTTGATTTTCTTTTAATTTATATTTTTCAGCTTTATTGTCATCATCTTCGGTTATGCTGCAGCCGCAAATATTACAAGCAGAGTGTTTTTCATGAAATATTATTTCTAATTCTCCTTCTATAATATAAATAAAAACATTAGTATGAGATGTATGAGAATTAAAACTGTTGTTTTTTTTCATATAAACTGCTTTTAAATGTGCATTTTCAGTTTCCAATAAATCAGTTACCTGTTTATCTTCCTCCTTTTTATTAAACAAATCTTTTGCTTCAATTTTTTTATAAAACATAATTATCTCCTTTTTTAATAAAGATAAAATATCCTATAAAAAAGAGTATTCTCCTATTGTACTGTTTTATATAAAGATTTAACAATATGCACTAAAATTTTAATGTTATGTTATAATAGTTTCAGTTGTAACAGCCAGACGATTATTTGCTGTAATGAAGGAATATTAATGACAAAGAAGTACATATATTTTGTTGATGTAACAAACCGTGACGGAGTACAAACTTCAAGATTAGGTTTAGCAAAGCTGCAAAAAACAATTATTAATTTAATGTTGGATGACGTAGGAATAACCCAGTCAGAGTTCGGTTTTCCTACAACAAAGCATGAATTGAACTATTTAAACGGTAACTTGGAGCTTGTTGACCGCGGTGTTATCACAAAAACTAAGCTTTCCGGTTGGATGAGAGGTATAGAAGAAGATGTTTATTTATCTTTTCAAAATGTACCCCGCTTAAAGAATATTAATTTATCTGTTTCAACCTCAGACCAAATGATAAAAGGCAAGTTTGGCGGGAAAAAAACAAAAGACGATATAATTAAATCAACGGTAAAAGCACTTGATGCAGCTGTTGCCTGTGGAGCTCAATCAATAGGTGTTAATGCGGAAGATGCCTCGAGAAGCGATATTGAATATTTAATAACCTTCGGTTTAGAAGCGAAAAAGCACGGCGCACAAAAATTTAGATATTGTGATACATTAGGATACGATGATCCTATAAGTGCTTATGAAAGAATAACTAAAATAGCTTCCGAAACAAAAATGGATATAGAACTGCATTTCCATAATGACCTCGGTATGGCGGCAGGAAACAGCGTTATGGGTGCAAAAGCCGCTGTTGATGCAGGTGTTAATGCTTATATTAATACTGCTGTTAACGGTATGGGAGAAAGAGCAGGAAATGCCGATTTAATTTCCTGTTTATTGGGAGTTTTAAAATCGTCAGGCATGCATGAAAAATATTCAATAGATCCAAATATTGATCTTTCAAAAACATGGAAGCTTGCTAAATATACATCTTATGCATTTGGGGTACCGCTACCTATTAATCAGCCCGCTACAGGGGCTAACGCTTTTGCTCATGAATCGGGAATTCACGCTGATGGAGCACTTAAAGACCGATTAAATTATGAACTGTATGCTTATGAAGAATTAGGACGCGGTGAACCTGAAATAGTTGAAACAGGAAGAATGATTACAACAGGTGAATATGGCGGTATTAAAGGTTTTAGAAATGTTTACGAAAAAATGGAAATAGAATTTCAAGATGAGGATGAAGCAAGAAATATTCTTGAATTAGCACGTTATGCAAATGTACATACACAAAAGCCTTTAACACAAAGCGAACTTAAATTTATATATTATTACCCCGATATTGCAGCAAAAATAATGACGGTTACTCCTTATTACATGCCAACCGGTAATTTAAAAAAGAGAGTTGATAATAATTTTATTACACAGCCTCATTTATTTGTTTAAATAGAGAAAGAGAGAATTATGGGACAAACAATAGCTGAAAAAATTTTATCAAAGCATGCCGGAAAAAGTGTTAAACCCGGCGAGCTTATTATTTCAAATATAGATGTTGTAATGGTTCAGGATGGAACAGGGCCTTTGGCTGTCAGTGAATTTAAAAAAATCGGAAAAGACAGATTATTTAATCCCAAACGCACAATACTTTTTATTGACCACGCTGCTCCAAGCCCCAGAAAAGAGCTTTCTAATTCACATACCGTTTTACGAAATTTTGCAAAAGATTATGGAGCTATACTCTCTGAAACAGGAGAAGGTGTCTGCCATCAAAGATTAATTGAAAGTTTTGTCAACCCCGGAGAAGTTTTATTAGGTGCTGATTCTCATACCTGTACCTCCGGAGCATTAGGAGCATTTGCTACAGGCGTTGGTTCAACCGATATAGCTGTTGTAATGGCACTGGGGAAAACATGGCTGAAAGTTCCTTCAACCTACAAGATAGTATTGGAAGGTGAATTTAAAAAAGGAGTCTATGCCAAAGATTTAATTTTATATTTAATTGGCTTAATAGGAGCAGACGGCGCAACTTATAAATCGCTTGAATTTACGGGAAATGCCGTAAAAAATATGACAATGTCGGATAGATTTACAATTTCAAATATGGCGGTTGAAGCAGGTGCAAAAGCCGGATTATTTGAAACCGATGAAAAAACAAGAGAATATTTAAAACAACACGGCAGAGAAGATAAATTTGTTGAAATTAAAGCAGATAGTGATGCAGAATATGAACGGATAATAAATATTAATTTGAGCGAGTTAAAACCGATGATTTCCTTACCTCATACCGTAGATAATACAAAAACAATTGAAGAAATCAAAAGAGTTGATGTAAATCAGGTTTATATAGGTACCTGCACAAACGGAAGAATTGAGGATTTAAGAATTGCCGCAAAAATATTAAAAAATAAAAAAGTAAAAGAAGGAGTAAGATTACTGATTGCTCCTGCCTCAAGACAAGTATTTTTACAGGCGTTGGAGGAAGGATTAATTACCGATTTCGTAAATGCCGGTGCGGCGATAGTAACCTCGGGATGCGGAGCCTGCGTGGGTGTGCATGCCGGAATTTTAGGCGACGGCGAAGTTTGTTTATCAAGCCAGAATAGAAACTTCAAAGGCAGAATGGGAAATACGGAAGGATTTATATATCTTTCATCACCTGCAACATGTGCATACAGTGCAATAAAAGGTTATATAGCTGATGTAAGAGAGGTTTTATAATGACAGAACTTAAAGGAAAAGCATTTAAATTTGGCGATAATATTTCAACAGACCATATAGCTCCCGGTCGGTTATTTCATTTGCGTTCAAATTTAAATGAACTAGCTAAACACGTTTTGGAAGATGCTGACAGCGAATTTGCTTCAAAAATGAAGAAAGGTGATTTTGTAGTCGGAGGAAATAATTTCGGACTCGGTTCATCAAGAGAACATGCTCCGCAAATTATTAAGATTGCAGGAGTAGGTGCTGTAATTGCAAAAAGTTTTGCAAGAATATTTTATCGTAATGCAATTAATATAGGTCTTTTATTAATAGAATGCGATACTGATAAAATAAATGCAGGCGATGAGCTTGAAGTAGATATTAAAAAAGGATATGTATATAACAAAACACAGAATATTAAACTGCCGTTTCCGCCATTGCCGGAGGTTATGGTAAAATTACTAAATGAAGGCGGATTAATTGAACACATAAAAAAACACGGTGATTTTGATTTGGTGTAAAAATTGGAGATATTATGCAGACAGTAACACTAATACCGGGGGATGGAATAGGTCCTGAAATAACGGAAGCTGTAGTTTCTATATTAAAAGAAGCAGGAGCGGAAATTGAATGGGATATTCAAACCGCAGGTGCCGATGTGGCAGAAAAAGAAGGAACTCCATTACCTGATAGGGTAATAGACTCTATAAAAAGAAATAAAGTTGCACTAAAAGCTCCCGTAACTACTCCTATAGGTAAAGGCTTCAGAAGCGTAAATGTCCAATTGAGAAAATCCCTGGATTTATATGCAAATCTTCGTCCGTGTAAAAATATAGAAGGAATTAAAACTCGTTTCGATAATGTCGATCTGGTAGTAGTACGTGAAAATACAGAGGATTTATATGCAGGAATCGAACGTCAGATTGATGAAAACAGCGCAGAAAGTATAAAGATAATAACTCGAAAAGCTTCTCTTAGAATTTCAGAATTTGCATTTGATTACGCTGTGAAAAATAACAGAAAAACTGTTACAGCTGTAACAAAAGCAAATATATGTAAGCTGACAGACGGATTGTTTTTAAACTGTGCAAGAGAAATAGCGGATAAATATCCGGAAATTGAATATAAAGAAATACTTGTGGATAATCTTTGTATGCAATTAGTACAAAATCCCGAAAAATTTGATGTTCTTGTATTACCTAATTTGTACGGAGATATAGTTTCAGACCTTGGAGCAGGTTTAATAGGCGGACTCGGAATTGCACAGGGGGCAAATATAGGTTTAGAGACTGCTGTTTTTGAGCCTGTCCACGGCAGTGCACCCGATATAAAAGGTCAAAATAAAGCAAATCCCACAGCATTATTGCTTTCTGCAATAGAAATGCTTAAATATATTAATCAAAAGAATATTGCGGAAAAAATAGAGAAAGTACTATATAAAGTTATAAAAGAAGGTAAAGTATTAACCTGTGATTTAAAAGGAAACGCCTCCACCTCTGAATTTACAAAAGAAATAATAAGAAACTTATAAAAAATATTTACACCTCACATATTTTATATGTGAGGTGTAAATTACGAAAAAAGGTTAAATCTTTTTTAAATATTGTTAATTTATTTAAGCTGCTACTTTTTCTTTGTCATCTTTTTTGCTTCCGTTTTTATTATCTTCATCCTGATTAACTGCGTCGCTTTTTACTAAATCTATTGCTGAGTCAACGTTATCACTTGCAAGTCCTTCACTTGCCATTTTTGTATCTGATACATCCTGTATTCCTTCTTGAATTTCAGAAGCTAAATTAGAAGATTCCGAACTGTATGTGGAATAGCTGCTTTCATTTGCTGTTAAAGAACTCTTGCCTAATGATAAGGTATTACCAAAACTATGGTTCTTTTTGCCGGTTACAACACCATCTAAGCTGCTAATTCCGCTGTTAAGTTTTGAATTTGCCGTTTGCAGTGAGGTCAAATTTGAACCTATGCCGCCTTGCAGCATGCTTGCTTGAGAGTATATATTCAAAACAGTGCTGTCATTGAAAGAAGTTGAGGTAGTCACTTGCTGCAACGCTGCTTCTTTTGCATCAGCATTCATCTTTGTATTATTTACTATTTTATCTATTTTGTCGTCTATCGTATTATTGTAATCTCTTTCAGCGGTAGTTAATGCCGATTTAGCCTGAATTAACAAACTTTTTATAGAACTAATTCCGCTTTTTATAGCTTCTACAAAACCAGTTGCCTCACTTTGAGCACTCTGCATCGCTGCTGCATATTGATTAGCTAATGCTAATTGTTCATCATTTAATTCATCATCCGGTTGAGCTTCTTCACCGTCACCATATGAATCAGAACCTGAACTTATTGAGTCAAAAGTTGCTTGACTGATTATACCTGCTGCAAGTGCAGCATCTGCACTGGTAATATCTTGCTCAACACCTTGAGCATTTTTTACGGTGTCATTATCAACCGCTGTCCAACCTGAATTTAGTGAAATTGTTGTTAAATCAAAACTCATCTTTTACCTCTTTTCGTTTTTATTTTGTACTCTTGTATATATAAAGTATATACAAAAACAAAAATTGCGCGTTTTGATTAAATTATTTTCTTAAACATTAAAGAATGCCTATTTCAGGCATTCTTGACTCTTAACAAAACTTAATATAGTATATACTTAATGCATAAAAAATATTTTATAGGGTAGTTTTATATACTATACAATTATTTTTAACCTACAAGACCGGAGTCATCATACTCGCTTGCTTTAACCATTATTGCATGCTCTACGGGATTTTCTTTTTTTATAGATGTATCAAAGGGAACTTCATCAAAGTTATATTCTTCTCTTTCTTTTTTAATTTGATTTTCATCAACTAACTTTTTAGCAAGTTCAGATATTTCATAAACAAGCTGGTATCTGTTTTCCGTAGCCTCGTTAAGTTCCCATGCTATTTTTATAATTTGGTTCATTATTACCTCCATTTTATAGTTTATAATACTATGCTCATATTTCAATATCAAGCATTATAGAATTTTGCAAATTTGTAAATAATTATTCAAAATATAGGAGGTATGACATTGCTCCTTTAATGCGTGCTTGTAAGGATAAAGTAAGAGTGTGAACACGCTCGAAATTTTTTTATTTTAGAATAATATCTTCTTCTATTACTATAAAAAATTCCGTACCGGGTCGGATTATAGTATGTTTGCCTGTTTCATATACATTTAAGGGTACAACTTGAAGCATAGGACGAAATCCCTTGCTGTGGTTGTATAATTTATGATAGTATATGCTCGGAGTCAGTCCTCCGCCTATATAATTATCGTTTTCACTGTATAAATGCGCTTTTATTTTATAAACTTTTTTATCTGGAGTAATCATTTTATTTATAGCTATTTTAATTGCAGCATCCCTGCCTTCAACAGGTTCTCTTATATCTTCAATTTCTCCAAAAAATATTGTATTTTCAGGAATTGCATTTGTTTCATATACATACATACTGTAAAGATTGATAAATGTAACTACATCCTGTGCATCAGCAATCAATGTATTAACTTCATCCCTTGATAAAACTTTAACAAATGTACCTGCAGACAATTTTTGTACTTCTTTAGCTTCTTGAGCAAAAGACAAAATTGTACAGTTAAAAAAAATAAATAATAAAACAAATAAAATATTTTTCATAATATAAAGTCTGTTCAAATATTTATTTTATCAGTATTAATAAACTTTCTATTTAATCCAGATAAAACGAAGTAACAACTTTATGTGAATCTTCGGCATGCTGAATAGCTTTATGTAAAGTATTGGAAGTATGAGATAGGAAACAAATCAACTGTTGGCAGTCATCAATAATTTCGCGGTTACAAATTCTGCTTGCATCAGCAAGTGTCATCATAGAACGATCAGGGTGTTCAAGGATATTCGGAACACCGATAAGCTGATCTTGAACGTCGGAAGGCTGCTGACCTATAGTTTGTGGTAAAATAACTTTTAATTTATCGGGATTAGCTTTCATTGCACCGCGTATTGCAGCGGCATTAGTTCCGCTGGAACCGCCGGAGGTTATAACAGTGTTTCCCTGCATAACAAGTGCATAAGCTAATATTTCAATAATCTGCTGGTGAGTAATCGGCAGATTTCTGCTGCCTATAATTGCCACTTTTTTGGCAGATTGCTGAATAGTAGCGAGTTCCATAGAAAGTGCATCAAGAGTATCTGAATCAGTTGCGTCCACCTTATCCAAATCTTCAAGTGGAACCATAATTTTTTGTTCGTTTTTGTTTTCGTCCGACATATATTTTCCTGTTTACCCTAATAAGTAATTCATACAATTATAATCATTTTATCACAATTTTCAAAAAAAGAAAGAATTTTTGTAAAAAAATTAAATTTGGTAATTATATGCAGTTTTACACTAAAAAATATATTCTGGTGTATAATCGTCTTTATCCGTGTAAAATAAATTTAAAACATACTGCAGATACTGCATACCTATTTTGCTAACTGCAACCCGAGGCGGTGTAACTCGCTTCGCTCAAGCAGACACCGCCTTTATCATCTGTTTTGTAAGCAAAATCACGGTATTACGTATATGCAGTATGTTTTAAATTTATTTTACACTTTCCCTAAAAAAACGAAAAAACAAATAAAAAACAAAAAATAAAGTCCATTGCGAAGCACAGTTAAACATCTTATCGAAGAAACAGCGAGGCTGAGTCTGTCTGAGTACCCGAAGGGTACGAGTTGATGTTATCTGTGCGTAGCGTCAGGACGCTATTTTTTGTTTTTTATTTGTTTTTTCCTTAAATTAATATATTCCCAGACAAAGCAGTTAAAGCATTAATTACAAACTTTATACACCAGAATATATTTTTTAGTGTAAAAAAAATTATTGAATATCCTGCTTGTTTTTATTATGCTTTTTGTGGCGTATTCAGAGAAAGAGGGAAACAGAGAGTGATAAAATATCTTATTTTACTGATATTTGAGGTTTTTATATTTGCTCAAAAAGCTTCGGCTGAAAGTATAGATGAAACAATAGAAAGATATTTTGCTCCTTTTTCCGATAAATTTTCCGAAATTATTTTTTCTCCAGTTACGATATACGGCAATGATATTCCGTTGCTTATATTTCTTATAATTTTAACGGGAATTTTTTGCACTTTATATTTTCGAGGACTCAGTATCTGGGGATTTAAGCATGCTCTCTCTAAAATCTTCGGCAAAAAACAATCAGGCTTTAAAGAGGGTTCAGGCGAAGTTTCAACTCTCGGGGCTTTAGCAACAGCTTTATCAGGTACAATCGGAATAGGAAATATAGCGGGAGTTGCTATCGCGATATCGTTAGGAGGTCCCGGAGCCATGTTCTGGATGTGCATAGGAGCCTTTTTCGGCATGGTAATAAAGTTTTGTGAAGTTACTCTTGCATTAAAGTATAGGCATTTTAACCGTGACGGAAGTGTTTCCGGAGGACCTATGTATTATATTGAAAGGGGCTTTGCATTAAGAAAATATCATGCACTTGGCAAAACACTTTCGTATATATTTGCACTTGCTGTTATACCCGGAACAATAGGCGGGGGATGTCTTCTTCAGACAAATCAGGCCTTGGAACAATTTATAAATATAACAGGAGGTGAAAACAGCTTTTTTGCAGCAAACAGCTGGGTATTCGGATTGGTTGTTGCTGTTTTTATAGGTTTAGTCATTGTAGGCGGAATAAAAAGCATATCAAATGTTACCTCAAAAGTAGTGCCCGCTATGTGCCTTATTTATACAGGGGCATGTATTATAATAATTGCAATGAATATAATGCACATTCCGCATGCCTTATATATCATTTTTAATGAAGCATTTTTCCCTCAAGCCGTATATGGAGGTATTGCAGGTACAATTATAATCGGGTTAAGACGTTCTTTGCAATCAAATGAAGCAGGTATCGGCTCTTCTCCTATTGCTTACGCTGCAGTGAAAACGGATGAACCTGCTTCTCAAGGTTTTGTTTCAATGATTGAACCTTTTTTTGATACCGTAATTGTTTGTTCTATGACTGCTTTAGTTATTATTTTAACAGGCGAATATACGAACTATACGTCAGGAATAACGGGAGTAGAACTCACCTCCGCTGCATTTAAAAGTGTATTTCCTTTTTTCCCATATATTTTAGCTGTCGTAATAATTCTTTTCGCAATTTCAACAATTCTTTCCTGGGCTTATTACGGTCAAAGAGCCTGGGCATTTCTTGTCGGGTATGGTAAAAAAAGAAATACCATGTTTAATTTGACATTGTGCTTTTTCGTTATAGTCGGCTCTTGTATGAGTATTAAAAGTATTATAGATTTTACCGATGCAACTTATATGGTAATGGCATCTACAAATCTGATTGCTATTTGTGTTTTACTTAAAGATGTAAAAAAAGAACTTGTTAAATATTGCAAAAAATATAATCTTATATATGCAATAAATAAATCATGGTTTAAAGACGAATAATATGTTTTTAAAACCGCATTTACATATATTAAGAAATATTTATAAAAAACATATTTAATATTTTGTCTGATTTATTTTATCATATACTATAAATTAAGATTATAAAGGTTAGGTAATCCAAGGAGAAGATTATGAACAAAATTAAAACACTGCTGGCTTCAATGCTTATGATTCTTGTATTAACAGGATGCGGAATAAACGGAAAAAATGATATAATAAAAATAGATAATAAAGTTATTACACAAAAAGATTTTAATAAATCATTTGATATTATTTCGGGAGGAATGCTTAAAACATTAGGCATAGACGCAAAAAAAGATCCTGAAAATGTTATGGTTTTAATGGCTAAAGAACAGGTAATTTCTCAATTAATTATTAATACACTTGTTAATAATGCAATTGAGCAAAGTAAAATAACGGTTTCTAAAGCGGAGCTTGAAGCTGCCGAAAAAGAAATTTCCGGAAAATTTGCGACAAAAGAACAATTCCTGCAGATTTTAAAGGCAAATGGGGCAACTTATGAAGATTTTAAAAGAAATCTTGAGCAGGAGGTTAAAGTAAAAAAATATGTTGATAGTATTGCAATGGTGTCTGTAGGCGAACAGGAAGCTCTTAAATACTATAAAGCAAATCCCGATAAATTTAAGTATCCCCAGCAGGTTAGAGCTTCTCATATTCTTATTGCCGCTAATCCTGATTTAATTAAAGATAAATTAAAAAAAGAAAATAAAGATATTCAGGAAGCTGCACTTAATATCGAAGTCAAAAAACAGATGGAGGAAGCAAAGAAAAAAGCACAGGAAATTCAACTAAAAGCAAAGAAAACTCCTTCATCTTTTGCACAGCTTGCAAAAGAAAATTCACAGGATACTCTCTCTGCTGTTAAAGGCGGCGATTTAGGCTTTTTTACAAAAGAAGAAATGGTTGAAGAATTTGCTAAAGCAGCATTTGTTTTAAAACCGAATACAATAAGTTCCGTTATTCAAACCCCTTACGGATACCACATTATTAAGGTAACAGACAGAAAAGAAGCCGGTAAATACACTTTTGACCAGACCAAAAAAGAAATTATCGCACTCCTTGAAAATCAGGATAAAATGTCTATTTTTAAAAACAAAATAGCTGAACTGGGCAAAAATGCAAAGATAGAATACTTGAATGATGATTATAATCCTGAAATAATCCAAAAGAAAATAAAAGAAGCTTCAAAGGATAATCCTGAATTAAAACAAATACTTAACGGAAATGCCGGAGCTAAAGCAAAAACAAGTGAAACAAAAGCTCCAACAAACTCTAAAGTAAAGACAAAATAATAAAGGTTTCATAATGCTTGTTAAACAATCAGAACTGAATTTGCTAATCAGTAATTTGAAATCAAAAAATAAAAAAATAGTAACCACAAACGGATGCTTTGATATCTTGCATGTAGGACATGTAAGATATCTTGAGCAAGCTAAGAGTTTTGGCGATATTCTTATTGTAGCTTTAAATTCTGATAAATCAGTAAAAAAAATAAAAGGGGAATCGCGTCCCATTAATAACGAAAATGACAGGGCAGAAGTGTTAAGCGCGCTTAGAAGCGTTGATTATGTGGTTTTATTTGATGAAGTTTCTCCTATAAATTTGTTATTGCAAATAAAACCGGATGTTCATACAAAAGGGGCTGATTATACAATTGAAACGCTTCCAGAAGCAAAAGAAATAATAAATTCAGGCGGAAGAATAGAGTTTATTCCGTTTGTTGAAGGAAAATCAACAACATCAGTTATTGAAAAAATGCGCGCTTTGTAATAAAATCAAATAATTAGAGAGGTTAATATGAGGGATATAGATAATATAAATGAATATTCGCTTGATGAAATAGCACAAATAGTCGGCGGTATTTTGACAAAAGCAGAGGATGTAAAAATATCAAGATTAGGGCCGCCTTTATTGGCAGATGAACATACACTCGCATTGGCCTTAAATGAAGATGAAATTGAAAATCTTTCAAAAACTAAAGCTAAAGCTGCCTTGGTTCCGCTTGGTGTTACTTTAGAATCCATATCAACAATAGAATCTGAGCGTCCGCGTTTAGCTATGATGAAATTACTGCATTTATTTTATGTTCCGCCTGAATCAACAGCCGGTATTCATCCTTCTGCCGTTGTTCACCCTACTGCCAAAATAGGTGAGAATGTTTCAATAGGTCCTAATGTAGTTATCTCGAGAAATGCTTCAATAGGTAAAAACTCAAAAATTTTGGCTAACACATATATTGGACGCAGTGTTCAAATTGGCGAAAATTGTTTATTCCATCCCGGTTGTAATATTGGTGACAATGCAATTATAGGGAACAAAGTAATATTGCAGCACGGTGTAAGTATTGGAGCTGATGGTTTCAGCTTTGTAACCGAAAATCCAAATAATGTCGAAAATGCAAGAGAAGAAGGTAAATTAAAAGACGATAACAGCAATCAAAAAATATTTAAAATTCCTTCAATAGGTTCCGTTGTAATCGGCGATGATGTTGAAATAGGTGCAAATACCTGTATTGATAAAGGTACAATAGAAAATACCGTAATCGGAGAACAAACCAAAATTGATAACCTTGTTCAAATAGGTCACAATTGCAAAATAGGCAAAGGCTGTATGATTGTTTCTCAAGTGGGTATTGCAGGAAGTTGTAAAATAGGTGATAGAGTAGTCATTGCAGGGCAAGTGGGTATGGCTGATCATATTGAAATAGGCTCTGATTCTATTATTATGGCAAAAGCCGGTGTTACAAAAAGTTTCCCGGGAAAAAATATATTAATAAGCGCACCCGCCATGCCTAGAAAAGAATTTTTAAAACAAATGAAAACAATGAAAAAAGCGGAAGAACTTGTTAATAAATTTAAAGAATACGAACATTTATTTAAGGATAATAATTAATGGGAACAATAGCAAGTGAATTTACGGTAAAATCCGCTGCTTTAATGACAGGTATTGAATCAGAGGCTAGAGTTTGTCCTTCCAATATTAAAGGAATACGGTTTCATTTTAATAATGAAACTCTTGAAGCAAATATTGATAATGTAGTTTCAACTGAGCACTGCACGGTAATAGGAAACGGAAAAATAAAAATAATGCTTATTGAGCATTTTATGGCAGCATGTGCATTTTGTGGAATTGATTCAATTGATGTTTATTTATCACATTTTGAACTGCCTATTCTTGACGGGGCATCAAAAAAATGGATTGAAAATTTTAATGCAGCGGGAATAATAAATCCGAATGTCAGTAGTATTTCTTTAAAAGAACCTGTTTATTATTTGAACGGAAAAACACATCTTGTTATTTTGCCGTCGGAAAAATTAAATCTTACTTATAGCGTAAATTATAACCATAAAGATTTAAAAAATCGCTGGGTAGCAATGACTAGTGAAAATCATAATGAAATTATGGAAGCAAGAACTTTTGGATATTTAAATGAACTTGAAATACTTCAAAAAGCGGGCTATGGAAGAGGAGCAAGTCTTGATAATACTTTGGGATTAAAAGAGGATAATACTTATACAGCTGAATTAAAATCGGAATTTGAACCGATTAAACATAAAATATTGGATTTAATAGGAGATTTTTACCTTACAGGCTGCAATGTATTAAATTTTAAAGCTGAAATAATAGTAAAAGAAGCAGGACATACAGTTCATGTAATTGCTGCAAAAAAATTAAAAGATAAACTAATAATGGAGGAATAATGGAAAAAGGACAGGTTGTACAGTTTGATGTACTTGATATGATGAAAATGATACCTCACAGATATCCTTTTTTACTTGTTGATAGAGTAACTGAATGTGTATTGGGGGTAAAATGTAAAGGCTATAAAAATTTGACAATGAATGAAGAATTTTTCCAAGGACATTTTCCTAATATGCCTGTTTTCCCCGGAGTACTGCAATTGGAAGCAATGGCTCAGATGTGTGCAAGTGTTTTACTTCCGCTTCCGGAATATAAAGATAAATTATTCTTTTACGCTGGAATTGACAGCGTAAGATTTAGAAAACAGGTTAAACCGGGTGACAGATTTGATATGGAAGGTGAAATAACCAAAATAAAAGGTCCCATAGTTAAAGCTGTAACAAAAGGTTTTGTAGATGGTCAATTAGCTGTAGAAGCTGAATTAATGTTTTCTATAGTAGGAAATAAACAAGAGGGTTAAAATATGGCAATTCATAAAACTGCAATAATAGCTGATAATGCGATAATACCAAAAAGCTGTGAAATAGGACCATATACAATAATCGGCGAAGATGTGGTTTTGGGTGAAAATGTAAAAATAGCATCTCACGCAAATATAGAATATTCCGAAATTGGCGACGGAACAACTATTTCCCCTTATGCAAGCATCGGTACACCCCCTCAGGATTTAAGTTATAAAGGTCAAAAAACAGGTGTAATTATAGGAAAAAATTGCCTTATAAAAGAAAATGTTACAATAAACCGCGCTGCGGGAGATGAAGGCAACTTTACAAAAATAGGCGATAAAGTAATGCTTATGGTTGGTGCTCACGTTGCACATAATTGTGTTGTAGAAGATGAAGCTATTTTTGCTAATCTGGCAACCATAGGAGGGCATGTTCACGTTGGTAAATGTGCATTTTTAGGCGGAATGAGCGTTTATCATCAAAATATAAGAATAGGTGAATATGTTATAACTTCCGGTTTTTCTGCTTCAAGAATGGATATTGTGCCTTTCGCAAAAGTAGGCGGATGTCCTGCTATTATACATGGACCTAATATTATAGGTCTTAGACGCCGTGGATTTTCTTCTGAAGAAAGGCAGAATTTAAGAAAAGCTTTTAAATTAATTGTTGAAAGAAAATATTTATTATCTGAAGTTGCTAATAATCTTGAAAAAGAATTTCCTGCAGATAAAAATATACTTAGAATAGTTGAATTTTTGAGGACAACTAAAAGAGGTATATATCTTAGAAAAGATAGTTGTATGAGTGAATCATTTGAAGAATAGAGGTTTTAATGAGTAATAGTCTTTGGGAAAAATATGCAAAAGTTCTGGTTGATTATTCGGTAAAAGTAAAAAAAGGCGAACTGACTATAATAAGAACTGATTCTTACCAATCACAGCCGCTTGTCAAAGAAATATATAAACAGGTGCTTTTAAGAGGCGGTTTTCCTGTTGTAAGAATGGGAGTTGAAGGATTAAACGAATTATATATAAAAAATGCTGATGATGAACAGCTTGAGTATATTGACCCTATGACCGAGTTAGAATATGATAAAGCCAAAAATTTAATATCAATAGGGGCTCCTTTAAACGTAAAAAATATGGCAAAAGCTGATTCAAAGAAGCTGGCAAAGCGTTCAAATACAATGAAGCACTTAACTGAAAAAATGTTAAAACGTTATGCAGCAGGTGATTTAAACTGGGTAATTGCTGATTTTCCTACTAATGCACTGGCACAAGAAGCTAATATGTCGCTTGATGATTACACTGATTTTTTAATAAAAGCATGTTATTTGCATTTGGATAATCCTGTTGAAAAATGGGTTGAAATAGGAGAAAAACAGCAAAAAATTGCCGAATTTTTGAATAAAAAATCAAAAATAAGAATAGAAGGAGAAAAAACAGATATTACGTTTAATGTTTCGGGAAGAATTTGGAAAAGCTGCTCCGGAGAATGCAATTTCCCTGATGGAGAAGTTTATACTTCGCCGATAGAAGATAGCGCGCAAGGACAGATATATTTTGATTTTCCTCAAATATACCGTGGAAATGAAGCACAAAAGGTTCTTTTAACTTTAAAAAACGGTAAAATCATTGAAGCAAAAGCTGAAAAAGGCGAGGAATACCTTAATAACATGCTTGATACCGATGAAGGCTCAAGGTTTGTTGGTGAAATTGCTATCGGCACTAATGAGATGATTCAGGAAGTAACCGGAAATATTTTATTTGACGAAAAAATAGGCGGTTCTATTCATATGGCAGCAGGAGCATCTTATCCGGATACGGGCGGTAAAAATGTTTCAGGTTTGCACTGGGATTTAATTAAAAATATGAAAAATGGCGGTAAAATATATGCTGATGATGAGCTTATATACGAAAACGGCAAGTTTTTAGTTTAATCTGGTTCGGTACAACGTTTTTCAATCCATATACTTTTTTATATTATTTGTGGTATATTTATTTAAAAAATGGTAGTTATGTATTTTTACACCGAACAATATATTATGTTGCATAATTAGCGAAAGTATTAACTTCAAAAGGAATTAAAAACGGCGGTCTGTTTCCTCAGTTATTAAAATTCTAAATTCAACCCGAAAGCCCGTAACTCGC
>CAJOJP010000053.1 GCA_905234915.1 Candidatus Gastranaerophilales bacterium
CATCCGAGCGGCTTTGGGTTGAAGCTAGCAAAGTAGAATACGTAGCAGCAGCTTTGAAGATTTTTTCTTAAGACTGAATTTTTAATTATTTATATATTTTTCATCTTTGGCGGAAAAATAAATATTAGTTTTACAAGTTT
The DNA here is from genome assembly GCA_905234915.1 of Candidatus Gastranaerophilales bacterium. GTDB lineage: Bacteria > Cyanobacteriota > Vampirovibrionia > Gastranaerophilales > Gastranaerophilaceae > Avigastranaerophilus. The sequence continues at coordinate 141 of CAJOJP010000053.1, forward strand.
TATGCACCAAAATATACTTTCTGATGTATATTAACTTTAATAGTCTAATATGTATTTGAACTATGACAGTTATTTACCGGACGCTCTACTACACAATATCATAATTGTTTGCACAATTTTCATGATTTGTTAAAATACTTATTAATAAAGGAGTTTTAAAATGAATTTTGAATTAAATTTATCACTTGAAGAACTTGAAAAAAGAACAAATAAAGATTATTTAATAAGAAAACCCATGCTTGATGAAAATTCAACAGAATTTGAAAATTTATCCGAAGGTGATAAAGAAGCTCTAAAACATCTTGTAAGAGCGGCAAATCAAGTAAATTCAATTTACTTGAAACAGGATAATGAGTTGAATATTCCGTTTCAAAACTATCTCAATGAAGAAATAAAAAAAGGAAATAAAGAAGCTGAGCTTACAAAAATCCTTTTTGATGCTCAATTGGGTATTATAGGTATAGACTCCGAATCTAATCACGTTACCCTTCTAAAAAATGCAAAAGTGCTTGACGGAAAAGCATTTTATCCTTCCGATTTAAAAAAAGAAGAATTTATTTCTATTATAAAAAATATGCTTAAAAACGGAGAAAAAGAGGAAGTAAAAAATATATTAAACCAAAGGACAATTGTAAGGAGAAACGGCAGTAAATTACAAGCAATAGATTATACTGAAGCTTTTAAAACCGAATTTTCAATAATGGCAGAGGAACTTGAAGCAGCAGCAAAAACCTCTATAAACAAAGATTTTAACGAATACTTATTATTACAGGCAAAAGCATTGAGAGAAAATAATCCTATGCTTGACGCTGAGGCAGATAAAAAATGGGCATCATTACAGGATACACCATTGGAATTTACTCTTTCAAGAGAGCAATATGCCGATTTAATGACAGGTTATGTAATGGAGGATAATGAGCTTTGCGCTCTTCTTGAAACAAACGGTATTACACCTGTTTCAAAAGATTCTTTAGGAGCAAGAGTGGGTATCGTAAATAAAAAAGGAACACAAGACCTGTTAAAAGTAAAAAAATATTTGCCTTTAATGGCTGATAATATGCCGTTAAAAGAAAGATACGAACAAAATATTTCATCAGAAGATAATAATTTGCAAACAATGGCTGATGTTGATATTGTTACGCTTAGAGGTGATGAAGGAGCATACCGCGGAGGAATTACCATAGCCCAAAATCTGCCGAATAACGATAAACTTTCTTTGACTATTGGCGGCGGAAGAAGAAACGTATATCACAGACAGGTAAGAACAAATAATTCGGCGGAAGCTCTTGAACGTCGAAAAAAGCGTTTAAATGCAACTTTAAATCCCGATTTACATAAATTTTATAACCCAGAAGCAGACCACTGGTTTACAATAGGACATGAAAATGTACATTCTTTAGGCCCTAAATCAGGAACGGAGGCTCTTGGAAAATATAAAAATATAATAGAAGAAAATAAAGCAGATATGGGGTCTTTGGCATTATTGGATTGTTTGGTTAATGCAGGTGTATATAATGAAGAAGAAAAAAAACAAATCCTTGTGACTTTCGGCGCAAACTGTTTTTTAAAAGCTAAACCGAAATTATCGCAGGCTCACAGGGTAAGAACGGTAATGCAGGCATATTTTTTCATAAAAGAAGGAGCTTTATCAGTCAATAATGACGGTATAATCGATATAAATATCGATAAAATGATACCTGCTGCAAGAAAAATGCTCACTGAAATTATAGAAGTTCAATTATCACAAGATTTTTCTCGTGCCGAACAATTTATAACAGATTACTTCCAATGGAGCGAGGAACTGGAAAAAGTATCTTTAAAACTTAAAGAAACCGATAAATCTTTGAATGGAGTAATATTAACTCCTCTTGCCGACTCTCTGGTATAAAGATTTTATAAAGACACTCTTTATGTATGTTAAACTAAAAGTAAAGAGATAATAATCAAGGAGATAATCATGATACCTATTTTGGATTCAAAAAGACAATATGCAAAAATCGGCAAAAAAATAGAAAAAGAAGTGCTTGAAGTATTGGCTTCCGGGTCATATATTCTGGGAAAACATAATAAAGCATTCCAAACCGAATTTGCAGATTTCGTCGGAACAAAATTTTCGGTAGGATTAAACTCCGGGACTGATGCTCTGCATCTTGCACTGAGAGCTTTAAATATAGGCAGAGGTGATGAAGTTATAACAACCGCATTTACTTTTGTCGCAACTGCAAGTGCAATAGGTCTTGCAGGTGCAACTCCCGTATTTGTTGATATTAATCCCGATACTTTTAATATAAATGCAGATTTGATTGAAGCTGCAATTACACCTAAAACTAAGGCAATTATTCCTGTTCATCTTTACGGTCAGCCTGCCGAAATGGATAAAATTATGGATATTGCAAAACGTCATAATTTAAAAGTTGTTGAGGATTGTTGTCAGGCTATAGGTGCGCAATATAAAGGAAAAAAGGTCGGTTCGTTCGGTGATTTCGGCTGCTTCAGCTTCTATCCCACAAAAAATTTAGGCGGTATGGGTGATGGCGGTATGATTACCTGCAACGATGAATCTCTTTATAACAGAATACTTGCTTTAAGAAATCACGGCGGAGCAATAAGATATTATCACGATGAGTTAGGTGTTAACTCAAGACTCGATGAAATTCAAGCAGCTATTTTAAGAGTTAAATTAAACTATATTAACGAGTGGAATGAAGCAAGAAGAAAAAATGCATACAGATATAACAAAATGTTTGAAAAATATACTGAAATTCAAACTCCAAAAGAAATTGAAAATTCATATTGCGTTTATCATCAATATACAATCAGAATAAAAAATAGAGATGAAGTTCATAAGCTTTTAGCTGAAAATGGTGTAGGAGCTATGATATATTATCCTGTTCCTTTACACTTGCAAAAATTACATAAAGAACTCGGATACAAAGAAAATGATTTGCCATTTACCGAGAAAGATACAAAGTTAGTATTGTCGCTTCCTATGTTTCCCGAAATAACCGAAGAAGAACAGCAATATGTTGTTGATACCGTTGTAAAATGCTTAAATTTGACAAAACAAGCTGTTTAAAGCATTTGAACATAATTTGATATGATATTCAACAAATAAATATACAAAAAAAAATAAAAGTATATGGATTGAAAGACGCAAATTCAATTCATATACTTTTATTTTTTTTAGTCAGCCTAGATTATTTTTGTTACTTTTTTTTAATAAATTTTCTTTTATTGTCAATTTAAAAATTAAATAAGTTTTTTATAGATTATAAGTCTAATTGCAATTTAAAGGAGAGAAGATTATGTTAGATGGTGTTCAGAGTTTTAACAGTATATATGTTGCTGCCAAAAATTTTAAATCTCAGGTAGGAACAGAAGATAAACCGCCGATAACTATACTTGAATAATATTTCAAAAGGCAAATTAACGGAAAAATTTATGTTAAGTACTATAACTTCTATTTCAGGTATTAAAAAAAATTTATCAGCAGGAAATTATAAAAAAAATCGACCTTATATAACGGCGTTTACCGAAAATTTAGCGGATTCTTTTAATAATAAAAAATTACAAATACAAAATTCCTATTTAAAAAAAAATGCGGAATTATGTCTGGGAATGATTGGCTTAATGGCAGCAGCTGTCTTAAAAACAGTTAAACCGGTTCAACTAAAGAAATTAGCGGAACAAGTTGAATTTAAAGAAGCCAAAAGTATAAAAGAAGCCGAGAAATTTGCACTTGATAATTTCGGGATAAAATTAGAGGCAGATAATGACTTATTTACAGCAAATATGATAAATGAAGTTTGTACAAATGTAAGCAATAAAATGAAAGGAAGATTAGCATTTCCGGAAAAAATTATTGTTATGGAGGAAAATACTATAGCCAAATGCGGAAAGAATGTAAGAGGCAGATATAATGTGGCAGATGACAGTATATATATAAATAAACAAAGTATTGCGGGGAAATATATTATTCCTGATACAAAAGAACAGATATCTCTTTCTAAATGGCTAAACGGTCTTTCTGAACGCGGAAGCGGATATCAACAAATAAAAAATGCTTGGGAAAACAGCCCCGGTTATTTTCAACGTTCTGCTATTTTGAAAATGCAATATTGCATTGCACATGAACTTGGACATTGTAATCATTTTAAATTAAACAAGAAAGGCTTCTGGCAGAGTATTTTAAAAAAAGAAGAATTTCTTAAAGAAATAGATAAACCTGAAGTAAAAGAATTATGTGAACAATATTTTCCTTCTAAAAATCATACTAAAAACCCGTTGGAATTTATTGCCGATACTTTTGCTTTAAAAATTCAAGGAAGAAAAACTCCATTACCAATAGAAAAAATATATAAAAATTACGGCGGAATTTCGCTGCCCGAGTAAAAAAGTCTATTTTATGATTTCATACAATGATGATGCTTCTTGAATAGAGATATTGCCTATGGGTATGCGTATAATTTTAACTTTAATTTCGGTATCTGCCTGAACTATTGTAATTATATCTCCTTCTTTCAGCTGTTTAGCTGGTTTTGCAATGACATTATTAACATAAATTCTGCCCTGCTCTGAAACTTTATTTGCTACAGTTCTTCTTTTTATCAATCTGGAAACCTTTAAAAATTTATCTAAACGCATATTATATTTGCTTTCTTTTAAAAATATTTAATTGTTTTCTTTATACCTGAATTATTTTCATTACTGCTGTAATTATAAGGCGGAGTGGCATAATTATTTTGAATTTTATTTGATGAAGAAACCGAAGATACATTAAGATTTCCTTTTGAACCATAATATAAACCGCCTTTATAATTATAAGCATTTCCTTTATAATTAAAATTACTGCCGCGGTATGAATAGTTTCCGCTTACAGGAGTACCTAAAGATGGGGGTTTTTGAATTATATATACTATTTCTTTATTATAGTATGGACGAAAATAAGGATTTGATAAAGGGGTATCATAAATAACAATTACCCGTTCAGGTTCTTTATTATCTGAAACATTTTCTTTTTTTATTTCTTCATGTATTGTATTTTTTAAATCGGTTTCTACTTGAGCTTCTTCCCTATTGCTGCTATGAATATTTTCAATGGTTATACTTTGAGTATAAGTTTGAGCATAAGAACAGAGCGGAATTATTATAAAACAAACCGCTAAAATTAAATTCAAATAATATTTATAATTATCTGTAATTTTGGAACTGAAGCGGAACATCATATTCGCCTTCTTTTTCTCTGAGCATTTTTATAACAGCCTGTAAATCATCTTTATCTTTACCTGATACACGAACCTGTTCACATTGAATGGAAGCTTGTACTTTTAATTTTGTATTTTTTATATCGGCAGTAATTTTTTTTGCTAATTCCTGACTCAGCCCCTTTTTTAAATTAAAAACCTGCCGTACATTTCCACCTAAAGCGTTTTCTACCGTCTGAGCATCTAAAATTTTTATGCTTAAATTTCTTTTTACCATTTTAGATTGAAGAATATCAACAATATTTCTAAGTTTCATATCGTCACTTGTTGTTATTGTAATTGATTTATCTCCGTCTAAAATAACATCGGAATTTGAACCTTTTAAATCAAAACGGCTGCTTAATTCTCTTTTTACCTGATCTACCGCATTAACCAGTTCTTGTTTATCAAATTCCGAAACAATATCAAAACTGCAATCTTTTGCCATAACTCTCTCCTTTTTATAATACTAAATTTTTATACAAAATAAAATATTTAAGTTTTTCTCCTGTATTGCTTTTTTTATTATGCTATCTATGTCTTGTGAAAAAGATTTATTATCAAGTATATCAGGTAATATTATATCTTTTGTTGTTCTTGTATTAACAAATCCCTTATTCAATTCCAAAAATTCTTTGTATAGCTTAACTGTTTTTTTCCATAATTCAGGAATATCAATTTTTTTACCAATGTAATAATTTGTATCTCTTTCATAAGAATCGAAATAATTTTCTATAAAATTAACCTGAATTAAAAAATCATATTTTTCAATTTGTTCCGGAGTAAAGCTTAAAAAAGTATTTCCCGTAATATTTTTAGGGTTAGACAGATTTTGTTTTTTTATATAATAAGCCCATAAAAGACAACCGTGATAAAAAGCAACATTATTTTCAATTACTTTATAAATTTTGTTATTATACATTTTAAAGCAGGCTCTTTTTTGAGAAACGGAGCAAAAATTCATTAAACGGGAATAAAATTCATTAATAAAAGTATTACTATCAATAAATAATTCGCCAATTCCCGGATCAAAAGCTACAGTCTGAGTCATAATTAAATCCTTATATCTATGCCGCGTTTTAGTAAAGATGACTTTAATTCAGGAATAGAAAGAGTATTATAATGAAATATTGAGGCAGCTAAAGCAGCATCTGCAAAACCTTTATCAAAAACCTCGACAAAATGTTCCGGATATGCCCCTGCCCCGCCTGAAGCAATAACGGGAATTTTGGAGTTTTGCGCTGCTAATTTTGTCATTTGGATATCAAAACCGTTCTGAGTTCCGTCTGCATCCATTGAAGTAAGCAGAATTTCGCCTGCACCTCGCATTTGAACTTCATATACCCAATCTTTAAGTCGTTTTCCCGTATTAATTCTGCCTGCATTTATAAATACATAATAATCATCATCAAGTTTTTTTGCATCAATTGCGGCAACAATACACTGTGAACCAAAATATTCCGCTGCCTTATTTATTAAATCAGGATTTTTAACCGCTGCTGAATTTATTGCAATTTTATCAGCCCCTGCCAATAAAAGAATTTTCATATCTTCAACAGTTTTAATGCCGCCGCCCACAGTAAATGGTATAAAAACTTGTTTTGCGACTTTTTCAACCATTTTGGCAGTTGTTTTTCTTCCTTCATTAGTTGCGGTTATATCAAGAAAAACAAGTTCATCAGCACCTTCCTCGGAATATTTTTTTGCCAAATCAACAGGATTTCCCGCATAGCGTAAATTTTCAAAATTCACACCTTTTACGGTTTCTCCGTTTTTAACATCCAGGCAAGGTATTATTCTTTTCGTAGTCATAATTAAAACTGTCTCAAAAACCTGATATCGTTGTTAAAGAATAATCGAATATCATTAATTGCATATTTTAACATGGTTAATCTTTCAACTCCCATGCCAAAAGCAAATCCGGAATATATTTCAGGGTCAATACCAACATTTTTTAAAACATTAGCATGCACCATGCCGGAACCCAATACTTCAAGCCAGCCTGTACCGCTGCAGGTACGGCAGCCTTTACCGCCGCACATAATGCATTGGACATCAACCTCCGCACTCGGCTCGGTAAAAGGGAAATAGCTTGCTCTAAAACGGGTAGGACGGGCTGAACCGAAATAAATTCTTACAAACTCGTTTAAAATACCTTTTAAATCTCCAAAGGTAATATCTTTATCAACAAGGAGTCCTTCAATCTGGTGAAACAGATTGTTTTTTCTTGCACTAACCGCTTCACATCTATATACACGCCCGGGAGAAATAACTCTTACAGGAGGTTTTTGATTAAGCATCTGTCTTATCTGGGCACCTGAAGTTTGGCTTCTTAATATAACATTCGGAGCTGTTTTTGTATAAAAAGTATCCTGCATATCTTTAGCAGGGTGTTCCGGCGGGAAATTAAGCATATCAAAATTTATATATTCAGTTTCAACCTCAGGGCTATATTCAGAAGGCATAACGGAAAATCCGAGTCCTTGAAAAATTTCAACTATCTCGTTAATCGTCTGCGTTAACGGATGAACTTTTCCTTGCGGTGTATAATCAGAAGGAAGCGTTAAATCAATCTTTTCTTCAAGCAATTTTTTGTTAAGCTCAATTTTATAAAGTTCCTCATTTTTTGCTTCCAGCATTTGTTCCAATTGATTTGAAATGTTGTTTGCAAGTGAGCCTATAACTCTTTTATCCTCATCAGAAAGGTCTTTTAAGTTTTTCTTAATTGTGTTTAATTCACCTTTTCTGCTTAAATATTTAATTTTAACATTTTCCAGACACTGAACGCTAGCCGCACAATTAATCTCTTTTTCAGCATCTTTTAAAATTTGCTCAAGTTTCTCTTTCATAATCGCCTCAAAATAAATATTCTGAATTTATTATAAAATAAAAAAGCATAAAAAAAAAGGAATTGATAATCAATTCCTCTGAAATCTTTTGCAATTTATAGTGTGTTAGTAAGGTAGTAAAATAAGGTAAGTATGATATATATGTAAACAGTGTGTATTATGTTTATTTTTTATTTTTTGTTTTTGATTTATAATTTATTATCTACATATTTATAAAGTATATATAAATTAAATAATTGCCCGTTTTGATTAAATTTTTTAATAAAAAATTAAAAACCCTTGTAAATAAAGGGTTTTATTACTTCATATTTCTTCATATTTTAAAATTATCGGCAGGAACACGTTTTAAAGTAATATATTCATATACGCATTCAAGATACTTTTCTTCTCCTGATTTATTTTCTTTTAAACTTTCAAAAGAAATATCAAAAAATTCTTTTATTAAATCAATAATGTAGAATTTCCCAAGTCTGGTTTTTATTCCAAATTTTGGAGTTTCTTTTCTCAGATTAATAAAATCTTCATATTTATATTTAGACAAAATTTTTTGTATTTCCTTTATTGCATCAGGATTATACATAATTCCTTTCCAAAAAGCGGGAACACTGAAAGTCATTATGGCATTTTGTGCATCATGATTTCTTATTTCAATATAACTTTTTAATCTGACATCAGGAAAATAAAGACTTATATGATTTTCCCAATCGCTAATTTGAGCTTTCATGCCCATTAAACCGTTATTCATAAATTCTCTGAAGGTTTGTGTTGTACCAAAATAAGTGCCGTTTCTGTTTACAAAAATCATAGGAATATCAAGAAGAATATCAATGTAATCCGAAAAGGAAAAATTTTCAGGGGAATCAAACAATTTTTTACTTATATAACCGCATCTTGCTTCATCTACTTTTAACCATGATTCGGCACGGTTTGATTTAAATTCCGTTAATTTTCCGTTTCTATACGAGGAATTTGAATAAATTGCACTTATAAAAGGACTCATTTTTAAAGCCAGAGAAAGTTTTGAAATTGCATCATGTTCGCTTTTATAATCAAAATTAGCTTGAATGCCTGCTGTTTCCCGCATCATTATAAAAGGCTCACTTCCTTTTAAAGGCAGGTATTTTGTCATATATTCATATCTTTTTTTAGGAATTATTTTTATATTTTCATAAGTTGAAACAGGCTGAATACCATAATCAAAAACCATTGCATTTATTTTTTCGGTATAAACGGATAAATCGGAATAAAACTGCATTAGATTCTCGGTTATATCTTTAAGTTTTTCAAAAGGTTTAAGACTTATTTCTATCTGGCTGCCCGGCTCTAAAGTAATATTGCCGATTTTACCTTCAAGACCTATTAAATTATTACCCTCGTATAATTTTTTCCATTTATTTTCATCAAAAGAATTTAAAACTTTAACTATATCCTTATAGGCAATAGCTTTTAGATTTTTTTTATAAACAATTAGTTTTTCGGATTCTACTCCGATTTTTTCGCTGTTTTTACATCCCGAATAAAAAATTTCGGCAAGCATTTCTTTATATAATTTTGTTTCTTTATTGTTATTTATTAAAAGCATAGGGCTTTATTCTTTCAAAATAATTTTCAATTAATGTTTCAAGATGAGCCATTATTGTATTTTCAAAACAAATACCGTAATTTTTATTTATTTCTCTTATGAAATAACAAGGACTTGTTACATTAATTTCAATTGCTTTTTCATTAATAACATCAATACCGACTAAATATAATCCTATTTTGGATAATTTTCGAGCAATACTTTCAGCCATTTTTCTTTCATTATCAGTTAATAATGTTTTTCTAAAATATTGGTCAGAGTGTTCGGCGAATTTAAAATTATGTTCGGCGGGTAATTTTTGAATACATTCCTCCATTACTTTATCACCTATTATTAAAACTCGTTTATCTCCGAATTTAGCCTCGTTCAAATATTCTTGAACCATTACTGCTCTTTTGTCATCTTCTGTCATATTTTTTATAATAGTTAAAAGATTTTTGTCTTCGTAATTTAAGTAATAGACTTCTGAGCCAAAACATTTATTTAAAGGTTTAAGAATAGCCTCTTTATGTTTTTCAACAAATCTTGTTATAAAGTTTGAATTACTTGTTACGATGTTTTCAGGTGTAAATTCCGGAAAATAATTTATATGAAATTTTTCATTAAAATTGCGAATTTCAGAAGGATCATTAATAAGCATGGTTTTTGATCTGTTTACATAATCAAAAACGTAACAGGCATTAATATAATTAATATCAACGGGAGGATCGCTGCGGAAAAATACAACATCAAAGTCGTTTATAATATGTTTTGTTGTTTCTTTATTATAGAAAATATTTTCATTCTTCAAATATGAAGTTCTTGAAAATACACAGCCTTGAGCTTTTTCTATAAATAAATCCGATTTAATAGCAATTGAAACATTATTATCTCTTTTTAAAAATTCTTTTATCAGCCAAAAATCAGTTATTAAATCATTAAATTCAAAATATTTTAATTCTAAATCATCGATGATAAATAGAATATTCTTAGGCATAAAATAAACTCCCTTTCAAAATAGCATTGTACCACTTCATTAAATTTTTTCAATTTTTAATAACAAAATGATGCCCTAAAAGTCAAAATTAACATTTGTACTATATTTTGACCTTTAGGACATCCTTATAATAAATTATATAAGAAACAACTATTTTACTTGTTTTGAAATTTCCTCGGTTATATCCGTTCCGCCTGATAAAACTATACCTTTAGCAAGAACAAGATTATAACCGTTTGTTTTTGCATTTGAGTTAATTAATGCCGTAATACTTTTATCAATTGCAAGCAATTTTGTTTCATAATTTTTAGTAATATTTTCTTGTTTTAATTTAAATTCTTTATTGTATTTATCCTCTAAAGCTTTTTTCTTTTTAGTATCAGTTTCTTTATTAATAGCATCGCTCGCTGTTTTTACAAACTGAGCAAGACTTTCGCGCTGAGCAGCCTGTTCTTTTGTAAGTGCTTTAACTTGATTAGAAGAAGCTACAACTTTTTGTACATCAACTACCGCAACTTTAAAATTAGACGGAACATCAGATACAGCATAATTTCCTGCTGTTAATCCCATTATAAATGCAATAGAAGCTATTGTAAAAAATTTCATACCTGTTTTCATTATTATCTCCTTTTACCAAGATTATTATAACATTATCAATTTATTTTTTAAAGGTTATGTGCCTATTTATTTTGTCGTATATTAACTTAACCGGTCTAATATACTTACAAATGCAGGCGGATTTATATTTTAAGACTTTAAGAATCAAAAAGCACACTTGTTAAGTATCTTTCTCCGGTATCAGGTAAAAGTGCAACAACTGTTTTATCAGGGTTTTTGTCAGCCAAATTTATTGCGGCATAAAGACTTGCACCGGAGGAAATTCCTATAAGCATTCCTTCTTTTTTTGCGGACTTTCTTGCAGTTTCAATTGCGTCCTCATTTGTGACGGTAATAATTTTATCTACAACCTGACGATTAAACGTATCTGGTACAAAACCTGCTCCTATTCCCTGAATTTTATGTGCTCCGGCTGTCCCTTTTGACAAAACAGGGCTTGCCTCAGGTTCAACCGCTGCAATTTGAATATCAGGATTTTGTTCTTTCAAATATTTCCCGACACCTGATACAGTTCCGCCCGTACCTACACCAGCTACAAAGATATCAATTTTGCCTTCCGTATCTTTCCATATTTCTCTGGCTGTAGTATTATAGTGCTTCTCAGGATTAGCGGGGTTTTTAAATTGCTGTGGTATAAAAGAATTTTGAATTTCTTTATGCAATTCTTCTGCTTTTTCAATAGCCCCTTTCATTCCTTTTGCTCCCTCAGTCAAAACAAGTTCTGCTCCGTATGCGGAAAGAAGTTTTCTTCTTTCTATACTCATGGTTTCAGGCATCGTTAAAATAATTTTATAGCCTTTTATTGCACTGATTAAAGCAAGTCCGATACCTGTATTTCCGCTTGTAGGCTCAATAATTGTTGTATTTTTATTGATTAATCCCTGTTTCTCGGCAGTTTCAATCATTGCCAGCGCAACTCTGTCTTTAACAGATCCGGCCGGATTAAAAAATTCAACTTTAGCATATAAATTTTTGCTTTTGGATAATTTATTTATTCTTACAAGAGGTGTATTTCCTATTGTTTCAATAATGTTTTCATATTTAGTCATTTATTTGCTCCCCTGTATGTTATACCATACCTTAACATACATCAAATAAAACATTTAGACAATATTTTGTACCGGTTTATAAATTATATTTTTGACAGAGAAATAATTATTAGTTTTACAAGTTTTATACAGCATAATATACGTTTTTTGTTGTATATTTTGTCTAATATGTTATGAATCGGCAAACAAATTAGCGTTAAATATTTTTTATGTTATAATCATTTATGTTTTTTAGTCTTACAAAATATAAAGGAGAGGCAGAAATGAAAAAATCAATTAAAGATTTAGCCGATATAAAAGGCAAAAAAGCTCTTGTAAGGGTTGATATCAATGTTCCTTTGGATGCTGATAAAAATGTTACGGATGATACAAGAATACAGGCAATATTGCCAACGCTTAATTTATTAAAAGAAAAAGGGGCTAAAATAATTCTAATGGCTCATTTAGGCAGACCAAAAGGTGAAGTTAATCCGGAATTTTCATTAGCTCCTGTTGCAAAATATATGTCTAAAATTTTAGGCGAAGAAGTTGTTTTTATTCCTAATATGGAAAAAGCTCCCCAAATAACTGCTTCTTTAAAGGACGGACAAATTGCATTATTGGAAAATATAAGATTTTATAAAGCCGAAGAAGCAAAAGATGATGATATGACTTTTGCTAATGAACTGGCAAAATTGGGAGATTTTTATGTAAATGATGCATTTGGTGCAGCACACAGAAATCATACTTCAACTGCAAAACTTGCAAAAGTTTTAAAACCCGCAGTTTCCGGTCTTTTAATGGAAAAAGAATTAAGATGCCTTTCTCAGGCTCTTGATAATCCTGTAAGACCTTTTACTGCTGTTGTCGGCGGAGCTAAAGTTTCTTCCAAAATAGGTGTTTTGGAAAATCTTCTTGATAAAGTAGATAATATGATAATCGGCGGCGGTATGGCTTATACTTTTATTAAAGCAAACGGCGGTAAAATCGGTAATTCTATTTGTGAAGATGACCAGTTAGAAGTGGCAAGAGCCATTGAAAAGAAAGCAAAAGAAAAAGGTGTTAACCTTGTAATGGCTTCGGATGTTTTAGCTACTGATGATTTTTCCGGTAACGGAACAAATAAATTTGTTAAAATAAATGAAATTCCTGAAGGTTTTGAAGGTGTAGATGCCGGAATTGAGTCAAGAAAAGCTTTTGCGGAAGTTTTGAAATCATCAAAAACAATTCTAATGAATGGACCTGTCGGAGCATTTGAAAATCCTAAATTTGAAGAAGGAACGAAAGCTGTATTACAAGCTGTTGTTGATGCAACAAAAGCTGGAGCTGTATCTGTAATCGGCGGCGGCGACAGCGTTTCGGCAGCTAAAAAATTCTTTAAAACCGAAGATTTTACTCATGTATCAACAGGCGGCGGGGCTTCTTTAGAATTCATTGAAGGTAAAATTTTACCCGGTGTAGCTGCTCTTGATGATAAATAAAAAGGAATAAATTAAAAATTCATTTGATTTAGAAAAATATGACTATCGGCTTAGCCGGTGGTCATGTTTTTTATGTTGAAAAGGCAATAAAAATTTAAAAATGTGAAAGTTCAAACAAAATAATTCTTTCACAAGCTGAAATTCTAAAAAATATGCAGGTGACGATGGAATTTTAGATTCGCAAGAATACTCTCTCGCGCTCAATTCGGAAGCTTATGGAAAAACAATGGAAGAATATATTGAACTAATGGAAATTCTAAAAGAATATAAAGAATAATAAACTCTATACAGATACGATTTTGTTACCTGTGAAAGCTCCACAGGTGGGTAAGTGCCTTAACAAATCCGTTTCCTGCTCTTTGGCAAGTTTACTGCATTGTTATTAGAGTCATCTTTCCCTATTAATCAAGATGTAGGAACAAAATAAATACCCGTATAGAGCATTAATATTATAACATTATTGTTTTATATCTGCAACTTTCTATTGCTTTAATTTTAAAGAATTATTATAATAGAGTTCAATAAGAACTCATGAAAGAATTTTTTAATTATTCAAAAATAAATATATTAATTTTTGCTTTTTATATTTTTATTTTTTTAGGTTTATATTATTTTTTTTATAATTTGTTTTGCAATGCTACACTTTGTCCTGAGGATACATATTATGTTCAATATCAATTTGGTGTTCATAGAAATTGGTCATTTTTAGGATGCTATATTATCATTTTATTTCAATAAACAGATTTAGCATACAAAATAAAATTTTATGGATAAAGAATTTATATAGAACAAAAAGACAATTAATATACCAATATGAAAAAGCTGTAAGATATGCTGATTTAAATAACATAACACCTGTGCTTTTTAATAATTATATGTTGCATGATGAACTAAACCATTTTGGAACTAATTTTATTTCGGAGGCAATTAACTATTTACATAATAATAAATCTAAAATGATAACAAATATATCAAAAACAAAGGAAATAAAAGAAAATTTGGCGATAGTAGCATTTGAAGAACTACAAAAAACAGATTTTTCAAAATTAAAAGATGATAATTTTATATTAAATAAAGATTTAAACAAAGTTTTCCGTTAAATATAAATAAAATTTTGCACAATAAATTTGTTTTTAACTATAGACAATAAAATAAATTTATATTATATTATAAATTGTAGGCCTTGGTGGCGGAAGTGGTAGACGCGTTGGACTTAAAATCCAATCAGGCTCACCCCTGGTGCCGGTTCAAGTCCGGCTCAAGGCATTTTAAAAGACATCAAACGATGTCTTTTTTATTTTTTAAGCAAATTTATCAGGTTTAGAATGCGAGCCGAGCGAAATTACTTTCCGTCAAAAAGTGCATTTATAAAATCATCAGGGTTAAATAATTTTAAATCATCAATTTTTTCGCCTACACCTATTAATTTAACGGGAATTTTTAATTCCTTTGCAATAGAAATAATTATACCGCCTTTAGCACTGCCATCAAGCTTCGTTAAAGCAGCAGAGGTTAAATTTACGGCTTCTGAAAACATTTTAGCCTGATTTAAGCCGTTTTGTCCTGTCGTTGCATCTAAAACAAGCATACTTTCCATTAAGCAACCGGGAGCCAATTTATCTATTACTGATTTTACTTTGTTTAATTCTTCCATTAAATTTCGTTTATTATGCAATCTTCCTGCTGTATCTATTAAAAGTACATCATAATTTTCTTTTTGTGCTTTTTTTACTGCATCAAAAACAACAGCGGCAGAATCTATACCATCTTTCCTTACAATATCAACCATTGCACGTTTAGCCCATATATCAAGCTGTTCTTCGGCGGCAGCTCGAAACGTATCTCCTGCTGCTAAAAGAACTTTTTTCCCCGACCTTCTGAAATTATTTGCCATTTTAGCTATTAATGTTGTTTTTCCTGCTCCGTTAACACCTGTTATAAAATATACGGATAACCCGTCAGGGTTAAATTTCAATTCGCAAGAACCTGCATCGTTTAAAATCTTTGTAAATTCTTCTTTTAAAAATTGTTTTACGCTTGAAGGTTTAATTTTCGGCTGATTTCTTAATTTGTCGGTAAGAGAAGCCGCCAGATTTACACCTAAATCCGCTTTAATTAAAAGATCTTCCATATCATCAAGTACATAATCCGTAAATTCTTCTTCTTCTTCGATTGCAGAAGTAACATTTTCCACCAGATTTTGTGTTGTATTTTCTATTGTTTTTTTTAAATTATTAAATGAAAATTTCCAAAAAGAATTCTTATTTTCTTCCTGAATTTTAGTTTCATTTGCATCTTTTTTAAAAAAATTAAACATAGAATACCCTGATTATTTCAAATTATTTTGTAATATAACTTTAGCAAGAATACCGTTTACAAAAGAAGCAGAATCCTCGGTTGAATATTTTTTTGCAAGCTCGACGGCTTCATCAATAACAACTTTAATCGGAGCTTCTTTTACATACAACAGTTCACATATAGAAATACGCAAAATATCTTTATCCATTTTAACAAGCCGGTTAATATCCCAGCCTTGAGCAAGACTTTGAATTTGTTTATCAATTTCGTTTTTGTTTGTTATAAATTTTTCCGTTATACTGCAAATATAATTTTTTACGTCCGAATTTTCTTCCAAAGCTGCCATTTCTGCTATTTCCAGTGCAAGCATTGTCCGTTCAGCAATATCAAGTAATTTATCTAATTTTTTCTGCATTTCATCGGTCATCGGAAGTTCTACCGGTTTATCGGAAACTTCAATAGGTCTTTTTAAATTTTTAGGATGATTTGCCTCATAATTACTTATAAAACCCTTTACCGCCAAAATTTCTTTAGATACGGCATT
This sequence comes from Candidatus Gastranaerophilales bacterium, assembly GCA_905234915.1. Taxonomy (GTDB): domain Bacteria; phylum Cyanobacteriota; class Vampirovibrionia; order Gastranaerophilales; family Gastranaerophilaceae; genus Avigastranaerophilus. Next base: position 16,760 of record CAJOJP010000053.1, read on the forward strand.
TAAATCTTCTATTGAACTGTTTGTAAGAGTTCTTACCGATTTTAAAACGACATCTTGAAAATTGCATTTATCGGCATTTTGCATTAACTCCAACTGTGAGAATAAAATTAAAGCTAATTCTCTTGCTGCCCTTCTTGCCTGCATATTTAATTCCTTTTTATTCCTTTTAATAAAGATATTAAGCCATAAACAAAAATAAAAGTACACAAAAATAATAAATTCATAATTATTAACGCAAATTTATTTTTTTTGTTTTTTATTATGAGAGTAATATGTGTGTAAAAAATGAAAATCAATAATAATTTTTATTTAAATCCTCCTGCAAGAAATAAACAAAAAGAAGATTTAATAAAATATAAAAATAACGATGAAAAAAATAAAATACGGGCAAATTCGCTTGATGCTGCAGATAATATAGGCAGAGCACAGGTTAATATGTCTTTTAAATCTAATAGCTCTTTTGAGCATGATTTGGATGCTCAAAATGAATTAACTGATGAAGAATATGAAAAGTTACATAAAGAATACATCGATAAATTTTGTTTACTGCGAATACATTGTAAAAAATCAATAACTCCTTTCTTCCTAAATAAACTTACGGTTAAAAATGCAATTAAAGTACTTTCAAATGAACATTTATACGGAAATAAAGATTTTATGTATGCGGTTGAAAATATTTTCAGGCGGACAAGAACTTCTAAAGAAGCAGAATTATTATCATATTTATTAGATAAAATTTCAGCTGACGAAAAACTGTATAAAAATGAAGTTTTTATGAAAAATGCAGGAAAATTAATCAGCGGAATTTATAATGAAGACCAGCTGCATTTAGCAGAACAAATCCTCAATGATGAAAATTTATACAGTAATGAAAAATTTATGTCAAGAGCAGGCGATTTGCTCTATCACTCAATAAACGAAGAACAAATAAAGTTTACGGCTAAAATTTTATTTGATGAAAATTTAAATCAAAATGAAGTTTTTATTCAAAATGCACCAAATTTAATCGGTTCCGTAAAAGAAAGTAATCAGGCAGCTGTTTTAAATAAAATTATTTCGGATAAAAGACTTTATGGAAATGAAGCATTTATCTATAATTCAGTTCTTTTAATGAATAATACGTTAAATGAAGAAAAGGCAGATAATGAAATTAAATTGCTGGAGGAAATATTATCAGATGAACATTTAACAAAAAATGACACTTTTATGAAATATGCTCCCGGTCTAATTAAAAACTCTGAAACAGATGAACAAATAAAACTTACAAAACAAATTTTTTCTGATAAAAATCTTTACGCAAACGAGCATTTTATGCCTTATGCTTCAGGCTTAATAGAAAATGCCAAAACTGAAGCAAAAATTAAATTCGTAATTAAAATTTTATTTGATGAAAAATTAAATAAAAATAAAAAATTTTTATACAGTGCTTATGAAATATTACAAAATGCAGACAATGACGAACAAATAAAGCTCGCAGCACATATTTGTTCGGATGAAAATCTTTACACAAACAAAAATTTTATGAACTATGCTCACTACATAATAAAAGAAGCAAAAAATAAATACCAAATAAAACTTGCAATTAAAATTATGTTTGATGAAAGACTTAATAATAATGAAAAATTTTTATATAATGCTGCTGAAATAATAAAACATACAACAAACTCAGAAAAATATGAAAATGTAAAAAAAATACTTGATGATAAAAATCTTCCCTTAGAGCAGGCATCCTGTATTATATGCAGTTCCGATAAAGTTTCTTATGAAAAAATAAAGAAATTTTACAAATTACTTGATAATGAGAAAATAAGCCGATTATCTGATACAGATAGGCAGATAGCAGTAAAATATATAGATATTTTTGATAAACAAAATATAAATGAAATTCCTCAGAAGGTAAAAAAAAGACTATTAAAAGATTTAATTTCTTTTAATGATAATTTATTCAATTTATCCGGTGAAATAAAGCAAATGTTTCCTTTACTTCCGGACAATCAAGAAAAATATTGCAGACTGCTTCCAGCTATAGTTCATTCTTTAGGTATTGAAACTATTTCACTTGAAAATGACGAAATTAATAAATTTAATAAAAATATAAATGAACTTGCTTTAACTCTTTCAAAAATGACGGAGGATGAATTTAAAAAAGTTAATATAAAACTTGAATATGATAAAAATGATTTTATAAAAGATATTTTAGAAAAAGTAAAATATTTACCTTATTCCGAAAAACAAAAAATATATGATTATTTTGGTTTTGAAATTTATAAAAATCAAAATGCCTCTTATAAAATAAAAGAAGGAACAGGTTACTCACTTACCGGCTATCCTATTAATTTAAATAATAGAGAAAAATTAGAACAAATAAAAAATCCTATTACAAGGATTGCAATCGAAGATATAAGAAACAATGTAATCAAATTTTCGGAAAATAACAGTATATTATGTTCCGATAAAAAAATAGAACATGAGCTTAATGAAATAATTCGGATACTTCCCGAGTTAAGACCTTCTATAGGCTGCATTCAGGCCGGCATGAATAATACATCAGGAGCTCATCAATATGATATTTTTAAACATTCGCTAAAAGTAATGCAGGGTATTGTTAAAGACTCGAAATATAAATCTTTGAATGATACAGATAAAAAAATAATGCTTTTAGCATCACTTATGCATGATATAACGAAAAAAGAAGGAGTTACGGATATTGAGCATAGTGATAATTCAAGTTTTGATGCTTACTTTATTTCAAAAAAATTTAAATTGACAAAAGAGGAAGAAATAAAATTATTTACTTTAATTAAAACTCATGAATGGCTCGGATATGTTAATCGTGCAGGAAATAAAAAAGAACTTCAAAAAAGAGAACAATCAATTGCTTACGATTTAAGACACGATAATATGTTTGATATGTCATTAATATTTACTCATGCAGATTTAAAAGGTGTAAACGATGAATTTCACGATATAAAAAATGAAAAGAGAATATCCGTGGTTGACGGAATTACAAGAAGTTATGGCGAAGCTGCCGATTTTTATGCAATAAAAATTAAAGAATATATAGAAGAACTAAAAAAATCTCAGCCATTATTACCCGTAACAAAATTTCCAAAGGCAAGCACGATAGAAAAATCGATAACAGACGTATATCCGGACGGCAGTACAAATATAAAAGGTATATACAAGGATAAAGACGGTCTTGTAATTATAAAATACAATGAACTTGCAAATGAAGATTTAGAAAATATCGGTTTTGAAAAAGGAAGCAGCGTAAAAGGAATAAAAACTAAAACAAGTGCAGAAGAAGATGTTAATACAGGTAATGTCAAATTTTTTGCTCACGGTTTGGAACATCCTAATCAGCTTGTAAAATTTGATGCCTTCTCTCTGATTGATTCGGAGGTATTATTATCGGTAAGCTATGCGGAACGTCCTGAAAGCAAATTCAGGTTTTACAGACCTCAAGGAATATTACTTGACTGCGATACAAAATACATCCACGGCGGTGGTGAAACAGATTCCGGTTCAGGACATGGAAAACATATAAAGGATTTTAAAAATCGATATATTTTTGGTGGTGAAAGAACAAAAGACAGAACTAATATCTCTAATTTAATAAAAACAACACTAAATTTAGATGATAAAAAATACATAAAATTTATAAAAGATAATGAAAATAAATCAATGGCGGAAATAGAACCCGAAGAAATCAGAATAAAAATAATAGAAGCATTTTCAACAATAAATTCAAATATAAGAACAGGAAAACGCGAATATAACGAGATGTTTATATCAAACCCGAAGCCGCCTATGGCAGTATTTGCCTATGCTGAAAATTATAATGAAAAAATATCAAATCCTATAGAATTTCTAAAAAAAAGAATAAAGGGCGAGAATGAAACAAAACCCGTAAAAGACCGAACAGAATTTTTAAGGAAATATGCACTTGAAAAAGATTTGCCCTTCGTTATTTTCGGCGATTAAATATCCTATATATTCCATTTTGTGATAAATAAAAAGTAAATAATTTAATTAATCAATCAACCTTATGAATTTGAAATGCGTATTCAATTGAAAGAAAGAATTTAATTATATATGTAATTTTTCAAAAAACTTATATTCCGGAAAATATTGAATACCAAATAAATATTCCCGTTCCAATCAGCAATAGTCCGAATACCTTCATTAATATTTCGGAATATTCGGCAATTTTTCCGGCATTTTTAATACTTTGGGTAAACAGAGCAAATATTATAACAATAATACACTGACCGATAGCAAAACTGAATAATAATGCAATTGAAAATAAAATATTTGAAGAAACAGCCGCAAAAGCCATTATACTTACTAAAACAGGTGATGCACAAGGGCTTGAAGCTAAAGCAAAAATTGCTCCTATCAAAAACGGAAAAATAACCAGACCGTTATTTTTATTTTGAGGTATTTTTTTTACTATTGCAGGAAAGTGAATATCAAGTACACCGAGAAGATTTAACCCGAGTATTATTATTACGGAGGCAAATAATAATATTACGGGCGGAGTTGCTATTGAAGTAAAAGCTTTTCCCGAAAGCGCGCACGCCACACCTATTATACTTAATACAGAGGCTAATCCTAAGGAAAAAAATAACATTTGAATTAATAATCGCTTATTGTCAGATTTAGAGTATCCTCCGACATATCCTATTATCAAGGGTAAAATTCCTAAACTGCAAGGAGAAGCGGAGGATATTATTCCGGCTAAAAATGATATTAATATCATAACCGGTATCATAGCAGCACTACCGGATGCAAATATTGAAAAAGCCTCCGATAAATTATTCATTTATTGCTTCCTCTATTTTGTTTATAAGTTCTTCTTTGGGAATATATCCTTCTACTTTATCGGTTTCACCTCCGTTAATATCCGTAAATACAAGAGTCGGAACAACTTTTACTTCATGCTTTTTTATTGATTCCTGTATTTTTTTATTATTATCAAGTGCATTTATTGAAATAAAATTTATTTTATCGGCATAAGAACTTTCCAGTTCTTTTATTACTTCTTTCATTTTTTTACAGTCAAGACACATTGTTGATGTATAAATCAATAAAGAAGGATTATTTTTATCATTTGCCATAGCCGTATAATCTATTGAATTTTTGTTTAAAAATAAATATGTACTTACTGGAATAACAAGAATTAATAAACTTATAATTAAATTTTTCATAAAAAACTCCATTTATCTTACTTTTCTTTTTTATATTATATCGTTTGATTATAAAGTCAAATCGGACATAAGGGTAAACTCAGTATCAATTTTCGTTCCTGTTTAGATTTATTAATTCTCTCTTTAGTTATATATTGTCATAGTTCAAATACATATTAGACTATTAAAGTTAATATACAACAGAAAGTATATTTTGGTGTATAAAACTTGTAAAACTAATAATTATATCTTTGACAGAGAAATAAATATTCAAATCTCGATACTACACATCTAATTTGT
>CAJOJP010000054.1 GCA_905234915.1 Candidatus Gastranaerophilales bacterium
ATCGAAGAAGCAGAAGGAAAAGGTATCGAAAAAGCTGTTCCAAAATTCAGCGGTATCGGCTAAAAAGTCCTTAATTAATTCCTTTTCGTATAATATCTTTAAAATAAAAAAGACAAAAAATAAAAGAGTCAAGCGAAAAAATTACAAACATTTAAATAGACATTAAAATATTTTTACAATAGAAATATCTTGGTTAATACTTACTGTAGCTTCTTTATATTCGTCTGTATATCTAAAAAAATAAGGTGAAAATACATTTATTCCCGACTGAATATAATTTAAATCATCATGAGAAACATCATAGCGTTTTTCTATTTTAATTAATTTCCCGTTTGGAGCATGTATTTTAATAACAGTAGGAGCAGCAGTGGGATCGTAAGTTACCCAGCCGTATTCGGGGAAATAAACTTCTACCCAATTATGAGAAGAATTATTTTCCCTTGCAATATTACCTATTGCTATACGTGCGGGTATATTTTTTGCTCTGAGAAGAGCTACCATTATTGCTGAATATTCACCGCATTTTCCTGTTTTTTGCAAAAGTGCATTTTTTGCACTTAAAAGGTTATCTGTTATTCTATATGACATATTATCTTGAATATATCGATAAACATTTTCTATTATTTCTTCCCGGTTAACACCGGTTATATTATTCGCTATTTGTACAATGTAAGGATCATTGCTTTCAATACCTTTTTCAGGAAGCAAATATTTTGTAATATCTGTTTCAGGACTTATGTTTTTATTTAGTTTCTTTGCTGTTTTTATGTTATATGTTCTAACTTGTGCCGTTCCGCTTATAATAATATTATATTGACCTTGATTTAGCTGCGGAATTTCATATTTTGCAGTTAAGTTTCCTTTTATTTTTACAAAAGCAGAAGGTTTCGGAGTAATTATAAAATCTGATATATATTGTTTTTCTTTTTCATTGTTTGGAATAGGAATTAAAATTTCTACATTTTGGGCAGAAGAAAGTACATCAATGGTGTACATATATATATACTTATATTTTTTAAAAGGCGGTAAATTAGGATGAAACGGAATATCTAAGCTGTTAAAAGAGAGAACAGCTTCATTTTTCTTTTCTTCATGCTTGTTTTGTTCAATTGTATTATTTTTATGTAAATTATTATATTTTTCTAATTTCGGATTTTTTCCTGATATAAAAATAAAAATACCTGTAATAATCAATATAAATATTATATATAGATTAATTTGAACATAGTTATTCTTCTTGTAATTCATTTTTTTCCTGCGATAATTATAACAGCTGTACAGATTTAAGTCCAGAATTATCGGTCGGTTAACCGATTTTATGCGAACCGTAACCTGACGAAATAGTTCTTCCGATTGATTTAATCTTTGCGGAAATACAATTTAAACATTGGTCCGGATTTTCGTTTATGCAAATTTTATCAGGGTATATTTCATATTTTTTTCTGTATTCAGTCGCTGTAACATTTGGCATAACAACATTAGCACCGGATTGAAGTGCAATAATTCTGCCGTTAGGTTTTAGTGTTTCCATAGCAGTAGTTGCCGGTATATTTATATCTTTTAACAAGATTCTTGTTATTGCCATAACTTTTAATGCTAAATCAAAGCTGCCTTTTTCAGCATCTTTCAACGGAGTATCCGGATGCGGTATAAAAGGTCCTATGCCAATCATATCAGCTTTAATTTCTTTAAAAAATAAAATATCATTTGCGAGCGATTCTATTGTTTGATTTGGAAGCCCTACAAGACAACCTGAACCTACTTCAAAGCCTAAAGTTTTTAAACTTTCTAAACACCTGATTCTATTTTCAAAATTCATTTTAGGATGCATTTGTCCGTATAAATTTTTATCGGTTGTTTCTATTCTTAATAAATATCTGTCTGCACCGGCATCTTTATATGCTTTATATTCTTCATAACTTTTTTCACCAATACTTAAAGTCAAAGCAACATTATATTTTTTAATTTCTGATATTATTTTACACATTTTATCAACAGAATAATAATCATCTTCTCCTGATTGCAAAACTATTGTTTTATACCCTTTTTCAACAGCATTTTTTGCGTATGAAACAATATCTGCCGGTTCAATTCTATACCTTTCAAGCTTTTTGTTTTCACATCTTAAACCGCAATATTTGCAGGTTCGTTTACAAATATTTGAAAATTCAACTAAACCTCTTAAATGAACATCATCTCCGACATATTTTTTCCTGATTTCATCAGCATAACGGAATAACCGTTCATTAATGCCATTATCGTTTAAAATGTCTATAATATTGTGTTTTGAAACAAATTCCATTATTTTATACTAACATAAAAATGATAATATTTATTTACTCCGTATGTATGTAGAAATGAATTAACGCTTTGTTATAATTGCATTATGAGTATATTTTTTACGGGAATTAATCAAGGCAGCGGTAAAACAATAATTGTCTCGGGAATTGCGGCTGTAATGCAGTCTTTAGGCTATCGAACGGGTATTTATAAACCTGTCCAGACAGGTGCAATTGATAAAGGAAATTACCTTGTTTCACCTGATTTGGATTTTGCTGCAAAACTTGATTATAATATTACTACTCATGCAACTTATTTATTAACCTCGAATTGTACTCCGGCTGCTGCTGCCGAAATTGAAAGAGTAGTAATAAATATTGACGATATTATAAATGATTATAATATACTTGCTAAAAATACGGATGTATTGCTTGTTGAAGGAACAGGCGGGCTATTAACACCTTTAAAAGAAAATTTATTTAATATTCATATACCTTTATTACTTAAAATTCCTGTTATTTTTATTGTTACTCCTTCTAATGATACTTTAAATACTCTGCTTAATGAACTGAATACGGCTAATAAATCCGGTTTGGATATTATCGGTATTATAATTAATAAATTTCCGCTTCAATCTAAGAATAGTGAAATAACTACATTTATATCCGTTTTGGAAAAATACGGCAATGTAAAAATACTTGGAACAATTCGTTATTTTAAAGATAAAATTTTTAAAACCGATGAATTATTTACAGAAATACTCAACAGTATTAATCTGCAAGAAATTTTAAAAATGAAAATTCCTAAACTTAATTTAGATTATTGATATTCCGGCAGCGGGATAACTCCTTTATTATCTTTATTTTCTGTTTTTTCTTTGCGTAAATTTTTTACATCAAACGGAATTTTTACCGGAATTGTATTAAAACTGTCAGTATCTTCTTTTTCTCTGTTTTTTTCAGGTGATTTAATTACTATTGGCAATTCTAATCTTATTATATCTTTTTTATTGTTATCAACGGGATAAGACTCATTGCTTTCCATATCTTCCGGGGCTTCATTATCATAATAATTAGGAATTATTTCTTCTCTAAATTCATATTCTGGATAGTCAAAATCGGTATTACCGTATTTTTCCGTAGCTGTTTTCATCATATCTTTCCAAATGCGTGCAGGTAAAGTACCGCCTGTTAATCCGGTACTTGTATTATCGTCATTACCTACGAAAACACCTGTAACTATATCAGGAGTATAACCGATAAACCAAGCATCCTTATTATCATTTGTTGTGCCTGTTTTACCGCCCATAGGCTTACCTATATCAGCCCCTCTGCCGGTTCCTGATTTAATAACCTTTTTGAGCATTGCAGTCATAATTCCGGCTGTTTCATTATCCAATACTTTGCTTATTTTTGTCCTGCCTGCTTTATATATAACTTTTCCTCTCTGGGTTTCAATTCTTTCTATAGCATAAGGTTTAACTCTGTAGCCACCATTTGCGAAATTTCCATATACAACTACCATGTCATATAATCTTACTCCATTAGAGCCTAAGGATATTGTATAATCGTAATTAAGAGGTGTTGTAATACCAAGAACTCTTGCCATATCTATAACAGGAGCAATACCGATATCCGTAATAAGTTTAACCGAAGCAACATTTGAAGAAACCGCAAGTGCTTTGTATAATGGAATAAGTCCTCTATATTTCGCACCATAATTTTTAGGAGTCCAATTACCGACTGTAACAGGTGTATCTTCAATAATATCATTCGGACTCCAGCCTTTATGAATAGCAGCAGTGTATATAATCGGTTTAAATGCAGATCCCGGTGGTCTAATTGCTTGAGTTACACGATCGTACTGCGATTTTGCATAGTCTTTCCCGCCGCAGTATGCAATTATTGCACCTGTTGTAGGAGAGAAGGAGAATAAGGCAGCCTGCTGTTTTACTTTTTTCATATTCCATGCCGCCATATTTTTTTCGATAGCTTCATTTGCTGCAATTTGGGATTTATAATCAAGCGTAGTTATAATCTTGTATCCCCCGCGTGAAATTTCATTTTCATCAAATCCTAATTCATCAAGCTCCCTAAGTACATAATCTATGAAATAAGGAGCTATATTTGTATTATTAAGTCCCTGTTTTTTGCTTAATTTAATTGGTTCTTTTAATGCTTTATCATATTGTTCTTTTGTAATATTTTTCATTATATACATTCTTTTAAGAACTTTATTTCTTCTTCTTTCAGCTTTTTTTATATCTTTATAAGGCGAATATAAGGAAGGAGCTTGAGGCAGTCCGGCAATAAGCGCGCATTCAGCCAGAGTCAATTGTGAAAGTTCTTTATTAAAATATGTTGATGCAGCAGCCCCGACGCCGTAAGAACCTGAGCCTAAATATACGTTATTTAAATACATTTCAAGTATTTGATCTTTTGATATTGTTTTTTCTATTCGTGCGGCAATTTGAATTTCTTTTATCTTTCTTGTTAATGTTTTTTCGTTTGACAGAAATAAAATTCTTGCTAATTGCTGGGTAATTGTACTTGCACCCTGACTCGTCCTTTTATTCATTATATTAACAATAATACTTCTTGCTATTCCAAACAAATCGTAACCATCGTGAATATAAAAGTTTTTATCTTCAGTGGATATTATTGCATCTTTTAAATAACGCGGAATATCTTTTATTGATACTTCTTCGTATTTGAAAGTCTGGAACGTTTTTATCAAATGTTCATCCGAAGAATATACCTGAGTAACTATATTCCTTGAATAATCCGTCAATTGCGGAATAGGCGGTAAATCCTTTAAATATGCCTTTAATGCGACATATAATGCAAGACATACCGCAAACATCATTATAAACATAACCTTAATAAACATAAAAAAAGGATTTGTTTTTTTCTTTTTACTGCTCATTTATATATTTAATATCCTGCATTTTTGTTTAACTACCATATTTTATCAAAGAAATATGTGATTAACCTTAAAAGTGTGTTATATGTAACGATTCGTAAAGTAAAATGATAAATCTGCATCAGAAAAATTTTAAGGATTGAATATTAATGATTTAATGGTAATATTATCAAAGTTATAATGGAATAATTTTTGAATAAATAGGAAATATATCAGCAAGAAATATGGCAAAGAAGAAAGAACAAATACTTGTAATTGTTGAGTCACCGGCAAAATCAAAAACAATAAAAAAAATTTTAGGAAACAGTTATGATATAGAAGCAAGCTACGGACATATCAGAGATTTTCCGCCCAAGGTTCTCGGATTTGATGTAGAGCATGATTTTATACCTACATTTGAAGTTATTCCGGAAAAAAAGGCTGTAGTAAAGAAATTAAGCGACATGGCAAAAAAAGCCGATAAAGTATATCTGGCTTCAGATCCTGATCGTGAAGGAGAAGCTATTGCATGGCACGTAAATGAAGTTATTAATGTACCTGAGAGCAAAGTACAAAGAATTGAATTTAATGAAATAACTCCTAAAGCGGTAAAATATGCGGTTGAACATCCTCGCGAAATAGATATGAACAGGGTAAAGGCACAGCAAACAAGACAAATTTTAGACAGACTGGTAGGATATAAAATAAGTCCCGTATTATGGGAAAAAATGAAAAACTATCATCTCAGTGCAGGACGTGTTCAAAGTGTTGCACTTAAAATGATTTGTGAACGAGAAGAAGAAATTAAGGCTTTTACTCCTGTCGAATATTGGACTATAAGTGCTGATTTATCAAAAGATAAATCAAAATTTACGGCTGAACTTTCAAAATATAAAAATGAAAAAGCAGATATAAAAAATGAAGAAGAAGCAAACAAAATTGTTGATTATCTTAATGAAAATGGCAGAAAATATACAGTATCAAAAATAACAACAAGAAATACACAGAGAAAACCTACTGCTCCTTTTATAACTTCGACCTTGCAGCGCGCCGCAAGTAATAAGCTTGGTTATGGTGTTTCTAAGACAATGCAGATTGCTCAAAAATTATACGAAGGTATTGATATAGGTTCAGACGGTCCGGTCGGTTTAATTACTTATATGAGAACAGATTCTGTTCGAGTATCCGATGATGCTCAGGCAGCGGCAAAAGAGTTTATTATTAATAATTATGGTGAAGAATACTACCCTAAAACCCCGAACAATTATGTAAAAAAGTCCAAAAACGTACAGGATGCCCATGAAGCAATAAGACCTTCTTATGTGGATAGAACTCCCGACAGTATCAAGCAATACTTATCTAATGAACAATATCAGCTGTATAAACTTATATGGTCAAAATTTATGGCTTCACAAATGGAAAATGCCTCTGTTAAAAATACTACTGTTGATATCGAAGCAGGTGACTGCTTATTTAAAGCCGGTGTAAGTAAAATAACTTTTGACGGTTATTTAAAACTATATACAGATGAAGATGAAAAAGAAGATTTATCTAAAATCCCTGAATTAAAAGAAGGTGACAATTTAAAATTAAAGTCGGTTGACCCAAAACAGCATTTTACTAGTCCTCCGCCTAGGTTTACCGAAGCTTCGCTGGTTAAAGCATTGGAAGAACACGGAATAGGCCGCCCCAGTACCTATGCACCGATTATTTCTAAAATTCAACAGAGGAATTATGTAGAAAAAATTGAAAAAGCACTTGCGCCTACTGCTTTGGGTATGACTATTTGTAAACAGCTTGTTGAACATTTCAAAGATATTATGAATTATAAATTTACGGCGAATATGGAAACAAAACTTGATGAAATAGCTGAAAACAAATTGGTATGGAATGATGTTATAAAAGATTTTTATACTCCTTTTATTGAAACCGTTGCTAATGCTAAACAAAATATGACAAGAGTTTTAATAGAATCTGATACGGTTTGCCCTAACTGTGGCAGTAAAATGGTAGTGAGAACAAGCCGGTTCGGAAGCCAGTTTTTAGGTTGCAGTAAATATCCTGAATGCAAAACAATGCTGCCGTTAAATAAAGACGGTACTGTTCAGGAAACTCCCAAAGAAACCGATGAAAAATGTGAAAAATGTAATTCTCCGATGATTCAAAAAAATGGTCCATACGGGCCTTATCTTGAATGTACAAACGAAGAATGCAAACATAGAAAACGCGTAATTAAATCAACAGGTGTAAAGTGTCCTAAATGCGGCACCGGTGAAATTGTTTATAAAAAATCAAAATTCGGAAAAATATTTTTCGGATGTAATAAATATCCGAATTGCGATTTTGTATCATGGAATGAGCCTGTTAATGAACAATGTCCGGAATGCGGAAATATTCTTGTAAAAAAAATTACCAAAAAAGAACAAAAGCTGGTATGCAGCAATAAAAAATGTACATTTTCAAAAGAATTGGAAGAAGAATAATGTCTTATAAATTTGGATTAATAGGATATCCCCTGTCACATTCAATGTCAAAAGTAATTCAGGAGGCGGCATTAAAATCAACAGGAATTGAAGGAAGTTATGAACTTTTGGAAACAAAACAGGAGGATTTAATTTCACGTGTAAAATATCTGCGTTCACGAGGATTTAAAGGCTTTAACGTAACAATTCCGCTAAAAGTACCTATAACTCTTTTTCTTTCAAATGTAGATAACATTGCAAATGTTGCAGGAAGCGCAAATACAATAAAAATCAATGATGATTATTCTTTGAGCGGATATAATACAGATGTTTACGGATTTTTAGAGGCAATTCCGGCTGATTTAAAAAATGAACTGCAAGGAGAATCAATTGCGGTTTTCGGTGCCGGAGGGGCCGCAAGGGCTGTCGGGGCAGGGTTATCGTTATTAAAAGCCGGTAATATCGATTTTTATGTGAGAAATATTATAAATGCTTCAGATATGGCAGATAATTTAAGAAAAAATTTTCCGGAAGTTAAAATAAATTGTATTCAAATTGAAAATATGTATTCGCTTGAAAATTATAAAATGCTTGTAAATACGACTCCTGTTGGAATGAAAAGTAATTCGCCAAACAAAGCCTTCGTAAGCGAAAAAATATTAAAAACAATGAAACCGGATTCCTGTGTTTATGATATTGTTTATAATCCTTTAAAAACAAAACTTATAAAATTGGCTAAAAAGAACGGATTAAGAACAATTCAAGGTTTAGATATGCTTATTTATCAAGGTGCAAAAGCGTTTGAAATTTGGACAGGAAAAAAACCCGATATTAATAAAATGAAGATTGCAGCACTTGAAGAAATGATTGATTAATAAAAAACACCCGTTTTTTACAGGGTGCATATGTTAGTAGATTTAATGTTAATTATAGTGAGTGTATTTACAGGAAAAATATTTTTGAGAATGGAATATTAAAACTGTTTTATGAGGAAAATGTCATTAAAGCTCTGACTGAACGTGCTGTATTTTTTACATCTTCATTAGAGTGCATTTTAATTGTATCATCAAGAATTTTTACTGCCTCGGTTTTATCTTTCAAAGATAAAAGTTCATTAATAGATGCCATAGCTACTCTTGCACTTAAATCATTAATTCCTTTTCCTTGAGAAATAAGAACTACCCTTAAAGATTCATGAGTATTTTTTCTTATAAGAGTTTGTGCTGTCAGTTCTCTAATTTCGTCATCCGGCGAGTTTGTTCCGAATTCGGTTAACAATTCAATAGCAGCTTGGCTGTCTTTGTGTTCGCCTAATGCCTGTATAATATTTTTAATTTTTTTATTATTATCCATAATAATTATATCTCCTTTTACTTAATCATACAGCTTTTGCCTGTTCCTGATTTAAATCTGCCCACATTGTTTTTAATTCATCTACCGGTCTATTTGTCAGATTTTTTACACTATATTTTCTATCAGGGAATAATTTATTTTTAATACCTTCCATATCCAATTTAATTTCGGTATTACCTATTTTTTCAATAGTATCAAATACATTTGTTGTAACTTTTTTGCCAAAAGATACAATAGAATTCATTCTTGATTTAAATGCTTCATTAAAATTATTAATACCGCTTACAACAGCACTTCCAAAAAGTTTGCCTTTTTCGACAATACCGGAAGATGCTTTTTGAGCAGTGCTCTGGAATACATCGGCTTGAATAACATTACCTTTAAAGCTGACACCAAACGGATTTGTTACAGGTTTAGCTTGAGAATTATTGTTTTGCGATGCTGTCTGCTCTGCGGCCTTTGCAGTATGTAAACTGATTTTCCCTATTTGCATATTTTTCCTTCCTATGTTGTAAACATTTTACGTACATTTAAGTTATCATATTTAGCATTTTTTATTATCATTCTTTTGGTGTAAAAAATAATTCAACTTTGACGGTATATATGAAAGAAATACATTTTTTGTAGGATAGTAAATCGTTAAATATAAATATTTCTTCTTATATGCATTCAAAGAAATGCTGCAATAAAATAAATTCAGCTTTTCCGCAAGAATAGTACTTTGATTTTAATACAAATTTGTAACAATTTTGTAAAAAAATAATGAAAGAATGTAATCAAAAACTAAAGAAAAAAATAAAAATGCCGATAATAATAGTGTCGGATATATAAAGAGGATATTTATGAACGAATTAAATCTAATATTAGCCGAAAATCTTGGAGAGTTTTTTTCCCTAATAAGTAATGAAGTTATAAAAGGTCTTCAAAATTATCTAACAATGTAATCTTTAATTACTTAACTTGTTCTCTTTCATCATTCACATTTTTTAGGTTAAATATGTATTAAAAAGTTTTTCATTTCTTATGGTTGTAGATAAGCCATGCCCCGGAAAAACAATGGTATCATCAGGCAGAACTGTAAGCTTGGTCATTATTGAATTAATAATAGCATCAAAATCTCCGTCATAAAAATCAGTTCTGCCTATTGATCGGGAGAAAATTGTATCGCCCGAAAAAAGTTTACCATCCGTATAAAAGCTCAAAGAGCCTTTAGAATGCCCCGGTGTAGCTAAAACTTGAATTTTATATTTACCTATAAATAATTGGGAATTTTCATCTATAAAACTATCTAATTTTAAAGACTCAACAGTAGATGTCATATCAAAAAAATTCATTTCTTCTTTCATATTTATAATATGAGGTAAATCATCTTTACTCATATAAATAGGGATTTGGGGATAATTTTTTTGAATATACGGTTCACCTAAGACGTGGTCAAAGTGACCATGAGTGTTTAAAATATATTTAACGGTATATTTTTCGGCATCAAGTTTTTGTTTTATATTTTCAAAATCTCCGCCGACATCTATAATAACGGCTTCTTTAGAATTTTCATCTTTTAAAATATAAGTATTTACAGGCATTGGTCCTGTTTCTCTGATTTCAACTTTCATTTTAGATTCCTTATTAAGATACCACAGCACAAGCAAGCGTGTAAGCGAGCATAGTTTGCGGTTAATGCGGCAAGAGGCTGTTATACTAAGCTATATAAATAAAACAGCTTCTATATTTTCAGAAACTGTTTTATTTAATTTTTATTTAATTTTATTAATTATTTAATTGAATCAACAATAACAGAAAATGCTTCAGGTTCATTAACAGCTAAGTCTGCAAGCATTTTTCTATTAATTGTAATATCTGATTTTTTAAGAGCATTCATAAACTTAGAATAACTCAGACCATACTGTCTTGCGGCCGCATTAATTCTAACGATCCAAAGTCTTCTCATATTTCTTTTAAGATTGCGTCTATCTCTGTACTGATATTTAAGTTTTTTCATTACAGCAGTATTTGCGACCTTAAATATTCTGCTTCTTGCGCCTCTAAAACCTTTAGCTAATTTTAATATTTTTTTATGTCTTTTTCTTAAAACATTACCACGTTTAACTCTCATTGTTCAATTTCCTTTCTTCTTTTTTAATAACCGACCGGAACGCTAACCGGAACACTTCGCATAAGGAAGTTCTTTTAATATAAGTTTTTTATGAGTAGAAGAAATTTCTATCATAGAAGAAAGTTTTCTTTTTCTTGAACCTGATTTATGTTGCAGTAAGTGACCTTTACCTGCTTTTCTTCTTAAAATTTTACCGCCCGCGGTAATTTTATATCTTTTGGCACCGCTGCGATGAGTTTTCATTTTAGGCATAGTTTACTCCTTTTCTTTTAATTATTTTTAAGACTAAAATTGCGACATGCCTACCGCAAATTCATATCTTTTCTTT
Organism: Candidatus Gastranaerophilales bacterium; assembly: GCA_905234915.1. Classification (GTDB taxonomy): domain Bacteria; phylum Cyanobacteriota; class Vampirovibrionia; order Gastranaerophilales; family Gastranaerophilaceae; genus Avigastranaerophilus. The sequence continues at coordinate 11,438 of CAJOJP010000054.1, forward strand.
AATTCTATTACAAAAAATATATCTTTCAAGTCAATTTTTCTTTGTTAAGATTCGTAATTTAAAATCACTGATTAGTGTTCATTTGCATGTTACCTGCTAATTTGGTGATATTATAATTAAAGTAATATTAAAGGAATTTCCATGTTTGTAAAAGAATTTAAAACCCCTATAACAAATAAGACTGTGTTAATAGGTAAAGATTCGGGATATGATAATATAATTTTTGCAATTGAGTCAAGCTGTGATGAAACTGCAGCAGCAATTGTAAAAAATGGCAGAGAAGTGATTTCTAATGTTGTAGCTTCGCAAATCAAAACACACATTGAGTTTGGTGGTGTTGTTCCTGAAGTTGCTGCAAGAGAGCATCTTGAAGCAATTAATCTTGTTATATCACAAGCATTTGAACAGTCAGGATTAAAGCCTGATGATATTACCGCGTTTGCAGCAACTGTCGGTCCCGGACTTATCGGGTCTTTACTCGTGGGAATGAATGCGGGAAAAGCACTTTCAATTGCCTATGATAAGCCTTTTATAGGGGTTAATCATTTAAATGCACATGTTTGTGCAAATTTTTTAGATTCCGATTTAGAACCTCCTTTTATTGCACTGCTTGTTTCCGGTGGACATACGCAAATAATTGAAGTTAAAAATGAATTTAAACAGACTATAATTGGAGAAACGATTGATGATGCAGCAGGTGAAGCTTTCGATAAAGTAGCAAGGTTAATAGGCTTGGATTATCCGGGAGGAGTAAACCTTGATAAATCAGCTCAAACAGGAAACCCATATGCTTTTAAACTTCCGCAGGCAAAACTTTCAAATGAATATAATTTTAGTTTTTCAGGTTTGAAAACAGCGGCACTGCAATTAATTCAGAAATTGAAAAAAGAAAATAAAGAACTTCCTATATCTGATATTGCTGCAAGTTTTCAAGAAAATATTACTTCTGTATTATATACAAAAACAAAAAAAGCTGCTGACAGTATGAATTTAAAAACAATAGTTCTTGCAGGCGGTGTAGCTGCGAATTCTGAAATAAGGCGTAAATTTTTTAATTTGAAAAACAAAGGGTATAAAATCTATGCTCCGCAAATGAAATATTGTACGGATAATGCAGCTATGATTGCTTCAAGTGCATATTATACTCCGGATACAGTGGGAGAATTAGATATTGAAGCATTTTCAAGAATGTAAATTATTAGTATATATTTTCTTGAATATTTATTCTGTTAATAATTTCATTTAAGGTATAATCAGCTTTATCATTATCAACCTGACAAGTAGCAGCATTCATGTGACCGCCTCCTGATAATTCATATAGCATTGCTCCAAAATCAATATAACAATCCCTGTTCAAAATGGATTTTCCTACCGCAAAAACAGTATTTTGCTTTTGTTTACCGTAAAATTCATGAATAGAAATTCTGCATTCCGGAAATAATGCATAAATTATAAATCTGTTACCTACGTGAATTATATTTTCATATCTTAAATCTGTTATAAAAAGAGAATTTTTCTGCTTTGTACATTTTTTTATTTGTTCAATATATTTTTCTTTTTCATTATTGTAAAGTTTAATTCGTTCTTGAACATCAGAATCGCTGATAATTTCATCTATATTTTTTTGAGAACACAAATCTACCAGCTTTAACATAAGATTATAATTTGAAATTGTAAAATTTTTAAAACGACCAAGCCCTGTACGCGGATCTGTTATAAAGTTCAACATTATCCAACCTGAAGGATTTATTATATCCTGCTGTGAAAAGTTTACACAATCCGCTTTATCAACAGCATCTATTAAATTATTTAAATTTGATGAAAATTTATTCTCACCGCCGAAGTATTCAAATATGATTCTTGAGCAAGAAGGGGCTCCGATTTCTATTATATAGTTATCATATATATTTTTTGTTCTTATAAACTCACTTGAATGATGATCAAATGCCATATACACTCCGGGATTATAAGGCAGACTTGCTGTTATGGAATATTTATCCAAAGGAATTTTACCATCCTGTACATCTTTTGGATGAACAAATTTCACTTCGTTAATTAAACCAATTTCTTTTAATAAAGCTGCACTAATAATTCCGTCAAAATTTGATCTTGTATATAAAGTATATATTTCGCTCATAAATAAAAAACTTCCAAAACAACTTCATATATAAAATACCAAATTTTTTTCTTTTTTTCAATAAATATTTTCAATTTAAAATTAAGCAAGTATAAATTAACAATAAATAAGAATAATAGTGTCCGAATTCAAATACATATTAGACTATTAAAGTTAATATACATCAGAAAGTATATTTTGGTGCATAAAACTTGTAAAACTAATAATTATATCTTTGACAGAGAAATAAATAT
>CAJOJP010000055.1 GCA_905234915.1 Candidatus Gastranaerophilales bacterium
GCGCTTCTTATTTATATCCCCTTCCTGCCTTAGAAAGATTGTGCTTCGCAATGGACTTTATTTTTTGTTTTTTACTTGTTTTTTAATTATTTATATATTCAGGTCAAAGCTCTTTGTCTTAGAGCAAAATCTGGAGACGGAGAGATTCGAACTCTCGTCCGGAACGGGATATCAACCTGCTTCTACGTGTGTAGGCCAGTTAATCTCGATAAAGTCATGGCTCGAAACCACTCCTAAGACTTAATCAAAGCAGAATTAACCGATGCACGGTTCGGAAGAAATACTTAGTCCTAATACTTCCATTTTAGGATTGCAGTGTGCATAATGGCATTATATCAAACGGCACACCGGTCTGATATAATGGCTGAACTGCCCTAGGCAGCAAGAGCTCTTACTCTTGAGAAATCAGCTTTTACAACGTTATTAGCGTTTAATTTATTTTGCTTGTTGGTAATTCGGAACAGCACCGAAACACGCAGCCTGAAAACACCAATCCGCCCGTCAAATCCAAAACGTCCCCAAATTAAATTGTCAAAGTTCAAAAACATTATAATTATACTATAAAAAATGAAAAAAGAAACTGTACCTTTTCGGGAACAGTTTCTTTTTTCATAAGATAAACTTCTATACAGGCCAAGCTAAATCTTCATATTCAATATCTCTATCTTTATATTTGTCATTAGTCAAGAAATTATCTTTAATATCATTATTATACTCGCCAAATTCACTTATAATTTCTGACTTTGTAGTGGGAAGTGCTCCAAATCCGCCGGTATATTGATTTATTGCGCTATTACAAGTTTCTTCATTAATACGAGCCAGGCATCTTGCTACATCAGAATCTGAGAAATTCGAGTTTTTTAGCTTTGATAATAATGAACTTCTGATTGATTGTCGTGTACTCTTACTATGCGAATTATATAAATTTTCAAATAAATTTTTCCATTCGCCTTCATCCGGGTTAAATTCATCATAAGTGACAGGCTTGGTACTTGATGTTCCCCAGGTGGAACCTGTTTCTTTTACCGTAGTACCAAATGCCTTTGCTTTATCTTCGGCTATCATTTTTTGTTCTATAGTAAATTCTTTTTGAATTTTTTGTGCAATATCATTTCTGTCAATGCCTACAGCAGCCCACCCTTGGGTTAATTTATCTTCAACATCACTAAACGAATAGTTGGAAGCTAATATTTCTTCTTCGTCTGTTGTTCCTTGTATTTCACCCTCGGCAAATCTTCCTATGCCTTTTTCTTTATCCGAGAATTTATAATTATTATCAAGCCAATCAAGAGTATCTAATGTTTGGTAACCTGCATTTGTATGGGTTGTTCCGTCTTTTACAACATCAAAAGTTCCTTGTAAAACATTATTCGTTGCAAATATATTACCGTTGGCTTTATAGCTGTCTAAATTGATTGAATCACCTTGAGAAAATATTTCTGATATATCAACAATTTTTTGTTCTTTTATCGTACCATCTGCATTAAGTTCTGTTTGAACCGCTTTTAGTTTGCCTTCTCTGCCATCAGAAAGATTAACGCCATTTGATGCAGAAACTAATTCATCATAATCAACAGTTCCATGACCATCAGTTCCTTCCGCATCTTTATCAAGAGCTGTCATTTCTGCCCAGCCGCCCACTGCTCCAAGGAATTCAGTTTCATTCGATAAAGCTTCATCTCCATCAAGATCGATAAAGAAATCAATTCTTACGTTATCTTGAAGATTAAATCCTATCGGGTCAATTAAATTGGCATTATCTCCCTGATTTGCCAGTTCCGCACGTTTAATTGCCAATTCAGCTTCTTTATTTGCAATTTGACTGCGTAAACCTGTATTTTGCTCATTTAAACTGCTTATTGAACCAACCAGATTATTAATTGAGGTGTACATATATTCTGCACGCGTCATTTTGGTTACTGCGCTTGCAATTATATCACCGTAAACATCACTGACATTCTTTAATTTGCCTTCAAGACTTTTTTCAAATGAAGAATAAGGTGTAGTTCCGTCATAAGCATTAACTTCTGCAATAACAATACTTTTCGCTTCCCGTTTGCCTTCTTCTTCAAGATCTTCAACCTCTGCTATCGCTTCTTCAACAATTTCGGTAATTGCTTCTTTTAAAGATTTAATTTGGGAATCTAAAGACTTAATATTTGAAATATTTAGATTTAATTGATTTGTAAATTTTGTAATATCTTTTTCAAGCTGAGCAATTTCCGGTGTAGAACCTGTAACCTGCGTTAATTTAGAACGAAAAAGGCTATATACACCGCTTGCTTGAGCACCATGTCCATTTGGAATACTATATTTATCACTGTTTTGTACATTTTCTATACCTGCATTAGGATAAGCCTGATGAATTGCATCTACAATTTGACTTCTTGAAAGTCCATGTGATGCCAATTCTTCAAGAGCACCGCCGTTTAAAGCTGCTTCTAAAGCGGGAATTTCAGGATTTTTATCTGCTTCAAACTGTTGAAAACTGTTTTGATATGTAGCAGTACCTGTTACCGGATATTTACTCAATAAATAATCTTTTGCCTGAGTAATATTCCACACTTCTCCATCATCTGCAGTAACATTATTTGTAACACAGAATAATGTTGCAACAGTATCTCTTGTATCAGAATAACTGGAAATCATATTTTTTATTTCAGTTTCGTTATATGTTTCTTTAGTAAGTTCGCTTTGGGGAATTGTAATTCCTTGAGCAGCAGCTGCTGCTATCAGCTCTTGTTTTGTCATTGTAATACTTGATGTATTAGAAACACTTCCAGTTCCGCCTGTGCCTGCAGTACCTCCTGCACCTATACCTCCGATGACCATATAGACCTCCTCTTTTTATATAATTACATGATTTATTATCGAAATATTTAATTAAAACTTTAGTATTTGATTTTTATATATTAATAACCTATACAGTACATATTATTAATATAATCTACATTTTTGTATAATACTTAATAAAATGCAATAAATAAAATTGTATCATAATGTAATAATTGAATATTTTTTCTTGAAATAAAAATCGAAGTGAATATAATAATATTATCAGATGTTAGGGAATGTCGTAATAAAAGCACGACATGAGAGTTACAGGTAAAAAAGTAGAGGTTTACAACCTTTACGGGGATAATTTCAAGGAGGAATTTCTAGTGCTTAGAAGCAGAGATATGGGTAAATCGATAGCTGTCAGAAGATGGACAAATACGGCTTTAGAATGCTATAAAAGAGGTTGTGTTTGTGAGGGATGTTTTTATACCGATTTCTTTAACGGTACCTCACAAAAATGCCAGATGAAAGCATCGGTATTAGAGTTAGTGAGAGTTCTCGGTAAGCCTGATGTTGAAATTCAGCAGGTTTTGGTGGAATAAATTAAATATAAACAAGCTAAAAGCTCCTTTTTTAGGAGCTTTTCTTTTTTGCATATTTTTTTGAATTTTATTGTTATATTTTTTAGGTTCTCTTATTACTTATTTGAATTAATACTAAAAATAAAAATATACTCCGGTTTTACATATTGCAATTAGTGCAGCATTATGCTAGTATTGTCTTGTGAAGGTATATATGTATAAGGGGTGTTGTTTATGAATATTCCAGCAATTAATTCTTCGATGCGTACATCAAATTGTCAGCCGATTAGAAGTCAAAGTTTTGCACAAGCCGCGTCTGCCCCCTGTTTAAAAGTTAGTGATACTGAAAATGATGATATATTTACACCTACCGACCCTTATACAGAAGATCAAAAATTAGATTTAGCTTGCCGCGTTGCAGCTTATTATCAGTCACAATATGAAAAATTACAGCAAAAAACAGGCTGTTATGTTTAATTAGAAATTAATGGGAATTAATGATAAATATTGGTGCGCATTTTCTCGTTTAACTAAGGTTGGTTCAGCCTTCGTTAGTATCTTGTATGATTATTTCGGTTCAATAGAACTTGCTTGGCATGCTCAAAAATACGATTTACGTGAAATTGAAAAAATTACAGAACGCCAAATAAACGATTTTATTGAAGAAAAACAAAAAATAAATCCGGAGCAGTCTATAGAATATATAAAAAAAAGAGGAATCGATTTTATACACAAAGAAGATGAAAGATATCCTTATTCATTGCGATTTATTGATAATCCGCCTATAGGCTTATTTATGCTGGGTAATATTTCGGAATGTAATTTAGAAAGAACAATTGCTGTTGTAGGCTCAAGAAGGGCAAGCGAAAACGCAAAAGTTTCTCTTGCAAAGATATTATCGGAATTTAAAGGTACGGATATTTGTATAGTTTCGGGGTTAGCAGAAGGTATTGATACTGTTGCACATAAAACCGCCTTAAATAATGGAATAAAAACAATTGCCGTAATAGGCGGCGGTTTTGACAAATTATATCCAAAATCAAATACAAAGCTGTTTAACGATATAATAAACGGAAATGGCGCAGTACTAACGGAATATTGGATGGATGCCGATGCTATAAGCTGGCATTTTCCTATTAGAAACAGAATTGTATCAGGACTTTCAAACGGTGTGCTTGTTGCGGAAGCAGCATTAAAATCGGGAGCCATGATAACAGCAAATCTTGCGCTGGAACAAGGTAAAGAACTTATGTGCATGCCCGGATTAATTTCTAATCCTAATACTCAGGGAATATATAAACTCATAAAAAACGGCGCATCAATGGTAACATGTGCACAGGATATAATGGATACAATGAATTGGATGATAATGAAAAAATCATCTGCTAAAACAAATGTTGACTTATATACAGAAGCCGAGAAGCTTGTTTTGGACGTAATAAAAAAAGATTCTTTATCTTTAGATGAAATAATTATAAAGACAAATTTAAAAATTGATGATTTAATGGTTATATTAACTAAACTGGAGTTAGACGGAGTAATTTCGCAAGTTAAAGGCGAAAAATATATAACAGCTAAATAAATCAATTATAATCTTTTGAAATAAATAATGCGGCAAAAAGCATTATTATAAGAGATATATAGAATTTAAACTCAGGTATTTCGCCTAAAAATAAAAGACTGAAAAATACACCAAAAAACGGGGCAGATGAAAAATATGCCGCTGTTTTAGCAGCTCCAATATAATTTTGAGATTTTATATACATTGAAACACTTAATCCGTAAGCCAGAAATCCGGTAACTAAAGTAATAATCATCCAAATTATTGAAGGTAAATGTTCTCCTGTTGAAAATGCGATTATAAGACTTCCAAAACCCGAGAAAATCCCTTTAATAATTGTAATTTCCTGAGTATTTTTACTGCTAATCATTTTAGTGCAATTGTTTTCAGCACCCCAGCATATATATGCCGCACTGACAAGTATTGAACCTATGGAAAATTTAATACTTCCATTGCCTTCAAAAGTTAAAATAACACCTGCCATAATTATAAGAAAAATAGCAATCCAAAGTTTTTTTGAAATATATTCTTTAAAAAATATAAGTGCAATAATTGAGGTTGAAGCTATTTCACAATTGCTAAGTAATGAGGCATTGGCACTGTTTGTTTTTGATATTCCGTTCATTAAAAGTATTATTGCCGAAATATCAAGAATAACCATTGAAATTATATAAGGAAGTTCTTTTTTTGTTAACGGAGTATTTATAGTTTTACCTAAAACAAGTGTATTAAAAAGATTTAAAATACAAAGCCCCATACCTGCTCCTAAGTATGTAAATGCTGCAAGCATAGCAGGCTGTACAGCGTTTTGCAGTATTACTTTAGAAATAGGAATGCTTATTCCGTATAAAATAGAGGCGGTTAATATAATTCCTATTTTTTTATTCATCAATTTCAATTACTCTCAGCACAGGATTTGGATAAGGACGTTTTCCTCTGCCGTATCCTATTTTTTTTATAATAATATTATCGGGTAATTTTTCTCTGCTGTAGAGTGCTGCTGCAATTGCTGCACCTGTTGGAGTAATCATTTCTCCTTCATTATCCGTAATTTTTAAAGGCAGTTTATATTTTGCCGCGATTTCACAAACAGCAGGTACAGGAACATTCATTATCCCATGAGCGCATTTTACAGTGCCTGTACCTTCCGTTAAAGTTTTAAAATAAACCTTTGAAGGATTTAAATCATCGAAAAGTACAGAAAATGCGATAATATCGGCAATTGAATCAATTGCGCCGATTTCATGAAAATGTACATCTTTTATATCTTTTTTATGAACTTCTGCTTCTGCCTGCGCTACTATATTAAATATTTTTTTTGCAAGCAGTTTTGCATTATTTGTTATATCCGCTTTATCAATTATTTCATTTATATCATCAATATTACGGTGTTCATGGTTATGGGTATGTTGAGAATTATTTTGAGCTTTTGTGTTTTCAGCTTTTTTTAACAGAACATTAAAATCAACAGCTTTTATAGAATTAACTAAAATATCTTTTATTTCGTATGAAAATTCATTATTTAAATTAAGTGAATTAAGTGCTTTTTCAAGTTTATTTTTATCTGCTCCCAAATCCAATAAAGCAGCCACAGACATATCTCCCGAAATTCCGTTTGCACATTCAAAATATAAATTACTCATTTTATTTTCCTTTTTATAAAAATTTTTAATCAATATTAAATCGTTTATAAATAGTATCGATATTTTTTAAATAGTCATCTGTTTTGAAACAATCTTCCAATTCCTTTTTATTTAAATATTTTTTAACCTCAGAATCAGCTTCTAAATTTTGTTTAAAATTTCCGTTATTGTCAAAAGCATCAAGTGCATTTCTTTGAACAATTTTATAGGCTGTTTCTCTTAAAAGACCTTTAGAACATAGTTTAAGCAAAACTTTTTGTGAATAAACAATTCCGCCGAATAATCGGGTATTTTTAAGCATATTTGATTTATGTACAACAAGATTTTTAATTAAAGTATTAAGTCTATCCAACATATAGTCAATTAAAATACAGGAATCGGGGAAAATTATTCGTTCTACGCTGCTGTGAGAAATATCTCTTTCGTGCCAGAGTGCGATATTTTCCATTGCTGCAATTGAATTAGCTCTTAAAACACGTGCTAAACCGGATAAATTTTCTCCCGATATAGGATTTTTTTTATGAGGCATGGCAGATGAGCCTTTTTGTTCTTTTGAAAAACCTTCTTCTGCTTCTAAAACTTCTGTTCTTTGAAGATGCCTGAGTTCTGTAGCTGCCTGCTCAACGGCGCAGGCTATCAAAGCAACGGCTTGAATATAACGGGCATGAATATCACGAGCAATTATCTGTGTTGAAAATTTTGCGGGGCGAAGTTTTAACAACTCACATGCTATTTGTTCAATTTCGGGGTCTATATTGCTGTATGTTCCGACAGGTCCTGAAATTTGTCCTACTTCTGCTTCATTAAGAGCATTTTCAAACCCTCTTTTAACTCTTTCAAAAACATCTATCCAACCGCAAATTTTAATGCCAAAAGTCATAGGTTCAGCATGAACTCCGTGAGAACGACCTATGCAAACCGTATTTTTATGTTCCGAGGCTTTTTCTCTGAGAGTTTTAAGTAAAATATCAATATCATTTAAAATTATTTGACCGGAATCATGCATTTGAAGTGCAAGGGCAGTATCAATGACATCTGAACTGGTCAAGCCCATGTGGATATATCTTGAATTTTCACCTACATTTTCATTTACATTAGTTAAAAATGCAATTAAATCATGATGTACTTCTTTTTCAATTTCATCAATTCTTTTTACAGAAAAATCCGCTTTTTTTAAAATTTCATTCAGAACCGTATCGCTGATTTTCCCTTGTTTATTGTAGGCTCTGCAGACGGCAAGCTCAACCTGTAAATAATACTTAAATTTACTTTCAAGCTCCCATATATTTTTCATTTCTTTTCTGGAATAACGTTCAATCATAATACACCTGCCGGTTTTATTTTACATTAAATAAAATCAATTTTCTCTATTAAGTTTTAATATCATATTTATCCCTATAGGGTAAACAGGTTTTATTATTTTACATTGTTTTACCGATACATCCTCAATAAATTCATAGGGTACATCTATATATTTTAAAAATTCCTCATAAATTATTATATATTTTATATTTTTGTTACTTTTGATAATATTATTTATGTTTTCATTTATTCGATTATCAGTATTATTTATTTTAAATTTATAAATATTTTTATAAAATCTAAAATCATATTCATTTGAAATTAATAAAAGGACTTCATCGTTTTTTACTTCATGATGTTTTAGATAACTGCATATATCTTTTGTATTTGTAAATTTATTTTCAATATCATCTTTTATATATTCATAAAAAAACGGATTAAAAAATATTATAAAATATATAACGTTAAATGATATCAATAATAGTTTATAAGCTTGTGAAGAAATAATTTTTGCGTCAGAGAGTGAAATCCAATAAGAGAAAATAAGAAATATAAATAGTAAATATATTTTTTGATAACCTATTCCTCCAAAATAAATAAATGAACATATAATAAAAAAATATAAATATGAAAATAACAATATTAAAGCTGTTTTTTTGTTTATTTTTAACAGTAATATAAAATATATAACAGCAAATATTTTAAAGAATAACCCCATTGAACCGAAAGAATTAATTATGGAATCTAAAAAATGATTTATACTGTTTGATAATTTATTAAATACTTCATGCAAATTTGTTATCAGATATAAGTTGCTCTTAGATTCCAATATCCAACTGCTGTTATAAAAAATGTTAAAAGAAGATTTTAGTATCAAACTTGTATATAAAATAAATATTAATAAAAGCACAATCAATTCAAATTTTTTGTTATTTTTTGATTTAAAAAATGCAATAATTTTTTCATATAAAAAAATTATTGCGCAGATAGAGCATAATCCCCACGTATAAACATGAGTCAGCGAAGTCAATATCAATATAATCGAATATAAAAAAGGACGCTCCATTCTTTTAGGATATATACATGCAAGAATAAATATAAAAAGAGGAACAAGGGCATAATTTCTTGCAATAATAGGAAGAAAATAAATCATACCTGCACTAAAAGAAATAAATATTTTTAAAAACAAATTAAATTTTGATTTTAAAAATAACAAAATAACAGACGCAAAAACTAAAACTAAAGAAATTATCTGCATAGAAAATACGGATATATTTAATTTCGCAAACGGATAAAGAAATAAATACCATAATACAGGATGTCCGTCCAGATTTACTATATTAAAATTTAGTAAATCAGATATACTTTCTTGAGTTAATTCAAACGCACGCAATTCATCACCCCACAGTTCGTGATGAAACATTGTTGTAACTCCAATAATAAACCATAACGCAATTAGTATAATTTCTGTTATTATTTCAAATTTTCTGTTAAAACTAAACATATTTAATTGTTCTTTTATTTTTTTGCTTATTTTCCCTCATTTTTTTAATTTTACCATTTTTAATTAAAAAACATTATTAAGAAACATTAAGAATTATTTAAAAAAACAATTAAAAAACTAAAGATTAAAAAAAAAAAGCCGATATAAATAACATAAAGGATCGGAGCTAAAAGGCAAACAATATGGGATTAAATATAGGAACATTTAACAATAATTCAATTATTGATGCTCAAGCATTGACACGCGTTACGGAAAAAATTTTAAATCCTGAAAACCAAGCTGTTGTTGATGTATCAAAATTAGATTTATCAAAATTTAACAGAGTAAGCCTTGGAACAGATTTATACGGTTCAAGAACAAATACCGAAACTGCAATTCAAGCAGCTAAAGCGGCTACTGATTTTGATGTAACTTTAAGCAGTGCTTTTGCAGCAAATGTTCAGTACCTTAATTCCGCTGCAGCTCAAAGTTTATTTATTACAAAAGGAAATCTTGATAAAATAGTTGTTCCCGTTGAAAATACGGAAAAAACATTAATGGAATCAGCTGTTCAAGCCTCATCAAATGTAAGTGAAACTTCAAGTTTAAATAAAGACAGACGCGGAGCTAATCCTTTTTCCTTCTATATGAATCAAAATGAAGATGAAGATGGAAGCGATATAGAAATTATTGATACTAATCCTTTCACCGGTTTAAATATTTTTGCTTAATATTATACATTGTTACTTGTTTTTCCGAGGCGAAATGAAAATTTCGTCTTTTTCTTTTATATAAGCATAGCAGCCATGCAGGCAGAAATATATGAAGTTAAAGTACCCGCAATTAAAGCTTTTATACCGACACGTGCAAGATTTTTTCTTTGATTGGGGGCAATTTCACCTATACCAGATATTTGAACGGCAACAGAAGATAAATTTGCAAATCCTGACAGTGCAAATGTTGCAATGATAAAACTTTTGTCGGAAATAATATCTTTTATTGCAGCTAAATCAGTAAAAGCTATTGCTTCATTCAATATAAATTTTGTTCCCAAAAACGAGCCTACTGTAGAAACTTCATCTAACGGCACTCCGATTAAAAATGCAAATACGGAAAATATTTTGCCGAAAATCATTTTTACCGACAAATGTTCAATATCAATTCCAATAAAAGATAAATTGATATTAAAGAGATTATGAGCAAAAATTCCAAATTTTCTTAAAAAGAAATCAACCATAGCAATTAAAGCAATTAAAGCAATTAAAATTGCGATAACATTTATGCCGACTTTCATGCCTTCTGTTGCGCCCTTTGATATTGCATCTAAAAGATTTACGTCTGTTCTTTTTCTTTTAATTTTAAAATCACTTTTTGTTTGAGGTTCAAGCGTTTCGGGATATATAATTTTAGAAACCGCTAAAGCTCCCGGTGCCGCCATTATGCAGGCTGCAAGCATATATTGCGGCGGTATTCCGAGTCCTGCATATACTGCTATTATTCCGCCCGATAAACATGCCATACTTCCCGTCATTGATGCCATAATTTCAGAACGTGTTAAATTAGGCAGATACGGTTTTATCATTATTTGCGCCGAAACCTGACCTACAAAAGAACTTGCGGCATTAGAAAGTGCCTCGGCCCCTGATACATCCATTAATTTATTTACAATTTTTCCTAAAACAGCAATAAATCGCTGCATAATTCCATAATAATACAATATATTAACAAGTATCATCATAAAGATTAAAGGCGGTATAAGACTCATTGCAAACATAAAGGATTTATCACCGAATATTTCGTGCATTATTTGAGGGCTATTCGTTAGCGGACCAAAAACAAAATCAGCACCGACATTTGAAAATTCAAGTATTTTCTCGATAAATCTGCCGATATATTCAAAAATCATTTTTCCGAACGGAATTTTAAGTATAAATACCGCAAGTAAAAATTGAAGTAACAGCCCCATTAATACTGTTTTTAAATTTATTTTCCGCCTGTTATTCGACATCAAAAATGCTATCAGCAGCATTGAGGCTATACCTAATATTCCAAACAAAATATTCATAAAATTATTCCGCTAAACTTTATCGCAATAATGATACTATAAATAACTTTTTATTAGAATTTATATTAAAGTTTTATTAATTTAAAAAATCTATTGGTAATTCTTTATCCAGTAACTTTCCAAATTCTTCAAAATTCATTCCTAATCCTTTTACTACTTTTGCAACATTATAAAACGAAGCTTTGGTTTTAGCGTTCATTATATCATCAAATGTTGACTGCGGAATATCATTCGCATAACAAAGTTCAGTATATTTTATGTTTTTAGCTTCTCTAACCTTAAATATTACGTTTGAAACTGCACTATAAAATTTTTTTGTTTCGTCATTCATTTTAAGATTTTAATGTTAATATAAATTTGACTTCCCCGAAGTACCGTGGTAAAGTATAATTAATTAAAATTATTGAAAGATTTGTAATGAAAAATTTTTTTAAGTTTATACAAAAAGAAAAAATTAGTAATCCGCCGTGGGATTATAATTTTTTGTTGAATTTAGAAGAAAGCGAATATCCAAGATATTTAGCAAAGTTATTTAAGTTTAATACAGGAGAAAATCTGTCGTTGTGTTTTGATTTTAAAATGCATAATGGAATAATCAATAAAAAAAAATGCAAAACATTTAATCAAAAAATACAGTACATAAAATTATATGGAATAACTGATTTAATACGTAATTGCACTGATAAAGTCAAAGTACGTGATTATGTGAAAGAAAAAATCGGTGCTGAATACTTAAAGCCTGTTCTAGAGATTATCCCCGAATGTCATTGCGAGGACGAACGCAGTGAGGCGGAATTGTGTACGGCTTTGCCGGTTTGCGAAAGACGCAGTGACGACAGCGGTAGCGGAAGGAACGACAGTCTTGAGCGAAAACAATTCCAAGACAGCGAAGCAATCCAGCCGATAGAAAACAATTTAATAAATGAACAGCTGGACTGTCGCGCCATTAACACTCCTAGCAGTGAAAGAATGGATTGCCACGCGGACACTAAAATGACGTTGTCCGCTCGCAAATGACTGATTATTCTATTGTTGAAAATTTATCTGATAGTGAAATTGAAGAATTATATTATGAAGTATCAGAAAAAATTGCGGTTTGGTATGGCGAATGGTATTGTATAAGGGATTGCAGTCATTGTGGAGGCGGTTTTGTAACTCATTATGCATATTATATTGATGGCTTAAATATGCAAGACTTCTATGGTGTTAGTTTTAGTACCGCTTGTAATCCTGCGAGCAATTGGCTAATCAGTGGTGATGCCTGTACTGATTATTTCGGCAGAAGTTGTAATACCAGATGTCAAAGAACAAATTAAAGATAAAAAACTATATTATACGTAGCAATTGCGGAATTTATTATAATTCCGCCTTTTTTTAAAATTATTTTAGTTAATTATATCTTTTTTACACTTCAAAATATATTATGATGTATAATCGTCTTTATACGTGTAAAATAAATTTAAAACATAATGCGGATACTGCATACCTATTTTGCTAACTGCAACCTGTGGCGGGCAAACTCCTCACATTCGTTCGTCAAACAGTGCCCGCCCCGCTGTAGTTTCGATAAACAAATTAATTAAAAATTCAGTCTTAAGAAAAAATCTTCA
>CAJOJP010000056.1 GCA_905234915.1 Candidatus Gastranaerophilales bacterium
AGATGTGTAGTATCGAGATTTGAATATTTATTTCTCTGTCAAAGATATAATTATTAGTTTTACAAGTTTTATGCACCAAAATATACTTTCTGTTGTATAAATTTTATTGTATAATAATTTGTATGGGTGTTAGTGAGTTAACAGAATATTTAAAAACGGCTTTTGAATATAAAAATCACGGTGATTATAAACAGTCTATTGATTACTTTTATAAGGCACTTGCAATTGATAATGAAAGTACCGAAATAATGAGCGAGCTTGCTTCTTTGTATTCAAAATTATGCCGCTACGATCGTTCAATAAGTTTTTACGAGCAAATTCTGCAAAAAGATAACGAAAATAATGAGACAAAATATAAATTAGCGCACCTTTTAAAAATTACAAAAGATTATAAAAGAGCGGAAGAAATACTTACGGAACTTTATAATTCAGGTTTTAATCTGGAAGAAACGGCTGTTGAATTATTTTTTATACTTGTTTATAACCGTAAATACGGCAGGATTATAACTTCTTTTAATAAATATTCAAAACGTTTGAAAAACAGCAGCGCACTTTATTTTGTTGCTCTTGCTCATTCCGAACTCGGAAATAAAAATACGGCAGATGAATTTTTTAAAAAATCCTTTAATTATGATGAAAAAAATATATTGCCCGGAATTGAAATCGCTAACAGACTTTTGGAAAAAGATAAAAAGGAAGATGCAAAACAATTTGCTTACAAACTTTTAAAATATGCTGAAGATGACAGAATATATTATCTGCTTGCTGAAATTGAATATTCGGACGGAAATCTTGAAAATGCAATAAAATATTATTCTTATGCAATAAAAATAAATCCTAAAAAAGCAAAGTATTATTTTAAAATAGCTCTTGCTTTTTCCCTTAAAGGATTTTTTAAGGAGGCTGAAGAAAGTTTTTGTAAAGCAATTAATTTGGATAACGGAAATGAAGCATATAATTATGCTCTTGCATATATGTATTATATAACTTCAAAATATGATTTGGCAGAAAAAATTGCTGATTATATATTGTTTAGAAATCCTGATAATATCCGTACAAACGCACTTAAAATACTCATTTTGACTGAAAATAATAAAAACAGGCTGGCAGGCAAGCTGGTTGAAAAATTAGAAAATGAAACCAATAAAGATGATTTCGCATATTATGCTCAAGCAGTATATTATGCTAAATTGAATTTGTGGGAAAAGGCTTTAGAAACAATTACAGAAGCATTAAAGATAAATAAACAATCTTTAGAGTACAATTTTCAGGCAGCAAGATTTTATTATAAACTTGGTAAATATGACGAAGCGCGAATTATATGTGAAAAAATATTAAAAGAAAATCCTAAATATATTCAGGCATATATTTTGCTGAGCAAGATTTATTATACAAAAAAAGATTTTATAAAATCACAATCACTCATAAATAAAGTAATGGAGCTTGATAAAAATATAGCCGATGCATATTCATTAAATGCTGCAATATTTTTGGAACAACAAAAATATGAAGAAGCTGTTGAACAATATAAAATAGCAGCCTCTATATCTCCTTTTTGCGAAGAATATTATGCTAAAATCGCAGAATGTTATTATAAATCGGAACAATACAAGGATGCTTATATATATTATAGAGAAGCTGCCAATTTTAATATAACAATGGCTAAATACAGATATTATATGGCTAAATGCTGTGAATTGACTAATGATACGGAAAATGCAATATCGAATTATTCGTTTACCAAAAGATTAGCTCCTTCTAATGCCGATTATTTAAAGGATTATGCTCAATTTCTATATAAAATAGGTAAAAAAAGAGAAGCAAAAAATATATTAAAGTCGGCAATAAAAAATGCAAAATTACAGAGTGATATAACCGAATTAAAAGAAATATTACATAGCTGGTGAAAATATTACTTTTGTTCTGTAGTTAATTCCTTTTTAATATTTTGTATTACTTCTTCAATACCGCCATTTTCTGTTTGTCTGAAAATTCTCACGAAATTATACCAGGGAGTATTTTTTGTATCATAAAACCAACGCCATTCTGCTAAAACAGGTAAAATCATAAATGTTTTTACACCTAAACTTCCTGCTAAATGCATTGGAAAAGAATCAACAGTAATAAACAAATCAAGATTTTTCATAAATGCACTTGTATCAAATGAATTTTTAATATATTTTGAACAATCTTTTATTTCATATTTATTCATTAATTCTATAGTTTTTTCATCTTTTTCTTCTATATCAAAAGAGATAAATCTAAAGTCCGATAGAGAAAAAAGAGGAATATAATTTTCAAAGTCTATACTTCTATACCCCATTAATCCGCCTTTTCCACGCCAAAAAATCCCGGTATTAATTTTATCCTTTGCAAATATATCTGTTTTTGCTGCTTCCTTTATATTACTTGTAGGAACTTGAAGCCAGCCTTCAGGGTATAAAAGCTTATCGAAGCCTAAATTTACCGCATAAAATAATTCCATGCTTGATACACTGTAATCATAGTCACTTGATGGAATTGCTTCTTTTGTTTCTTTTATTACAATAGAATTTTTAAAATTATATTTAAACAGTTCATAGAAATTTTCATCAGCTTCAATAATAACTTTAGCGGCTCTTTTTTCTACTTCGTGAATATACCTTGAAAACATTAAGTAATCACCTGCACCAAAAGCACCTTGATAAACAAGCAGGGTTTTTCCTGTAACATCTTCTCTATGCCACTGTTTTTTAGAATATTCGCAAAATTTTTCCGCAACTTTTCCTCTGTCTTTTTTTACTTCCTCAGGTGAAATAATATTTAAGTAATATTTCATACCGCCTTCATAGTTTTTGTTTCTTAATTTTTCAGAGGCATAAGTTTTTTTTAATACGTAAGAGTCCGGATATTTATTTATTAAGTTTTCAAGTTCCGAAAAAATATCCCATGTTAAATCTAAATGCTGCCGGCATTGGACTTTTAAACATAAAATATCCGTGTCATCAGGGTTAAAATTCAAATATTTATCGCAATATTCAAGCGATTTTTTATAATCAAATAAATGAAAATAAGTTCTTGCACAATTATAATATCCGTTTAAATCATTTGGTTTTAATAAAACCATTTCCTTGGCAAATCGAAGTGCTTCTTTAAATTTACACATGCCTTCATAAACTTTAAAATATGCATAGGCAGTTTTGTATTGGTTTGGTTTTATCCTTTTTGCCTGTTCAATATATTTTAAAGCACTGTTATATTTTTTTGACTTTATAAATAAAATAGCAATATGGATTATTGCATCATAATTTCTTTTATTTATGTTTAAAATTTTTTGATAATATAAAAGAGCCTCTTGCAATTTATCAATATGTTCTAAATTTAATGCTATACTTAACAAAAGATTTTCATTTTCCGGAGTAATTTTCTCCATTTCAAGAAGACAAACGAGTAAAGCTGAGATATCATCTGCTTTCTCGCATACTTCAGCCATTTTTGAAAGCAGGTCATATTTAAAATTTAATACCTTTTGATTTTGTTCTTTTATTTCTTCGAGAACATTTAACGCTGAATCAAAATCGCCCAGTTTGAAAAATTCTTCAGCTTTATTAAAAATTTCTTCATAATTTACGCTCATAAAACTTCTAATTCATTCTTAATACGACTGATAATAACCTCAAGATTTTCCTGTTCTGTCTGCCTGAAAATTTTTACGGAATCGTACCAGAGAGTAGTTTCGGTATCCTTGAACCATCTCCACTCGGTCAAAACAGGAAGGACAAGAAATGTTTTTACGCTTAAAGCTCCTGAAAGGTGAAGAGGGAAGGAATCAACGCTGATAAAAATATCAAGATTTTTTAATACGGCTCCCGTATCTTCCGCATCATCTATGTATTTAGAACAATCAATGATATTATATTTTTCAAAAATATCTAAAATCTTTTTATCTTTTTCTTCTATATCAAGAGAATAAAATTGACAATTTTCAAGTTCAAAGAGCGGAACCAGTTTTTCTATTTCCATATTGCGGTATTTCATTAAACCGCCACCGCCGCGCCAGAACAAGCCTATTTTACGTTTTTTTGTATTAAATAAATCTGTTTCTTTAACTTTATTTATTTTATTTTCAGATATGTTTAACCACCCTTTTGAATTAGGAATATTATCAAAATTCATATTCATAGAATATAATAACTCCATAGAAGAAACAGAATAATCATAATCTTGAGAATTTATTCCCATAGGAGAATCAAGAATTACTTTAGAATTGTGAAAATTATTTTTAAACAAATTAAAAAAATTCTTTCCCGTTTCTACAAGAACCTTGCCTGCCTTTTTTTCAAGAATGGGAATATATCTTGAAAACATAAGGTAATCTCCGAAGCCGAAGGGACCTTGATATACAAGAAGGGTTTTATTTTGTAAATCTTCTCTGCGCCATGCTTTTTGCTCATATTCAAGGTATTTTTTTTCACAAACTCTGACATTTTCATTAAGTTTTTTGCATGAAACTACCTCAAGGTAGTATTTCATAGCTTTTTCATAATCTTTATTAAGTAATATATCCATTAAATACAATTTTTCGGCAGTATAAGACTCAGGATAGTCAGATATTAATTTTTCAAATAAAGGAGTAATATCATCTATCTTTCCTGTTTTTTTCATGCATAAAATTTTGAGTGCAATAATATCGGGATTATCAGGATTAATTGACAAATATTTATCGCAATATTCAATTGATTTTTCATAATCAAAAATATTATAGCTGCAATCCGCGCAATAGTAATAATTATTAGCATTATCAGGTTTTAAAGAAAGCATTTCTTTTGCATAACGCATAGCTTCTTTAAACCGAGTTTCTTTTTCATAGAATTTATAATAAGCATAAGCTGTTTTATATTGATTTGGCTTAGCTCTTTTTGCTTTTTCTATATAACTTAATACATTTTTCAAATCGCCTCTGTAAATTAAAAGTATTGCAATATGAATCAGGGCATCATAATTTCTTTTATTTATTGATAAGATTTTTTCGTAATAAGAAAAGGCAATATCTTCTTTTTGTAATTGTTCATAAGTAAGAGCGATACTTAAAAGAACTTTTTCATTATCCGGAGCGATTTTTTCCATTTCAAGAAAACAGCGTAAAGAGGCTTGATAATCCTTAGCTTTTCTGCAAGACGTTACAATATCGGAGAGCAAATTAAACTTTTTGGTTAATATGCTTTTATCAGCCTCCTGTATTTTGTCAAGAGTATTAATTGCAATAACATAGCTTCCGTTATTCAAAAAAAACTCTGCTGTTTTTATTATTTCATCATAATTTTGTGTCATAGAATAATTATAATAAACTATAACTTTATATGCAAATTTATTTTGAAATAAGCTTACTGTCCGATATTCTTAAGCTGTTATACAATTCTCTGAATCTTTTGGAATATTTTTGATAAGTTAAAGTCGGCATAACTGTTCTTACTGAATACAAATATTGAACTGTTTTGGAATCAATATTATATAAAGCAGTATCAGCTTCTTTCAATAATTTTCTGATTTGCATATTTTTTTCCATATCGGATATATTGGAGGAATTATTTAAAATACTAATTTGGCTAACAATACCGCTTAAGGATTCTTGAGTAACAAGAATACTGTTTTGATATTGAGCTGTAATTAAATTAAAATTTTGGAGTCTTTCGCCGACTAAATCGCTTCTGTTTATCATTCCGTTTAAATTATAATTGCCAAGCTGTCTTAAACTGTCTATTTTTGGAGTAATTTCATAAGCCGAGTTTATTGAAGCAAAAGCGTTTATAGAAGAAACAGAAATTAATGCAGCTGTCAAAACGAACTTTTTTAATAAATTTTTCATTATATTCTCCTTTTATTTTTGTAAGAAGTCATTAAAAGCTTCTTGCGCATTTGATTGCAGCGACTGATACTGATTATACTGCAAACGTGTTAATATTAATTTATATAGAGCATCAGTTTCTCTGGATAAAATTTCCTGCTGATTTTTTAATGTAGAAATATTTTTTTCGTAAGCACCTGTCAATAAAGCGATTTGTTCTTGTGTTTTATCGGCAGCCGATTGTAATTTTGCTATTTTATCGGTATAACTTAAAATCTGGTTCAAAAGTTCATTATTTTTGGTTTTGTAATTATTGTAGATATTGGACATTTGTCTTTTCTGTTCCGTTGTTAAACCGTCCAAGGTATCAAAAATATCAGCGGCAAAAACAACATTAGACATTAACAACATAAACGTTAATAATAAATTAAATACAGGTTTTTTCATTTTCATTCCTTTCTTGTCAGTTACCATTATCCCTATAATCCGTATATTCTTTAGATTTTTCTCTCCATTCGCTTTCGTCCATACAATAAGCGTGATTCCAAAAACGTTCCAGTGCATAGGTTTCACGTTCTTCTTTATGCAGTACATGAACAATTACATCACCGTAATCAAGTAAATTCCAGCGATTTTTTGCATCATTTTCTTCACCTATCGGTATTCTGGAAAACAAATCTTTTATTTTTTCTCTTACATAGCCTGTAAGAGCTTTTACATGCGTAGAAGATTCGGAGGAGGAAATTACAAAATAATCTGCGAGCACCGAAATATTTGAAATATTCAAAATTTTGATATCTTTAGCCTGTTTATCATCCAAAATTCTTGCTATGATACTTGCAAATTTATCGGAAGTAATTTCCTTTGAAGGTTCCATAATGTTCTCCATAATTTTGAATAAATTATAACATGATGCATTTTCATATATATAATATTAAAATTTATATTTACACTATTGTTACAATTATAGAAATTAATTCCTGTTTAAAAATTGTTTAATTAAAAATATAAAACTTTAAATGTGTTAACATAAATTAATAATGTAATCAAAAGCTAATTATTATCGGAATTTACAAGTAAGACAAAATTACTGTATAACTTTTAAGTTTAAAAAAACAATCGATAAACAAGGGCGGTGAAAACGGATAAAAATACATGAAAAAAAGAAAAAATAGCTTGATTTCAAAACTTGAACATGTAAGATAAAAATATTGAGTTGTATTTGTGTATAAAGCAAAAAAACTCAATACAAAATGAGGACTTATATGTCAAAAGATGTAATTGAATTTGAAGGAACAATAATAGAATCACTGCCAAATGCAATGTTTAGGGTGGGTTTGGAAAACGGACATGAAATATTGGCGCATATATCCGGAAAAATAAGAAAGAATTTTATAAAAATACTTCCGGGCGATAAAGTAAAAGTGGAAATGACCCCCTATGATTTAACCAGAGGCAGAATAACATACAGATTAAAATAATAAAAATATAAAGGAAAAAAATATGAAGGTAAGAACATCGGTAAAAACACTTTGTGATAAATGCAAAGTTATTAAAAGAAAAGGAAGAGTAGCGGTTATATGCGAAAATCCCAAGCACAAACAAAGACAGGGTTAGCGAAATTCCGTACGGGGGAACCCGCCTAGCGAGAGCCGAAGCGAGGACAGGTGAAGCCGATCGAGTGATAGGCGCGAGCGACAGGAATTTCAAGAAGCAAAATTTCAAAAATAATAAATAAGAAATACAATTAAACAAATAAATAAAAGGAGAAATTATGGCAAGACTTGCGGGGGTAGATTTACCTCGTAATAAGAGAATGATAATTGCACTTACCTATATATACGGTATAGGGCCTGCAAGAAGCAAAAAAATACTTGAAGCGTGCAATATTTCCGAAGATTTAAGAACAGACGATTTAACGGATGATAACATTAAACGTTTAAGAGAAGAAATTGCACACTACACAATTGAAGGTGATTTGAGAAGAGAAGAATCACTGAACATAAAAAGATTAAGCGAAATTAATTCTTACAGAGGTATGCGCCACAGACGCAAGCTTCCCGTAAGAGGACAAAGAACAAAAACAAATGCAAGAACCAGACGCGGCAAAAAGACAGGGCCGATAGCTAACAAAAAATAATTGAAGGAGTAATATAAACAATGGCAAGACAGCTAAAAACAAAAAAGAAAGAAAAAAAGAATGTATTGCAAGGTGTTGTTCATATACAGTCAACCTTCAATAATACAATAGTAACTTCAACCGATACACAGGGTAATGCTGTTGCTTGGGCATCAGCAGGTGGCTGCGGTTTTAAAGGAGCAAGAAAGGGTACACCTTTTGCAGCTCAATCAGCAGCGGAAAAAGTTGCAAAACAATCAATAGATCAGGGTATGAAAAAAGTTGAAGTATATATTAAAGGTCCGGGCTCGGGCAGAGAAACAGCAATAAGAGCAATTCAAGCAGCAGGTTTGGAAATAACTTTAATAAAGGATGTTACACCGATTCCACATAACGGTTGCCGTCCGCCTAAGAAACGCAGAGTATAATTTAAAAATGTAAGGAGTCAAAATTGGCTAAATATACAGGACCCTCAAATAAACTATATCGTAACTTCGGTGTTACGGATTTATCTAACAGAAAGTTGGTATCTTCACTAAGACAGAATGCTTCGGGTCAGCATGGTGCAGTAAGAAAAAAACTTTCAGATTATGCAATTCATTTAAAAGAAAAGCAAAAAATTCGTTTGACATATTTGTTAAGCGAGAAACAGTTTGCAAGATACTATCATGAAGCAAGCAGAAGAAAAGGTGTTACAGGTACCGTTCTTTTGCAGTTATTAGAATCAAGACTTGATAATTTGCTTTTTAGAACAGGTTTTGCAATAACAAGAAGACAGGCAAGACAAATAGTGGGTCATGCTCATGTACTTGTAAACGGTAAAAGAGTTGATATTCCGTCATATCTTTTAAAACCGGGTGATGTTATCACATTTAAAGCAGGCAGTTCCGAGTTTATTAAAACAGTGTTAAGTTCTATTGATTTGGCATTGGCTCCTGCGTGGATTACAATAGACAGAGATAATTTAAAATTATCTTTTGACAGAATCCCCGATAGAGAAGAACTCGATCCGGAACTTAAAGAACAGCTGGTAATTGAGTATTATTCTAAGTAGTGAAGTTCTGTCCTAATGTAAATAGGGCAAGAGCGAAAACATGTATTTGTAAAAACATGATTAGGAGAAATAATTATAATGGAATTGAAAATTAAATGTATTAATACCACAACCGGTTCAGACGGAGCGCAATATGGTAAATTTGTTGTTGAACCTCTGGAAAAAGGTTTTGGTACGACTATAGGTAATGCACTGAGAAGGGTTTTACTATCATCCTTAGAAGGTGCAGCCGCTACTTCCATCAGAATTGAAGGTATTACGCATGAATACACATCAATTCCGGGGATTGTAGAAGATGCAATTGATATAATGCTGAACTTAAAAGGCTTAACCGTAAAAACAACGGATAAAGAACCTCAGCATTTAAAATTAGAAGCAGATAAACCAGGTCCTGTTCTGGCAAGCGATTTACAGCTTCCTGCAGGTGTAAAAGTGGTAAATCCGGATTGGTTAATTTGTACTGTATCCGAAGGCGGAAGTATTTCTGCTGATATTACTATTGAAACAGGCAAAGGTTATAGAACTGTTGATGTATTCAAGGAAAATAAAGGTAATATCCCGATTGATTTGTTACCGATTGATGCTTCTTTTATGCCGATAAAAAGAGTAAGCTACAATGTGGAAAATACTCGTGTCGGTGACGTAATTGACTATGATAAATTGACTCTGGAAATATGGTCAAACGGCAGTATAGATGTAAGTACGGCATTAAGTCAGGCAGCTAATCTTTTAATTGAACATTTTATGCAAATAGCTTCAATAACCGGTCAGCCTGCTGTATTGCCTTCAGCCGCTATTTCGGATGATGAAAGTGATGAAGAACCTTCTTCAAGTCTTACTATTGAAGATTTGGAACTGTCTGTAAGGGCATATAATTGCTTAAAACGGGCAAGCATTAATTCATTACCGGAATTATTGAAAAAATCAGAGCATGACTTATTGAGTATTAAAAATTTCGGTAAGAAATCATCTGATGAAGTAATTGAAAAATTGCACCAGGTAGGTTTGGATTTACAGCCTAACCCCGAAGGTGTAGAGTTAGAAGAAATATTATAAGCATAAAGGATAATAAAAATGAGACACCAATGCCAAAGAAATAAACTGGGCAGACCTCAGGATCAAAGAAAAGCATTATTGCGTTCTTTAGCTACTTCTTTATTCCTGCACGGTGAAATCACTACAACACTTTCAAAAGCAAAAGCCCTGAAGCCTTATGCCGAAGAAATTATAACTCTTGCAAAAAGAGGTGATTTGCACGCAAGAAGACAAGCTGCAAAGTTTATTTATGATGTTGAAACATCAAAATTTATAGATCGAGAATCAGGTGAAGTTTTTGAAAAACTTGAAGAAGGAAAAAAATTAATTCCTCTGACTGTTTTAAGAAAATTATTTACTGAAATCGGTAAACAATATGAAAACAGAAACGGCGGTTATACAAGAATATACCACTTGCCGCCCCGTCGCGGAGATGCTTCCGAAATGGCTTTAATTCAATTAGTCTAGCGGATTTCCGTATTGGGGAAACCCCCTTAGCAAGAGCCGAAGTGAGTATGGGAGAAACTGAACGAGCGACAGGCGCAAGCAAAAGGAAATCAAAGACAATCAAAGATGATGAACAGATACTTAATTGTTTTAGAGTACATCGGAACAGAATATCAGGGCAGCCAAAAACAGCCCTATAAAATGCCTAACAGCCCTTCCAACATAAAAACAATACAGGGAGAACTGGAAAAAGCACTTAGTACATTGACAAAAACAAAAACCAGAACAATTTTTTCGGGAAGAACCGATGCCGGAGTTCACGCTAAAGGGCAATGCGCTCATTTTGATACAGAGCTTGAACTTGAGCCGTGTAAGTTCGTTAATTCATTAAACGGTATATTGCCAAAAGATATAAGCGTTAAAGAATTAAAAAAAGTTCCCGAAAGGTTTCACGCACAAAAGTGTGCAAAAGCTCGATATTACAGATATGTAATTGCAAACAGAAAACAGCGCAGCGCGTGGGATTATAATTGTTTATTAGTGAGATTTCCTTTAGATATAGAGAGAATGAATAAAGCTCTTGATTATCTAAAGGGAGAACACGATTTTACTTCCTTTAAAAAAGTAAGAACGTCAAATCCTGCTAAAATATGCAATATGTATAAATGTGAAGCTCTAAAAAAAGGAGATTATATATATTTAGATTTTATTGCGGACAGGTTTTTGTACAATATGATTAGAGCAATCGTCGGAACTCTCCTAATGCTTGAAAGAAAAAATTCACCGCCCGAAGTGATGAAAGAAATTCTGGAAAAGCGGGATAAAACAAAAGCAGGTTCGACCATAAGTCCTGATGGACTGACATTAATTGAAGTTATATACAATGATATAAATGGAGAAAAAAAATGAAAACTTATTCAGCTAAACCTCTTGAAGTAGAAAGGAAATGGTATCTGCTGGATGCTGAGGGGCAGACGCTCGGCAGGCTTGCAGTATTAGCTGCTAATTTATTAAGAGGAAAGCATAAACCCCAATTTACGCCTAATGTTGATACAGGTGATTTTGTAATTATTATTAATTCATCAAAAATTCAAGTAACCGGAAAGAAAGAAACTGATAAAATGTATTATCATCATACCGGATATCAGGGACATTTAAAATCAGCATCTTTCAGAGAATTAATGGAAAAAGATTCAAGATTGGCTTTAGAAAAAGCTATAAAAGGTATGTTACCTCACAATACATTAGGTCATGAACAGTTTAATAAATTAAAAATTTATGCAGGGGCAGAGCATCCGCATGCAGCACAAAAACCCGTTGCATATAAAGAAACGGAGGCTAAATAATGGCAGATAAAGAAATTATGGCAACAGGCAGAAGAAAAACCGCAATTGCCGTTGTTAAGCTTGTAAAAGGTAAGGGCAGAGTTTTCGTTAACGGTAAAACTTTTTCTGCATATTTTGGCAACAGAGCTGCTCTCGAAATGATGGTGTATCGTCCTTTAGCTTTAACTGACAATCAAGAAAAATATGATGTAAGAGTAAAAGCTGTAGGCGGTGGTGTTACTGCTCAAGCAGGAGCTATAAAACACGGTATTTCAAGAGCTTTGTTAAAAATTAGTGAAGAATACAAATCGGTATTAAAATCAGAAGGTTTATTAACAAGAGATGCTCGTGTTAAAGAACGTAAAAAATACGGCCGCAAGAGAGCAAGAAAAAGATTTCAATTCTCTAAACGTTAATATTCTAAATTTAATATTTTTAAAAAGACTGTTTTTAATAACAGTCTTTTTTATATAAAGTTTATTAATTAGTTTCTTTAAATATAAGTTCTGTGTTTAAAGCCTGTGCAATTATTTTCATATCAGAATACCTGATAGTATCTGCTCTAAGCTTTTTAGATAAATTATCAAGAGTTATTTCTTTGTTTAGTTTTTCGGAAAGATATTTTGCAACATAAGTGAGAGTCAGTCCTTGTTTTGCTGCAAGCATTTTTACTTCATTAATAGTCTTCATAGTCTAATATTATATGTTACTTTCTATTCATAGCAAAATACTTCTAAAAAAAGTTTGACATTATTAGATTTATCATGCTAATATTAGCGTAATAACGCTAATGAATTTAAAATATGTTTTAAATTGCTACGTAATAAGGATAAAATAATGGCGTATATATTTAATCTTTTCAGAAAAAATGAAATAGGTGAACCGCCGTGGGGCGGATTTTAAGTAGAGTGGAGTCGAGCGTCAGCGAGCGAACTCGAAGTAGCAGGTAATCCGCTGGAACGGCTCAAAAATGCCATAGGTAAAAATTTGCCGGAGGTGTA
>CAJOJP010000057.1:0-4207 GCA_905234915.1 Candidatus Gastranaerophilales bacterium
ACAGGCTGGCTTGAACAGGATTATTCCTTATGGGGCGGTTTTGAGCTAAATTACCGTAATATAAAACCTAAAATTTTAATTGAACCTTTAATGAGAGATGATGTAAATAAACTTCCCGTACGTATTAATGTTTTTTGCTTTAATTCAGTACCTGAAATAATAATTAAATTTCATGACGATAATTTCATAAGTGTTTGGGATAAAAATTTTAATCTTCTTAAAAATACATTTTGTTTTACGGAAGAAAATATAAATTCTGAAATTGATTACAATATTAAACAATCGATTGATTTTAGTATTGAACTATCAAAAGATTTTAATTTTGTAAGAGTGGATTGGATGATTTATCAAAATAAATTATATTTTGAAGAGCTGACATTTACGCCGTATTCGGGATTTATGAAATTTAAAGATAGAAATAAAGCTTTAGAGTTCGGGAAATTAATAAAATTAAAATAACGAAAGGTAATAATAATGGAATATGTAGAACTTGATAATTTATCTGATGAAGCAATTTTAAATTTGTACGATGACGTAATTGCATGGGGAATAAGTCATTGTGACGGTACCGGAGCAGAATTTTATACTAATGGATATTATGGAGCAGCAAACAGATACGGATATTATACATCCTATAGACCACAGGGGATGTGTTTTTCTATGAATACAATAGTTTGTGATAAAAATGGCATTGATTGCTGTGAGCCTAATGAAGAATGTTCATGTGGTTACAGTTTAAAATATGGGTCTTATGTTGAGTTTTTTCAAGAAGAATTATAACTATTATTATACGTAGCAATTATTGCGGAATTTATTAAAATTCCGCCTTTTTTTATTACAAACTCTATATTAAAAAAGGCATCTTTTATTGAGATGCCTTTTGTGCTTGAGCTTGCTTTTCTTTCACGTCCAATGCCGCATTGTGTGCTATAAGATAAATAGAACAGGTTTTATAATTTTTCATATACCATGCACAACTATCCTGTAAACACATCATACTAAAGTCTTTTCCCGCACTTAACAGAGGACAAACAGGTATTGAAGCCATATTTTTCTCCTTATTTTAAAACTGCATCAGCTTTTTTTAGAAGGTTACAGCTTTCGCTTCTTCTTCTTTCTTCATCTTTATATATTTTAGTTCTGTTAATAACTTCATCAAAATCAATTTTATGAGCATCAAAATCAGGTCCGTCTATGCAGGCAAATTTTACTTCACCGCCTACAGTGACTCTGCATGCACCGCACATACCAGTTCCGTCAATCATAATAGGATTCATACTTGCTTCTGTTTTAATTTTTTTATCTTTTGTAAGGTTTGCAACTGCTCTCATCATCGGCATAGGACCAACGGCAATAACGTAATCAACTTTTTCACTGTCCATAATTTCAGCTAAAACCTCGGTTGTAAAACCTTTATGTCCAAGACTACCGTCATCTGTTGCTATATGAAGCTGTGTACATGCCGAAGCCATTTTATCCTGCCAGAATAGCAAACTCTTGTTTCTTGCCCCCATAACCATGTGTACTTTATTACCGGCATCATGAAAAGCTTTTGAAATTAAATAACATGGAGCAGCACCATAACCGCCTGCCACACAAACAACCGTACCGTATTTTTTTATTTCGGTAGGTCTGCCTAAGGGACCTGCTACATCTAATATTTCATCACCTATTTCAAGCATTGCAAGTTTTTTTGTTGTATAACCTACAGCCATAAATAC
Source organism: Candidatus Gastranaerophilales bacterium (assembly GCA_905234915.1). Lineage (GTDB taxonomy): Bacteria > Cyanobacteriota > Vampirovibrionia > Gastranaerophilales > Gastranaerophilaceae > Avigastranaerophilus. Next base: position 1,722 of record CAJOJP010000057.1, read on the forward strand.
AACCGTTAATATGCCTTTTTCTCTATCAATATCAGCAATAGTAATAGGAACACGTTCTCCCTGTTCTTCAACTCTAAATATAATAAACTGCCCTGCCTGTGCATTTCTTGTAACATAAGGAGCATCTATTTTTAATTCATACTGATTTGGGCATAACTCTATTTTATCAAGTATTTTATAACCCACGTTTATACCTCCTTTTACCTGATAAATTTATTATAGCATAAATATTCATTTTATATTTTTTTTAGTAAATTAGCCATTTCAATTGAAGATTTAGCAGCATCTGCTCCTTTATTTCCGGATTTTGTTCCTGCTCTTTCAATAGCCTGTTCAAGATTATCGGTAGTTAAAACTCCAAAAATAACGGGAATTTCTGTTTCAAGTCCCACAGAAGCAATACCTTTTGACACTTCCGCGCAAACATAATCATAATGAGCTGTTGCCCCTTTTATAACCGCACCGAGAGCAATTATTGCATTATACTTATTTGTTTTTGCAGCTTTTTTCGCAGCCAAAGGAATTTCAAATGCCCCCGGAACCCAAACTATATCAATGCTATCATCAGCTACACCATGTCTTTTCAGCTCATCGACAGCCCCTGATATTAGCTTTGATACTATGAATTCATTAAAACGAGAAGCAATAATACAAAATTTCTCATTTTTAACAGTCAACATTCCTTCAATTATGTTTGTCATTATTATGTTCTCCTAATTGTTTCTAATTTAATTTTACAACAAACAGAAACTAACTTATTAAGATGACCTTTAAAAATCTCAAAATTTACTGATTTTCCGAGTTTGCATGCCATTTTAAAATTCTAGCAAAAAACATGACTTGATAAGGCTTTGTCCGCCCTACAGGGGAAATCATCAATATAAATTCAAAAATACCCGAAACGGCAATGTTATTTAAATTTGTTTCTAAAAAAATATTATTGAAAGGAATATAATATGAGTGAAAAAGTAGTGATAATAGGCGGCGGAGCAGCAGGCCCAAAAACAGCGGCAAAATTAAGACGCATAAGACCTGATATATTAATAGAACTTTATACACAAGAAGATATAATTTCATATTCAGCCTGCGGTCTGCCGTATTTTATCGAAAATATAATACAAAATCCCCAAACACTCATATTACGGACTCCTGAGGATTTCAAAAAACAAAATATTAATATTTTCACAAAACACAGATGCATAAAGGTTAATACGGAAGAAAAAAATGTTGTAATAAAAAATCTTGAAACAAATGAAGATTTTAATGTTTCTTATGACGTGCTTGTCATTGCAACAGGAGCTGTTCCTGTTATTCCAAATATACAGGGGGTAAATCTTAAAAATATTTTTAAGCTAAGAACTATTCAGGACGGAATAAACGTAAAACAAAAAATGCGTACTTCAAAACGTGCAGTTTTAATAGGAGGCGGCTATATTTCAATTGAAACAATGGAAGCACTTATCTCCAATAATATTGATGTTACTCTTATAGAAAAACATTCTCATATTTTAAAAATGTTTGATGAAGATTTAGCGCAAATGGTGCAAGATTATATCATAGGCAGAAATCCCGGTCAGGCTCATATTCTGACAAATGAAAACGTAATAAAATTTGAAGGAAATAAAAACGGTGAAGTTGAAAAAGTTATAACGGAATCAGGCAAAATAATCGAAGCTGATTTTGTGGTTTTAGGTACGGGAGTCAGACCAAATACCGATTTTTTAAAAGACAGCGGTATTAAACTCGGTGTTTATAACAGTATAAAAGTAGATAATACAATGAAAACAAATAAACAAAGTGTTTACGCCGTTGGTGACTGCACGCATGATTTTAATCTTGTAACTAACCGCCATGTATGGGTACCTTTAGGCTCCACTGCAAATAAAGAAGGCCGCTGCGCCGCTATAAATATTGCAGGAGAAAATTGTATTTTTGAAGGTATTCTAAATTCTACAATTACAAAATACTTTGATTTGACAATTTCTATTATAGGCATCAGCAAAAAAGAAGCGGATAAACTCGGTTTTCAAAGCGAATATGCAATAGTAACAAAACGTGATAAAGCCGGTTATATGCCAGATACAGGCACTATGACTCTAAAACTCTTGGTTGATAAATATAATCATACAATACTCGGTCTTCAAGGTATTGGAGAAGGTGATGTAAATCAAAGAATTAATACCGTTATTCCCGCAATACTCGGTAAAACAAAAATAGAAACATTTATGAATTTGGATTTGCCTTATGCGCCTCCATATTCTCCTGCTATAGATCCTGTTTTAAATGCGGCACAAATAGTTTATCAAAAAATTAATGATTAGTTTATAAAAAATTTAGATATTTTTTTTACATCTTAAAATATATTGTGGTGTATAATTGTCTTTGTCCGTGTAAAATAAATTTAAAACATACTGCGGATACTGCATACCTATTTTGCTAACTGCAACCTGTGGCGGGCAAACTCCTCACATTCGTTCGTCAAACAG
>CAJOJP010000057.1:4290-17013 GCA_905234915.1 Candidatus Gastranaerophilales bacterium
AAAAAATAAAGTCCATTGCGAAGCACAGTTAAACATCTTATCGAAGAAACAGCGAGGCTGAGTCTGTTTGAGTACCCGAAGGGTACGAGTTACGAAGCCACAGCTGAGATTGATGTTATCTGTGCGTAGCATCAGGACGCTATTTTTTGTTTTTTATTGTTTTTTAATTATTTATACTTTTGCTAATTATGCAACATAATATATTTTAAGATGTAAAAATATTTAAAATTTTATAATACTTTTATGATTTCCATAAGCAAATTTGTAAAATTATCTTTTATTTTATCTGCCGTTTCAATAACTTCTTTATGAGATAAAGGCTTGTTTCCTATGCCGGAAGCATAATTTGTTATACAGCTTATGCCTAAAACGTTAATACCGCACCATTTAGCTGTTATTGCTTCAGGTACCGTTGACATACCCACTGCATCAGCTCCTAAAATGCGCAGCATATTTATTTCGGCTGGTGTTTCATACGATGGACCTGTTGTTGCCGCATAAATTCCTTTTTGCGTTTTTATTCCCAAATTTTTTGCAATATTTTCAGCTTTATAAATAAGATTTTTTGAATAAATTTCACTCATATCGGGAAAGCGTACACCTAAATTATCATAATTATGCCCTATTAACGGATTAGTTCCCATCATATTAATATGGTCTGTAATAAACATTAAATCGGCAGGTGAATAATTTTTATTTACGGCCCCTGCCGCGTTTGTTATTATTAAGGTTTCTATTCCCAGTTTTTTCATAATTTTTACGGGATATGTAACGGTCTGCATTGAATGCCCCTCGTAAAAATGATATCTTCCCTGCATCATTACAACATTTTTTTCTTCTATACAAGCAAAAACAAGACACCCTTTGTGACCTTCTATATGTGCTTCTTCAAAATCAGGAATATCAGAATAAGGAATAACAATACCTTTAAAACTGTCAGCAAAATCACCAAGCCCTGAGCCTAATATAATACCAATTTGAGGTATAAAATCCCCTATCTTTTCTTTAATATAGTTAACAGATGATTGCATTACTGCTCCTCAAAATAACTTGCACAAGCTTTTTCAGTTTCCCAAACCGATACTTTTGAAATTTGCGGTATTTTTTCTTTTAATTTTTTATATATAAATTTAGAAAGTATTTCACTGCTGGGACTTATTCCTTCAAATTCTTTTAATGTATTAATGTCTTTATGGTCAAGAAGGTTAAGCACAATATTTAACTCGCGTTTAAGCACCTTAAAATCAATAAGAAGATTTGCTTTATCAAGCATATTTCCCTTTGCATATACTTCTACTTTCCAATTATGTCCATGCTGATTTTCACATTCTCCGTTATAATTTAATAAATGATGTGCAGCCGAAAATGAACTCTCTACTTTTAATTCGTACATTACAATCTCTTTTTATTTATATTGAATATTATATTACTTTTTCTTTTATTATACAATCTTCCCGTATTATTTTAAAAAATTTAATTTTTCAATAATATAGTCCATATCCTCTTTTGTTATATCTTGATGTACCGGTAAATTTAATATCGAGGATGATATTTTTTTTGATATCGGATATAAATCAGTATTAATTTCTTTTATTAAAGTATGCCATAAAGATACACAGGGAACTTCCATTTCAAGTAATTTCTTATATATTTCATACCTGTCAAAATTTTTTATAAGTATCGGAAAGTTTAGCGGTACTGTATATGGAGGCAGCGTTTTATAAAATATTTCATATAAGATTGTCTCCTTTAAATTTTTTAAATAATATTCAAAGTTTATTCTTCTCTTATTTGAAATACTTTCAATATCTGAATTTAAAAAAAGTAATAAATCATCAATTTCAATTTTTAGTTGATTATCTTGATTTATACTTTTTGAATTATTATTAATCTGTAAAATTCCACCCGCCAAAGAAGCGCATATTTTATGGATTGAAAATAACGCGTAATCCCCAAATGTCCCTGCTTTTATGTTGTTTATCCCGCTTGATAAAGAATGAGCACAGTCTTCTATTAATATTATTTTATTTTTTTTACAAAATTCCGATATTTCTTCTATTTGTTTCTGCACAAATCCAAAATAATGAATTACAAACAGAATTTTAATCTTAAATTCCTTAATTATAAATTTTATATCATCAAAATTCACTGATAAATCATCATTGATTTTATAAAACATATAACTTAAATTTAATTTTCTGACAGGATCAAAGACACCGGAACCTTCTATTGGAGATTGTCCTATATAAGACGGAAATAAAATTAATTCATCAGATTTTAAATTTAAATTTCTAAGTAAATCTATGAACGCAGAACGCGCCGAATTATAATAAAAACGATTTTTTATAAAATTATTTTTATTTTTTGCTTCTTTTGTTAACATAAAATCTCCAGTTTAAAATCCTTGTACAATTTATCCTGTATAAGGGAATATATAAAATCTGTCGGTTAAAATTTTACAGCAGTTAATATATACCAATACTAATGCTATTATCGAAATAAAATAAAACACTTTATTACTAAAGTTTATTTTATTTGTTGTAAAAACTAAAAATAACAATGGAATGTAAGGCAGGGCATAGCGAGCCTGCATTGCATCGTAATTACGGTATAACATGAATATTGAAAGTAAAATAAAACAATATGAGAATAGTACTACTGCAAACATTATCAATTTATCTTTTATATTAATACTTATACCAATGTCATTTTGATAAAATATACTGCCGCCGATAAGTAAAAAATATATAATAACATATAAAAGTTCTATTCCTACGGGCGACCAGCCAAACTGAGCAACAAATAACATTAATAATTTATTTATTGTTTGAGAATGCACAATTATAAAATTATGAATTAATTGAACAGGATGCTCTAATATAAATTTCATTGTTTCAAATTTGGAAGCAGAGCCATCGTTATACCTATCAAGACCAAGGTCGGCAAAATGAAGAATATTCCATATAAAATAAATATTATAAATAATGTTTATTAAGGCGATAATAAACATAACGTTGTAATATTTAGCCGGGATTGAAAATTTATCCTTTGGAAGCAGCAGGTATAATAAAATAAAGGGCAGATATAAATACTTCATAGTACATAAAAGAGTGAATAATATCCCCCAAAACAACAGTTGTTTATTTGAAATTTGCGTAATTGCTTTATCAAATTTCAATTTCAAAGTGTATGCAATCAGAAGAAAACCTAAACCTATAACAAGGCAATCCGTATTTATTGCACCTGCAATATAAATTCCGGAAGGAATAAGTGCCAAAAAGGCAAACAGCCATTTATGACACGGTGTAATTTTTATTGCATTATAAATTAAAGCAAGGTAAACCAATAAACAGCAAAATCGAAGAATATATATCATATATAAAGGATTGACATTAAAAAATTTTAATACAGCAAGAACAAAAATAGCAGGTATATAAGAAATAATAGTATATCCCGTTGGAGTTTGATTATAAAATACTTTTTTTTCTTTATTTAATTTAATATTTTTTAAATAAGAAAATCCTTTAATATTAAGCCTTACACCAAGATTAAATTTCATAGGCTCATTTTGTTCTGCCATTTTAGCCAGACTTAAAGGTATTATATGTCCCCGTTGTCCTCTATATACATCAAAAGTAAAATTTCCATCAAGCATACTCCACATTTTAAATAAGTGTGCATCCTCATCCGGAGCTTGAAAAGGAGGATTAAAAAAAAGCAGTAATAGCCCGAAAACTAATCCTAAAATTACTGTGAACTTTTCCGGCTTTAAAAAAATTTTTTCAAACATAAATTTTACCACTTAATAATATACAGATAATAAATATAATATTTTTGTATTTGTGTCAAATTAGAAAAATTTTATTACTATTTTTTCAGACTTAGTTTAAGAAATGTTTTGATTTTTTTATATTTTGTAATATAATGTAAACAAAGGTAATATTTTTAAATTTTGAGGGGTCTAAGAGATGACTGAAAATAACGAATTGCAAAATGAACACGATTCTCACCAAAAAATACTTGTAGCTGATGATGAAGCAAGTATCAGAAGAATTTTGGAAGCTCGTTTGAGTATGATTGGATATGAAATAATAACAGCAACAGATGGAGAAGAAGCTATAGCAGCATTTAATAAACATAATCCCGATTTGATAGTGCTTGATGTTATGATGCCTAAAGTTGACGGCTACGGTGTTACAAGAGAAATAAGAAGAACCTCGGATGTTCCTATTATTATATTAACTGCACTTGGAGATGTGTCCGAAAGAATTACAGGATTGGAACTCGGGGCAGATGATTATGTTATTAAGCCTTTCAGCCCGAAAGAACTGGAAGCCAGAGTTAAAGCAGTTTTACGAAGAACCGGGGCAAAAGAAGTAAGCGCACCGACAAGTAAAATAGCTAAAAATGTTATTACAACCGGCAATATTAGGATAGATACGGCAAGAAGACAAGTTTTCAGAAAAAATGAACGTATCAGACTAACAGGTATGGAATTTAGTCTGCTTGAGTTGTTGGTTAATAATTCAGGTCAGGCATATTCAAGAAATGAAATACTACAACATGTATGGTCATACCCTCCGGATCACAGAATTGATACACGTGTTGTTGATGTTCATATATCAAGATTGCGTTCAAAATTAGAAACAGACCCGGCTAATCCTGAATTAATTCTTACAGCAAGAGGTATCGGGTATATGTTTCAAAGAATTTCTTAGTTATTAAATTATATTTAATAAAAAAAAGGCTGTCATAAGACAGCTTCTTTTTTATTCTTTTGTTTTATCAAAATCTTCTTTTGGCGTTGTAATTTGTTTAACATTAAACATTTCTTCAAGTCCTTCCATAAGTACCGGGCTTACTACGTTCGGACAGCAAGAACCTAAAAATATGTTTTTTACTTCTAAATGTATAAAATTAAATATATGTGATATTGTTGTATAGCTGCAATCTGCAAGGAAAATATTTATATGATTTTTTATATCACTTTCTGCTTTAATCAATTTTTCCACAATTTCATAAAGTATGCCAAAATCCAAATATGAATTTACCTGCAGGTAATTATCTCTTTTTTTATTTCGAGAAAAAGAAATTATATAATCATTCGTAAAATTTAAATCTAAAAATTCAGATATATATTCGTCAGAAAGGCTAAATATATTTGTATGACCTATGATAATTATATTATCAATTTCTTTATTTCTGAATTTAGCGAGTATATCATTTATGCCATTATCGATTTCTGCTCTGTTGTAGCCGATATCAATACTTTTAAGAGTATAACCTTTTAGAAAGCCTTTAGTTTCAAGTGAACTTTTAATAAGCGGTTCAAAATTATCATTTTCAATTTTAGATATGCCAAAAGCGGGATATTTTGTACTTGTAAAAATTCTACCTCTGATTACATCAATCTTAGGCATTGAATTTCTTGTTACAAAAACAGGACCGGGAAATTCAGCGAAATCCGACTGAATATTATTTGTTGCCTTTGTATAGTGTCCTGCAAAATTAGGATGCTGTTTGAATTTTTCGTATTGAAATGCACTAATCATTTCCTGATAAGAATAAACATTTATATTTAAACCCTTAACAGCCGATAAAATTTTTTCCAGTTCATCAAAACCGCTGCCTGAAACTAATATTGCCTGACCTTCTTTTTCGCAGATTTCCACACTGTTTTTTGATATCGGTCCAAAACGCTCAAGCAATGTATCATATAAAATTTTTGTTATTTCATAATTTTTTTTCGCAAAATCTTTTATTATTGTTTTTAATTCGTTATCTGATAATGAAGGTATATTTGTTGTATTTAAAAAGCTTAATACACTGTTTTTTGCACTTTCTAAACTAATTCCGAAGCTTTTTAGTTCTATAAGTTTATTGCATGCATTTAAAACAATATTCATCATTATTTCATATAAATACTTTTTATTTTTATCGATTTTTAAATTTAATCCGTTTGTTTTTATATCCTTCTCTTTATCATTTAATGCTTTTAAAATAATATCTTTTGACGATAAATTGCCACTGTTTTCAGGAAATAATTCAGGTTCGGTATCGGATTTCTCACAAGCCGAAATATACATTTTTTCAAGCATCTTTTTATTGTTATATAAATCTTCAATAATTATAAAAGTATTTTCTTTTGTAAAATCTAAATTTACAATTAAAACCGTAATAAATTCTATAACTTTATCCGTATATGAAGTCATGTCAAAATCAAAACTGCGTAACTTCTCAATATAAAAAACAACCTGTTTAAGTTCCGATACCAAAAGTTCTTTTATTGCGGTAACATAAGGGTCTATCGAAAACACGCTCTGTGTATTTACTCCTGCACATGACGAATTATAATAAAAAAATTTATTCATTGTTTAATCCTCTAACAAAATATCAAGCGAGCCGGAATTATTTAATTTTTCAAGTACATCAAAACCGCCTATTCTTTTTTCACCTATTATAATTTGCGGTACCGTTACTTTGCCTTCAATACCATAGCGTTCCCCAAGCCTGCTTCTTTCGTACTTTTCATTTGATGTAATATCTATTTTTTTATAATCAATATTTTTTTCTTTTAAAAGCATTTCAGCTTTTTTGCAATACGGACAATAATCTACCGTATAAATTGTAACCTCTTGCATAAAAAACTCCCTATAAATCTATACTTACAGATTATTTTTGAAACTTAAATTTTAATTATCGGACAAATGAATATAAAAAAGCAGACTATATAATTTTTTTTATAATTGAAATTTATTTTTATCTGTTTGATAATTTAGTATTATGGCAGTAAAAAAAATATTTAAAAGTTTAACACATATATTATACGCAGTGCTTTTTGGTGTAATTGCACTGGCATGCTTCGGTGCTTTTATATACTCCGGTGTTATTACAAAATCTTTTAAACATAAAATTCTTGATCAGACTTATGCTTCAAAAGAAGCAAATATAGAAAATCTGCTTGTAACAGAAACAAAAGACGGACAGAAATTATGGGAGCTTTTTGCCGATAAGGGGATATATGCAGAAGTTAACGGGATAGTTCTGCTTGAAAGTTTAATTGGAAATATATATGAAGATAATAAAGTAAAAGCCAGTTTTAAAGCTGATAAAGGTACTTATAATTCCGAAACAAAACAAATAATTTTATATGATAATGTTATAATGGTATATGTTGACGGAACAAGTATAAAAACAGACAGACTTAAATATTCCGGGAAACATGAGGATATTATTGCGGAAGGCAATGTTAAAATAGAAAAACCTAATGAAGTAATAGTTATGGGTTCAAATGCCGTTTTAAGCGGTGACCATAAAAAGTTTGATATTAAAGGCAGAACGGAAACTCATTTTTATTTGTAAGGAACATACATATTATGAAAAGAAAACTTTTTATTTTATTATTAATAACTGCATTTTTAACTGCCGGTATTTGTTTTGCGGGAACTTTAACCGTTGAATCAGACTCTCAAGAATTTAAAGACAGTGACAGGAAAATATATCTTGAAGGTAATGTAAGAGTTAAAACAGAAGATGTTGATGTAGTAAGTCCGCGGGCTGTTGTGGAAGTTAATCCGGACAATAATAAAGTTAACAAAGTTGAGTTCAAAGATAATGCGTATTCCTACAGTATTAAAGACGGAAAAAATCATGAAATTAAATCTCAAATTCTTGGAATGTCGCTTCTGGATAAAGTTGTTTCGGCAGAAGGAAATACTATTTCTACAATTACGGAAAAGAATAAACCGGTTGTTATAGTTACTGCCGATAAGCAGGAATATTATAAAAACGAAAATGTTATGAAAGCCTTTGGCAGTGTAAATATTATTTATAAGGATATTAATACATATTCAAATGAAGCTCTGGTATATCTTAACCAAAAGAATGACGTAAAGAAAATAGAGCTGCGTGGTAATGCAAGACTTCATCAGGCTAAAAATAAAATTCACGCAAATAAACTTACCTATGATAATGTTAAAGAAGAAGCAGAAGCTTTCGGCACCGTTTATACCGATGTTACAACCGATGATAATAAAAGAATTGAGGTTTGGTCAAATTACCAATTTTATGATAAAAAAGCCAATTTCGTCACAGCATCGGGTAATGCTCATATAAAATATGAAGATTATGAAGCGACAGGTCCAAAAGTTAATGTTTATAGCAATAAAAAGACAAATAAACTTAATGAAGCGGTATTTTTAGGTCGTTCTACCATAGAAACAAAAGGAAGAACTGTTACTGCCGACAGAATTACCATAACTATGAATCCTAAAGACTTTAAAGCAGAAGGAAATGTAAAATCGGTAATTCCTAATTTCGGTTCGTAGTATTCTTTCTAAAACGGTCTGAAATATAACTTAAAACAGCTCCGCCTATTTCTTCATTAGGGTCAAATAATTGATTTTGTTTAGGCTGCAGAGAGTTTTGTATAAGCATTTGAACCAATGGACCAAATCCGTCGGGAACCTGAGTTTTTCTGTAAATTCCTGCTAAATAAGTTTGTATGTTCGGTGATGTTGTATTATTAAATCGTGATAAATAAGGGTATAGCTTATCAATGCCTTTTGTTCCGTTATCAGCCATTTTATTTATTATATGGAGAGTTTCCACTATTTGAGGTTCGTTATTTGAACGGATTAAAACATCAGTTAATACGGGAAGGGCTTTTTCTCGTTGTTTTACAAAGTAATCAACTTCTTCTTTGTCAAATATACAAAAATTTCTGCCCTGTTGCGGCAATATACAAGAAGTTAAATTGTATTGAGAGCGATTTATTGTTTTAGAATTATAGTATGGATACGAATGACATATTTGCTGAAGCATTTTTTTCTCCTGCTGTTATAAAGTTTATACAAAAAAATTTTTGTCAGTATAATGTGGTGTAAATAAATGGATTTTTGTATAAAATAATCTATGAATTAAGCGAAGAAAAGAAAATTCTTTAAAGGGGCATTAGAGCGAGGGCAATTTATTTAGCGGACACTCACTTTGAAAACAGTTCAGATTTTATAATTTAGACCATAGTGCCGCTTAATAAATAACTAAGTGAAACAGCCCCGTAAAGGATTTTCTTTTTGCAGAGTCCTATAATTTACTAAAAGTGTTTTAAAAAGTCATGCCATTAAGTACATTTATGATAATATATTTGTAGAACGAAAGGAATTATATGTTTACGGTAGAAAAAAACGAGCTTTTAAAAGGAATTGAAAATCTTAAAACCCCGCGAATATTAGTAATCGGAGATATGGCAATTGATGAAATGGTTTATGGTACAACGGATCGTATCAGTAGAGAAGCTCCCGTATTAATTCTGCGCCACTATAAAACAAAAATTATTTTAGGCGCCGCTTCTAATGCAGCACATAATGCTGCTGCTTTAAATGACGGTCAGGTTAGTGTTTTAGGTGTTTATGGCGATGATTATTATGCTTCTGTGCTTTTAAATGCTTTTAAAGAAGTAAACATTAATACCGAATATATGGTTAAAGACTCACAACGCGCAACTACTGTTAAAACAAGAATATCAGGCTCCTGTTCTCAGTCCGTAACTCAGCAGATTGTAAGAATAGACAGAGAAACTATCCTTCCTGTTTCTATTGAAACCGAAAATAAAATCATAAAACAAATGGAAATTGCAATTCCGAAACACGATGCTGTTATTTTATCCGATTATAATATCGGTGTTTTAACTGAAAAAGTTATTAAAAGAGCAATTGAACTTTGCAGAATATACAATAAAATAATAGTTGTTGATTCCCAAAAAGATTTAGACCGTTTTAAAGGTGTCACATCTATGACTCCTAATCAACCCGACAGTGAAAAATTTGCGGGAATTTTTATTAATAATCAGGAAACTCTTAAACAGGCAGGTAATATTATTCTTTCAAGGACAAATGCAGAATCGGTTCTTATTACTCTGGGCGGAGATGGTATGGCTTTATTTGAAAATACCGGAACATTTACTAAAATTCCCGTATTTAATAAAACCGATGTTTTTGATGTTACCGGTGCAGGTGATACCGTTGTTGCAACTTATACACTCGCTATGGCTTCCGGTATGAGCAAAAAAAATGCTGCTATTCTCGGCAATTTAGCTGCAAGTATTGTTATCAGATATTTTGGTTGTGCCGTAACTACTCCCGAAACTTTATATTCGGCAGTTGAAAAAATGCAGTTTGAAAAATTAACGGAGGTATTATAAATGTTTAAAAAATTAAAATTAACTGATTATATAATTTTAGCCTTTATTATAATTGCTTTATCTGTCGGATTTTTAGCAATTTCAAAAAAGAAAAATTTTTCTAATCTTCCAATTGAAAAAGAAACAAAAATTATGTTTGATGTATTCTTTAGAGGAATTTCTTTATCGGCTCAATCAGTTCCTTTTAAACCGGGTGATGACGCATTTATTACAATCAGAAATGTTCCATATACAAAATTGAAAATTAATGCGGCTGAAGGTCGTCCCAGAATGGCTTTTGTTCCTTCAAAAAATAAACATGGATATGAATTTGTTGAAGATATTTCGACACCCGGACTCTTTGATTTTATTGTAAGACTTGAAGATAAAGCTAAGAAAACTCCTGACGGTTATGTTGCCGGCGGAAATAAAATTAAAATGGGAATCCCCGTTGTTATTGAAGGTGAATTATATAAGTATCAAGGTGTAATTTCTAATATTTTTGAAGTTCAAGATGATAAAGAAGAAAAATAAATGAAAATTTTAAATTCAAAAATACTTGATTTAATTAACAACGGCTTATTTGTTATTCAATTAAAATTGAATAACTTAAAAAATAACAGTTTTTTATTATCAAATATAGATTTTTTTATTGTTCTTTCAATAATATCAATTTATGTTGTTTCAATATTTGCACAAAATAGTACAACTGCAATTTTTGCCTTTTTGCTTCCTTTTCTTGTAATATTAAAAACTTTAATGACCAAAGGAGAAAAACTCGAGCTTGAAATCTGCAATTTTTATTTGATTATATACTTATTTATCTGTTTTATATCAAATTTTACTTCTTCACTTCCTATTCAAAGTTTTTACGGATTTTCAAAAACTCTTTTGTATTTTGCTTTTTATCTGGCATTGTGTCAATTTTTAAAAAATAATAAAAATTTTATTATAATTATAATGTTTGCAATTGCAGTGTTAACAGCAGGAGAAAGCGTAATCGGGCTGTTGCAGAATGCTGCTAAAGTTGCTAATATTGCAACCTGGCAGGATACAAGCTATGTAAATCCTGAAGATATAATGACAAGAGTTTACGGAACTCTAAAACCTTATAATCCTAATTTATTCGGAGGCTGGCTTATTGCTTCAATTCCGGCTTTAATCGGTATGTGTGCATTATTTTTTTATAAAAAACATATTATTCCCGCCTTTACAAGTTTAATTTTTTTGTTTATATCTGTATTATCCTTATTTTATTCAGGCTGCCGCGGGGCATACATAGCTTTATTTTTCATATTTTGTTGTTTATTAATTGTTCTTTTTAATGTAAATAAAATTTGCCGTATAGCTTCTATTATGGCAGCCGCTTTCGGAGGTGCTTTTATTTTACTTCATCACGGTATTTTTCAAAGATTAATGTCTATATTTATATTGCGCGGTGATTCTTCAACTTCTTTCAGAATGAATGTTTATAATTCTGCCATTCAAATGTTTTTTGACAATCCTATCTTTGGAATAGGAGCCGGAAATAAAGTTTTTCGTGAAATATACGGACTTTATATGCTTTCCGGCTTTGATGCTTTAAGCTGTTATTCAGTATTTCTTGAAATAGCAGTTGAAAGCGGTATTTTTGCACTTATTGCTTTTCTTTTATTTATCGGTTCTTTACTTATTAACGGAATAAAAAAATATATTATATCAAAAGACAGAGCCGAGAAAATTATATTGTTTACCGCTTTCATCTCTGTTTTTGCAGTAATGCTTCATGGTCTTGTTGATACCGTTTATTTTAGACCTCAAATACAATTTATATTTTGGACTATGGCATCTGTATTAACTGTTTTGTCAAGAAATAATGATTAATATTTATTGCTGTAATTTCTGCATATATCTGCAAGATGTTCATTTATAGACATAACAAGATAAATCATAAAGAATGCCAATACAAAACCGACTATTCCTGCCCAGAGTGAAATTAATCCTGCCCATAGACCCTGATTCATCATAACTGTTACACCGGAAATTATTACACCCGCAAAGGTTAAAAAAGCAATTATGTTAACTACAACACTGCCATACTTTACTACAAAATTTTTCATATTTTATCCTTTCAATTTAACTTAAAATATTATAAATATGAAATCGATAAAATAAATCGGAAAAAAGGGTAATACTAATATATCGTTCTTTAAATAATTGGACTTTTTAAAATAAAAAACGAAAAAAAGAAAATACTTTGAGGAGCATTGTGCACGCGCATTTCTTTAGCAAGCACCTTGCGTCATTAATTTATTCTTTATCAATAATAAAAAATATAGCTGGTGCGGCTTAAGAAATAAGCGGGTGTAACAGCTCTGAAAAGTGTTTTCTTTTTGCAGTATTCTAAAATTTCGGAAATAAAAAGTCTGGTTAATTACAGAACGTTATACTAATCTATTTTTTCCAAGAAACCATAAATAATTTTGTGTAAACCTCCAAAGTACATTAATATAGAAATGGAGGTTTTCAAAATGGAAAACAAAAAATTACAAGAAGAAGAACAA
>CAJOJP010000058.1:0-12676 GCA_905234915.1 Candidatus Gastranaerophilales bacterium
TCTGAGTACCCGAAGGGTACGAGTTACGAAGCCACAGCTGAGATTGATGTTATCTGTGCGTAGCATCAGGACGCTATTTTTTGTTTTTTATTGTTTTTTACTTAAATTAATATATCCCCTGACATGCCACTAAAGCATTATTTATAAAATTTATACACCAAAATATACTTTTCGTTGTATATTTTGTCCAATATGTTATGAACCGGCACAAGGTATTGATATATTATTATATAAATGATATCCTTAAATGAGTAGAAGGATAAGGAGTTTTTTATGGAAAATTATATTTGCAGCGTATGTCATTATGTATATGAACCAGGTGAAAACGGCGGTGTAAAGTTTGAAGATTTACCCGATGATTATGTTTGCCCACTTTGCGGTGTAGGTAAAGATATGTTTGAAAAACAGCAATAATTTACATTTGAAAATTAAACCATAAGTATAAAAGTCTAACTTTTTACAGTTTGTATTATGAAAGAAATTTCAACGGATTTAATAGTACAGGCAGTTTATAATTTATGTTATACTGCAAATATTGATATTAATCTTGATGTATATTCAAAGATATTAGCTGTATATAGTTTTGCTGAGGAAAAAAATTTAAAAATATATTTAAGTCGTATTCTCCAAAATGCAAAAATTGCTTATGAACATAAAATTCCTCTATGTCAGGATACGGGGCAGGTTGTTGTTTTTCTTGAAATTGGTCAGAATATTATTTTAAAAGGTGTTTTTATCGAAGATGCAATAAATTTTGCTGTAGAAAAATGTTATAACGATAACTTTTTTAGAAAATCAATAGTCAAAAATGCCGTATTTGAAAGGGAAAATACAAAAACAAATACTCCCTGCATTATTTATACAAAATATACAGAAGAAAATGATATTAAAATAAAAGTTTTAATTAAAGGAGCAGGTTCTGAAAATAAATCAAGGCTTGAAATGCTTTTGCCTACTTCTAATATTGAAGAAATTATACAAAAATGTTCTGAAATGATTTTATCGGCAGGAATTAACGCATGTCCTCCCATGTTTATCGGTATAGGTATAGGTGGAACTGCCGATAAAGCTCTTATAACTTCAAAAGAGGTATTTTTTGAAAAAAATTTTACTGAGGAAGAAATATTACTTGCTGAAAAAATAAAACAAAAAGTAAATAATAATGCTCCTGACGGCTGGCAAAATAATTTTGTTTTGGATATTAAACTTAAAACATTATATACACATATAGCCTGCTTACCTGTAGGCATTACTGTAAATTGCCATTCAGACAGATTTTCCGATGCGGAAATAAAAGAAAATAAAATAATATATAATCATAAAATACCTGATTTTATAGAAATACAGGATAATCAGTCAGATATAAAAGAAGTTAATGCATCGGATATTGAAGTTTTAAAGTCATTAAAGGAAGGCGATAACATATTATTGACAGGGGAAATATTTGTTGCACGTGATATGGCTCATAAAAGAATGACTGATTTATTAATAAATAATAATCCGCTTCCTTTTAATCCTGAAAATAAAATTATTTTATATGCAGGTCCATGCCCTAAACCACCCGGAAAAATTACGGGAGCAATAGGACCTACAACTGCGCAAAGAATGGATAAATATGCCGTATTGCTTTATAAAAAAGGATTGTTCGCAACAATCGGCAAAGGTTCAAGAAGTGAAGAAATCAAAAGATATATAAAAGAAAATGAAAAAATTTATTTTACAATTCAAGGAGGAATTGCTGCACTTCTTGCTCAAAAAATAATGCAGTCAGAAATTATTGCTTTTGATGATTTAGGAGCAGAAGCAATATACAAAGTTAAAGTTAAAAAGCTTCCCGTCAAAATTGAAATAAAATAGGAAACTTTTTAACCTTTTAAACAGAAGGTCTTACTGTTTTATACAATTTAGATAAATTAGCAGCTCCTGCAATAATGCTTCCTGCAAATAATACACTTGCGCCTATTATCATTGCTTTACCCATTAAATTTGTCTGTTCCCATTCTACGGCAATTTCCGCAAATTTAGCTTTCTTTTGCAATTCCTTATCGTTCGGGTTATTTCTCAAAGCTGTTTGGGCTTTATGATTTTCATAGTTGACCTTTTCAAGCCTTTTCATTTTTTTTATATTCTGTATTTCTTTCATCAATTCTTTTTTTTCGGATTTTGAAACCTTCTTATCTCTGAGTTGTTCTCTTTTACTGCTTATTATAGCATTATAGCCTTCTTCTCTGGCTTCCATTTCTTCTTTACTGTAATAGTAATTCAAAAAATTTTCGGTTTCTTTATCATTTTTATTACCAAATAATTTTGAACGTATGGAATCTTCTTCAAGTTTTCTTGTTTTATTAAGTATTTCATATCCTTCAGATGCGTCAATATTATCTTTTATTGCTGTTTTTGCTTTTTCTTTATCAAACTTTTTATTTTCAGGCAGAATATCAGAGGAGATTTCATTTTCTTTATATAAATGATATCTTGATTCAATTGAAATAGTATAATTTAAAAGTTCCTTTTCACATTCTTTGTCATTTTCCCAAATTTTTAACCAGTGTACATCCTGTGGAATATATACTTCATTATCTTTAGAAGAAAATAATTCGCTAAAAATATGAGTCCATGCGCAGCTTTTATTATCTTTTTTTATTTTATCAAGTTCGCTTAATACGGGGGATAACTCTTTCTCCAGCTCCTTCATTCTTTTTTTATCGGAAGAAGATTTATTGCTGCTGTTTTCTCCGTATTTTAATTCATAATACTCTTTCATATTGTCCAAAAGAGCAGTATCGTCGTTAAACAGAGTTTTCTGCGCAAAATCATTGTATTGCGCAGCCATTTTTTCAGGCATTACCGGCGATGACATTGTTTTATAATTTCCGTCATCGTAAGACCTTACTATGGAAGTTCTTTCAGCTCTGTTTATTATATTTTCGGTTAATATTTCATGAACTATTTCTTTTCTTGCTTCTTTAGGAATACTGTTTCTTTCGACTGACACTTTTGCGTGATAGAGTTCGTGTGTTAATGTTTCATTAATTTTATCCGTATTTAAATCTTTAAAATTTTCTCCGTTAAAAGCTATAGTATGAGTTTCCGAAGTGTATGAGGCATTGTCAAAAGCTCCCATTTTCTCATTATCTTTTGCAGTGTGAATTTCCTTTGAACCATCAGGATTTATCGTACAAATTTCATTGCTCAAGGCTATGGACAAGGCAGGCTTATATTCGGATGCAATACCTGATTGACTAAATGCCTCATCATATAAATCTGAAATTTTATTATATATTTCTTCTTTATCAGCGGGTATAATACAATTTTCGTTATTAAGTGCAGGAGTAACTTTTGAATTATCAAATGTACTATAGCAATTAGGCAGAAATTTCCCGGGTTTTAATGTAGAAGGTACCAATTCAACAGGATTTTTATTATCAATTTTTTCTGCATTTGAATTTGCGGTAGTAGAAGCTGTTGTAGAGGCTAAAGATGATGCGGTAGTAGAAGCTGTTGTAGAACCGACTGCCGATGCCGTTGTTGATGCGGTTGTAGATGCAACAACTCTTGAGGGAGTCTTATTTGTATTATTCTGCTTTAAATCATAATTATTGTTAATTAAATTTTCATTATATGTCAGAATTGAATTTATCCGCATACTTTTTCCCTATAACCTTACTTTCTGCTATATAAAACGCATAATTAAATTTTTTTGCTATTTTTTTTTATTTTGCACGAATTTTGTTACAAAACTCAACACTTAAAAAAGTTATATATCTTAATTGAGGTATTTCTTTTTTGTGAGAAAATAAATCTATAAGTCAGATTAAAAAGGATAGGATTGATGGAAAAAAAAGAGATAAAAAAAGAGTTTTTGGAACAGGCGGAAATTATATCAAGAGGAGCGGAAGTGCTCCCCGGCGGTATTGAAGAACTTGCATATAAGCTTCAATTTTCAAAAGAAAATAATAAGCCGTTGAGAATAAAACTCGGTATGGATCCTTCCCGTCCCGATTTACATCTCGGACATACGGTTGTAATGCGGAAATTAAAACAATTTCAGGATTTAGGACATAAAATAGTTTTAATAGTAGGCGGTGCTACAGGTATGATAGGCGACCCTTCAGGTAAATCAGATACCCGTCCGAGCCTTACAAAAGAACAAGTAACAGAAAATGCAAAAACTTATTTTGAACAAATTTCTAAAGTTATAGATGTAAATAAAGCAGAGGTTGTAAATAATGCCGATTGGCTTTGGAAACTTGACTTTGCCTCATTAATGAGACTTGCCTCAAAAGTTACCGTTGCTCAAATTATGACAAGAGATGACTTCGCAAAAAGATATGCTGAAAATAAACCGATTTCGGTTCATGAATTTTTCTATCCTCTGTTTCAAGCTTATGATTCCGTTGTTGTTGATGCAGATATTGAAATGGGCGGAACTGACCAGCGTTTTAATACTTTATTCGGCAGAGAAATACAAAGTGCTTACGGTAAGGAAAATCCGCAGATGGTTATGCTGCTGCCACTTTTAGAAGGTACGGACGGAGTTGTTAAAATGTCAAAATCCTTCCCTGAACACTGTATAAGTTTGACAGATGAGCCAAAAAATATGTATGGTAAATTAATGTCTATTTCTGACGCTCTGATTGTTAAATATTTTACTCTGTTAACAGATATATCAAATGAAGAAATAAAAACAATCGAACAAAAACTAAAAACAGAAAATCCGCGCGATATAAAAATGAAACTGGCTTATACAATAACCCAAATGTATTGCGGAGTTGAAGCTGCAAAAGAAGCTCAGGAAAATTTTATAAAAGTAGTTCAAAATAAAGAAATTCCGGAGGATATTCCTCAAATTAAGATAGATGATGATATAACGCTTATTGACTTAATTTCAAATTTTGATAAATCTTTATCCAGAAGTGATATTAAAAGACTGGCTCAATCCGGAGCATTAAAACTAAACGGAGAAAAACAGGCTAATCCTTCTTTCTTAATTACAAAATCAGCACTTCCAGTTACAATTCAATACGGAAAAAGAAAATTTTTAAAAGGTGTATAATTGTTAAGACTAATAAAAAAAGTTTGCAGTCAAATAAAAGAAGACATAAAAACCATATATGAAAAAGATCCTGCGGCGGAAAATATTTTAGAGGTTTTATTATGCTATCCGGGGCTGCATGCTCTTATTCTGCACAGAATTGCACATAAATTGAATTATTGGAAAATTCCCTTAATTCCGAGAATGATTTCTAATTTTTCAAGGTTTATGACCGGAATAGAAATTCATCCTGCAGCAAGAATAGGAAGACGTTTTTTTATTGACCATGGCATGGGGGTTGTAATAGGAGCAACTGCAATAATTGGTGATGATGTACTTTTGTATCAGGGAGTAACGCTTGGCGGTACAGGCTCCGAACACGGAAAAAGACATCCGACACTGGGAAATAATATAGTTGTAGGTTCAGGAGCTAAAGTATTGGGAAATATTGAAATAGGGTCAAATTCACGTATAGGGGCAGGTTCGGTCGTAATTGATTCTGTTCCGGAAGATTCAACTGTTGTAGGTATTCCTGGCAGAGTTGTCAAACAAAAATTGTTAATTCAAGGTCAATTACTTCATAACAGAATCCCTGACCCTGTTATGTGCAGATTAAACAGATTAACCTATGAAATTCAAGATTTAAAAGATAAAATAGAAGAATTACAAAAAAACAGATATTGATTCAATGTAACAGAAGTTTATTAAATCTAATAAATTTCTCTGAAATTAGTATAAAAAATTTTTTATGTATTTTATAATTTTAATAGACAGATACAAATAAATAAGGAAAAAAAGTTTGGATATATATTCTATATTAACATTAATAGGCGGATTAGCATTTTTCCTTTACGGAATTTCAATAATGTCACAGGGATTAGAAAAAATTGCGGGAGGAAAACTTGAAAAACTTTTGAAAAAAATGACATCTAATCCTGTGAAAAGTTTTGTTCTGGGAGTTTGTATTACTGCTGTTATTCAATCATCATCAGCTGTGACTGTTATGTTAATAGGTCTTGTAAATTCAGGTATAATGAATTTATCGCAAACCGTAAGCGTAATAATCGGAGCAAATCTTGGAACAACAATTACGGCATGGCTTTTAAGTTTAACAGCCATTCATGGAAATGCAGGAGCTGTTTTAAAACTATTAAATCCCGAATCATTTGCTCCGCTTCTTGCATTTATTGGAGTAATGCTCATTATGGCTGCAAAAAGCAACCGAAGAAAGAGTATAGGTTCCGTTTTAATAGGGTTTGCAATATTAATGTTCGGAATGGAATTAATGGCAAATGCAATGGCTCCGTTATCCGATATGCCCGGCTTTAGAAATGCGATGATAGCTTTTTCAAATCCTCTGTGGGGTTTCATTGTCGGTATGTTAGTAACAATGTTAATCCAAAGTTCATCAGCTTCAATAGGTATTTTACAGGCATTGACTCTCGTAGCCGGAGTTTCATGGGGGGTTGCAATTCCTATCATATTAGGTCAAAATCTTGGAACTTGTTTTTCCGCAATTATTGCAAGTATTGGAGTAAATACAAATGCAAAAAGAGTTGCCGGTATTCATGTCGTATATAATATATTAAGCGTTGGAATCTGCTTTCCTTTGTTTATAATTTTAAATTTAATATTTAAATTTGGTTTTATTGAAACAAATATTAATCCGGCAGGTATAGCATTGTTTCATACGTGCTATAATATTCTAACGGCGGTTATGCTCTTTCCTTTCTTTAAATTAATTGAAAATATTACAATAAAGCTTATTCCGGAAAGTAAAAAAGAAACAGAACACAAGGTATTTCTTGATGAAAGGTTATTAATGGCTCCTTCTATTGCAATATCAGAATGTTTCAGAAAAACCGTAGAAATGGCGGAAACGGTTCAATATAACTTCATTACTGCAACTAAAATGCTTAAAAGTTATAATGAAAAAAAAGCTGATGAAATTACCGAAAATGAAACTCAAATTGATACTTACGAAGACAAATTGGGCTCTTTTTTGCTTAAACTCTCCGGCAGAGAATTAACGGAAGAAGATAATAATAGAATTTCACAAATTTTACTGGCGGTAGGTGATTATGAGCGAATAGGAGATCATGCCGCTCACATTTTGAAAATGGCAGAAAAACTTAATGAAATGGAAACAGGCTTCTCGGATGAAGCTGTTGAAGAAATTAAAATAATAGTTAATGCTGTTTTAGAAATTTATGATATGACGCTTGAATGCTATAAAACAGATAATTTAGAACTGGCACAAAAAGTTGAACCATTAGAAGCGGTTATAAAAAAGGGAGTAAGACGTGCAAAAAATAACCATATTCAAAGACTTAAAGCAGGTCAGTGTGTTGCTGAAAAAAGTTTTATATTTTCGGATATGCTTAATGATTTACGCCGAATTGCCGCTCACTGCGGAAATATTGCAACCAGCGTAATTCAGCTTTATGACAGTACATTAAACAAGCATGAATATAATCACAGAAATAAAGATGAAGATACCGAATTCAGAAACATGTATAAAGATTACAAATCAAGATATAGAGTTACAAAGAAAACAGAAGAAGAAACAGTTCATTAAATCGGCTAAAAATCAAATTTATTCGGCAGTAATACATAGAAAACCAAAATACTTGGATTAATGTATTCAGCTTTTCTATAAAGTTTTATCTTTATACAAAAATACATTTCGTTAATATTTTATATATATTTATAAATTCTTATTGTAAAATAGATACGGCAAAATAATTTATATTGATTAAAAAAAGGAACAACGATGAAAAATAAAACATATTGGGAAATATGTATAGATATAAACCCTGTTTGCACTGACATTTTATGTGATATCATTCAATCTGAATTTGATTGTGAAGGAATAATAACAGCAGAAGAAAAATATAAAAATCTTGAGCTGGTTGAAACAAGTGAAAATACATTAAAAGCTTATATTATTTCTGATGAATTGAATTTTGATGAAGTTCAAAATTTTTTTAAAACCAAACGTCAGGATTTAATTGACCGTAAAATTTTCAATCAAGATATTGGCACTTGGAATATAAAAATAAATAAACAAAAAATTGTTGATTGGTCAAAAAAATGGAAGGAATATTGGAAACCTTCTAAAATATCTGATAAAATTGTAATTTGTCCCACGTGGGAAAAATACGAGGCAAAAGAAAATGAAATTATAGTTAATATTGACCCTGGTAATGCATTTGGAACAGGAACTCATGCAACAACGCAGTTATGTGTAAAGGCTTGTGAAAAATATATGCAGCCACATTCCAAAGTAGCCGATGTAGGCTGTGGTTCAGGTATCCTTGCAATTTGTGCAATGAAACTTGGTGCTGTATCTGCCGATGCCGTTGATACGGATGAAACGGCAATAGAAACGGCAATAATAAATGCCAGAATAAATAATGAAAATAAAATAAATTTTCAAACAGCTTCATCAGATAGTCTTTCTGATAATATTTATGATTTTGTTTTTGCTAATATTTTGCATAATGTGCTGGCAGAAATAATGGGTGATTTAAAGCGAATTATGAAAAAAGGAGCTAAAATAGTATTAAGCGGAATTATTGAAGGAAAAGAAAATATTGTTATTGAAGCAATTAAACTACAAAATTTAAATATAATTGAAAAAATGCAGCAAAAAGAATGGAGTGCATTTGTTGTTGAAAAACCGTTATAAGCTCGGAAATTTATACAAAAGAACTGCTGCTATTTCAGTACAGAGTGATGTTTAACACGAGTACAATAAGACAACAATCAACCTTGAAATATATGTTTAGATAATAAAAGAGAGGATTAAAATGAACAAAACAGCTGTTATAATACCTGCAAGATATAATTCAAAAAGATTACAGGGAAAACCGCTGATAAAAGTATGTGATAAGCCTATAATACAATGGGTATGGGAACGTGCTGTTACGGTAAAATCGGCGGATATTGTTATTATAGCTACAGATAACAAAGAAATTTATGATACGGCAAAAGAGTTTGGTGCAAATGTTGAAATGACAAGAGATGATCATAAATCAGGAAGTGACAGAATTGTAGAAGTAGCTGAAAAATACCCTGATTTCGCCTATATCATAAATCTTCAAGGGGATGAACCAATGATTAATACAGATTGTGTTGAGGAAGTTATAAAACAGATAAAAGAAGATGAAAATGCTGATATTTCTACGCTTTTAACCGAAATTGAAAATGAAGATTTAGATGATCCCAATATGGTTAAATGCGTAAAAGATATTAACGGATATGCAATGTATTTTTCCAGATCTAAAATACCTTACGAAAGAAATATCGGAATTGCAAAATTTTATAAACATATAGGTATATACGGTTATAAACGAGATGCATTATTTAAAATGTCTAAATTTTCTCAACCGGAAATAGAACGAGCCGAAAGCCTTGAACAATTAAGAGCTTTATATAATGGAATGAAAATAAAAACATCTGTTGTAAAATATAATTCAATAGGTATTGATACAATTGAAGATTTAAACAAATTTAAAAAGTTTGCAGAGTGCAATTAAATTTATTTTAAATAAATTTAATTGACAAAAGAAATGTTTTTGATACTATAAAATATGTATTAGTTTGCCACGTTAGCTCAGTTGGTAGAGCAAGGGACTGAAAATCCCTGTGTCCTTGGTTCGATTCCGAGACGTGGCAAATTTTTTATCAGTAAAGACAGGGCTTTTCATTTCTATATTTTTACAGGACATTTTATTGTGGCTTTTTTGCGGCAGGTTTCGGGGAAACCGGCATGGTGTTTGAATTTTCAAGGTTGGAAGTTGGTTGATATCTGCTTTTTAAAAAGTCCGATTTGTGGAAATTGTGTATATTTTTACAGGACTTTTTATTGCGGATTTTTTGCGGTGGTTTTCGGAAAAACAGGCATGGTGTTTGAGTTTTCGAGGTCGGAAGTAACTTGATATTCGCTTTTTGAAAAGTCCGATTTGTCCTTTTTGTGTCCAATTTTGTCCGGTCAATTGACAAAATATTTTTCAAAACCGCCGTTATGTCAAGATAGTAGGCAGTATTTGCAATAGGACATTTTTAATTAGCTTGAAAATGCTTTTTTTAGATTTTATTCAACCGCTGGCGTAATATCCATTTGTATTCCTGACTTCATTGCTTCTTTCATACTTTTTATTATATCTTCAGGTATTTCTGACTTTAACTTTTTAGCTTTTAGAGCCTCTATTTCACGTAATCTTTTTATAATGTATTCAGGTGCTTCATCTTCGTTCATTTCTACATATTTTGAAGTTAGCTTAATATTAGAACACTTTAACTCTTTTGCTTTTTTATCTAATTCAAGTTCTTCTTTGACATCACTAATTTGTTGTTTTATTTTTTGCACTTCATCTGTATTAGTATTTTCTAGTTTTATAAGTTTTTCTTCTAAACATTTTATTAAATAAGATTTTCCATTTATTCTTGCTAAAATTTCTTCTGGAGCAAAGGTATACATTAATTCATTTTCCTTACTTTTATCAAAATTTGGATAAATTAGATTAGCTTCAGTAGTTTCAATGAAATTAACAAGAGATTTTTCAGCATCTTTTAATTCTTCACCCTGTAATTCTTTAACTTCAAGAGTTTTACCTTCACTATTTACAATGTCTCGATTCGTATAAGTTAAATATCTTACTTTATGTGAAAACGCATAATTAAATAATTCCTTTAGTGCTTGTTTTTCATTTTTATATTGCATTTTAAATTCCGGATATTTTTCATTTAGTTTAACAACACCATCTAAAAGTCTTTCTTCATAAGAATTGAGTTGACCTGTTTTTTTCATAGATATTAAATCAGAAAAATCCATATTTTCGGTTAGGTATTTTTTTAATTCTTGAGAAGGCTCATATTCAGATGTATTATATAAATTATCTTTTGCAAAATTTATAAAATCTTTTTTCATTTCATCAGATAATACCGGTGGTTCCATAAAAACAGGTTTCCCGTTATATCCACAAACAAGAATATATTTTGATTCCCCTTTAAATACTCTTGAAAGAAGTTCATCCTGTACTATTTTATTCACTATATTTTGAGGAATACCTGCACGTTTCAGTCTTTCATTACAATGCGTCATTTCATGCATTATTACTTCCTCAAGGTTATTACATCCTAATATATTTGAATTTAATAAAATGCTATGACAATTTTTTTCATATAATGCTCCATATGGAGATGTTTTAAAAGGCATGATATAAAATTGTGGCTGCAATTCTTTAGGCATTTTTAATTCTTTTGCAACATTATTATAAATATCGACTGCAAGTTTTTCTTCATCTGATAATTTTTTATTCTTTACATTAAAATCATCGAATGATTTCCCCTGTTTAGTTGAATGAATTGAACAAAATGTTGAAAATAGAAATTCTTTAGCTTTTTTTATAAAATCAACTAATTGATTTTCTTGTTGAGTATTATTTGATTGTGATTTTAAAAAAGTATCTTCTATAGGGCAAGATGCTCCAAAATTTTGTTTGAAAAATTCTTTTTTTGAATTAATTTTTGAATTTGAGTTTAAATAATCATACGCACTAATACTATCAATCTGCACATTCCACTCCTTTCTATATTTTATAAAACAAATTGAAAGTAAAAATTGTTTGAAATTTTCATGTTAAAATCAAGATATGATTAAATCTTTTAAATGCAAAGAAACAGAAAAAATATTTAATGGTTTATTTTCTAAAAAATTACCGCAAAATATTCAATCTCGAGCTCTGATTAAACTTCATAGCATTGATGTTTCAGAAAATATTTCTGATCTTATTATTCCTCCTTCTAATTTCTTAGAACAGTTATCAGGTGATAGATTAGGACAATATTCAATAAGAATTAATCAGCAATACAGAATTTGTTTTGAATGGATTGATAATAATGCATATAATGTTGAAATAGTTGATTATCATTAAATTATTTAACAAAGGGATTGAATTATACGTACTACGTAGTGTATAATAGAAATAAAAGGATTTTAAAAATGAATGAACAATTAATTGCAATACCGCATATAGGTGAAGTACTTTTAGAAGAATTTTTAGAACCTTTAAAAATATCTCAAAATGCTTTAGCTTTAGCAATAGGGGTGCCATCTAACAGAATAAATGCAATAATTAGAGGTCAAAGAGGAATTACTGCAGATACTGATTTAAGGCTTACAAAATATTTCGGACTTTCTAAAGGCTATTTTTTAAGATTACAAACCAATTTAGAATTATTGGAACAATCAAGAAAAATTGAAAAAGAACTATCAAATATTATTCCATTCAAACAAAATAATGATAATCTTATGGCATTATAAAAATGTTTTGAATTTATGGAAATTTTTTGTAATATTTTTCTAAAAATTCTCAAACTTACTGTTACTTTTTCTCAAAACGACTGTTATTTTACATTGTGTCCGAAAATGTCCTGAGCTTGGACAAAAAATTTTTGAAAAGTGGCAACAAATCAAACACCTAGCGAGAACAGAAAGAGGACAAAATAAAAAATTACTATTTTTATCTTTCTTCCTCAATTTTTTTCATTGTAAGAATTTTTTTATTAAACTCAATTTCTACTTGTTCTGTTTCAGGGTCTATATCAAGCATTTCAATCATTGTTTTTGTAAAA
>CAJOJP010000058.1:12750-13194 GCA_905234915.1 Candidatus Gastranaerophilales bacterium
TTATATATTGAATAATGTTAGAACTTTGTTATAACAAAATTTAAGAAAGTATTTGAACATGCAAAACATAATTAATTTTTTAAGAAAAAATGATATAGGAAATCCGTCTTGGGATTACTATTTTTAAAAGTTTTAAACTATATTTACGTAGCAAAGCGGGTTTTACCCGCATTTTTTTAAGGAGAATGAGTGCCAAACATAGTATTAACAAATAAATGTAACTTAAATTGTTCTTATTGTTTTGCTAAAGCATTGACAAATCAAAAGGTACAAAGTTTTACTGTTGAAAATTTTCTTAAGGCTATTAATTTCATAAAAACAGGTAATAACACTAAAATTGGGATAGTAGGCGGTGAACCTTTACTTCATCCAATATTTGCAGATTTTATTGAGATTTTAAACAACGATAATGAAATTAACAATTGTGCAATTTATACAAACGGT
>CAJOJP010000059.1 GCA_905234915.1 Candidatus Gastranaerophilales bacterium
CTTGTATGTTGTGGCATCAGATAGGGGCAAAGAGTTTATATATAGATACTTGAAACTTTTTAAATTGACAGAAGGAATGAATTGCAGAGAACTGCGGAGCTTTTTGGAAATAATCCCTTTAAAGAATCCAAAGCTAAAGGTGTCATATTCTGCGTTTCATTCAAAAAGAAAAAAGTACCAAACAGAAGGTATGATGGGAATATTTCCTAAATATTTCATGCCGGATAATAAAAGCGAAGAACCAAAAGTCCGCAGGAATTTAAACCGCCTGCCGAAAGTCTATAATTTAGCAACAACAGAGCAAATTGAAATTATTTATAAATGCTTCTGTTTCGGAATTCCCGCATCTCAAACAGCAAAAATCGCAAATATGGGAAACACAACAACCGAGACTTTTTATCAATATATAAGGGCAAAAATCTTTGACAAACAATATCAGGAGTTGGTTGAACATTTTGATACTGATCCTCAAATCCCACAAGTCAGGATTTTTATGAACGATGTTTCGATATGCTTGTATTGTTATAACGATAAGGTTTTTATTACGCATAAACCACCAAAATCAAAGCTGCCGCAACGACGCCAGCAACCCGATGAAGTTAAAGAGGCAAGAAGAATGTATAATATTCTTTATCGCAAAAAATTTATGGCAAGTATGCGAAAATACCTTGACCACCACCTAGCGGTATTTTTATGGAAAGAACTCAACCCAAATTTTGAAGATCAGTTAAATTTGATTTATGAGATGATACATATTTAATAGGGATATGCTTAATTTATTGGAAATAAACCATGTTCCAAATTTATTATATTAATGTTTTCGGTATTATTTGGATATTTATCATCATTTTCAAATATTATAATTTGTTCGTTAGTAAGTTTTTTTATTGAACTATAAAATAAATTATGAGTTTCTTTCGATAAATCTTCATTTTCGCCATTAGTATTTTTTTTCTTTTTGTATGTTGTTAAAGGTGAATCAATTACAACAAATCCCGGATGTTGAAGTTTATTTTTTATACAATAATTCATAAAACCTATTAGAAATGCTGTATATAATATTGCCCTTATTCCTTGTCCAAAAGTACTACGATCTCTTCCATTGACTTTTATATCACATTTTTTAGTATCAAATTCAACCGATATTTCTTCATCATTGTTACTTGCAAATTTAATATCCCATTCAATAAGTAAAGATTTAATTTCCTTTTCTAATAATAAAATATTATTTTGAGTATCTTCATCAGATAATATGTCGTCAAGCTTTAGTTCTTTATTTTTACTATCATCCTGTTGGATAATATCCTTTATATTGCTAATATCAGATATATACTTATTTTTTTGTAAAACTAACCTTTCTTTATTATTTTGCAATACTTGGTATTCTATATATTTAGATATTAATGTTTCGTTTTTAATTACTTCAGGTTCAATATTAAGATTATAATTTTTGATATTAATTTCGATTTCGTTATTAATCGATTTTATATCTTCTTCCAAGTTTTTTATCGTATCCATGGTATCGGATATACTATTTTCTAGATCTTTCATATTGCTATGTATTTTGTTTCTTTCATATTCAACCGCTTGCTTAACATCATCATAATCCATAATATCTTCTGTTATTGTTTTTGCACCACACAATGGGCAGTCCAAATCATTAAGATTATGAATATGTGTGTTCCCTTCACTAATAAACGCAATGCGTTCTAAATCTTTTTTATAATATGTTTTTAATAATTGGAATCGGTTATAAAGCATATGATTTTGATCTAATTCATTTTTTATATCCTGTTGTTTTTTTGTTAAATCATTCATATTTTTTTCAAAACGAGAGATTATTATTTTTAAATCATTTTTTTTGACTTTTATATGGTCAATTTCAGATTCTTTAAAATCTAATTTGAGAATATCTTCTTCAGCTTGTTTTATTTCATTCTCTGTATTTGCTAATTGCTTTTCTATATAATCCTTTATGGATGATTCACGCACTTTTGTGATTTCATTACTTTCAATATTTTCATATAATGAATAATCTACATTCTCATCGACTAAACATTTAAATACACTTCTCCCTCTTGCCGCTTCACTGTACTGTAAAGACAATATTGGAGATTTTGTTTCTTTAGAAATATCATCCTCATTTACAAAAAACAGCTTTTTTATATCAGAAATAGTTAAAGTTCCGGTACTGGAAAGTCTATTCAAAACTTTTTTTTCAGAAATTCCCAAAATATTGATTAATTTCTGAGAGAGTTTTTTCTTACTAAAAGAATCGCAAATTGTTGTTTCATTTATATGCTCAATATCAGAGTCATAAAAATAACATTTTGAATTTGTTTTTCTTGTTCTTTTTACTGTAATAAATTTTTCCGTATTAAATAATTCCAGATAATATGTATCGTAACCTTTACTTTCTGGTACACTTTGCTCTTCATCAGGAGCTTCTGATCCACCAAGAATAAAATAAATTATCTTATATAAATAAGATTTACCACAATCAGAACCCCCTAATACAATATTAAGTCCTTTATCAAAGGGAAGGTTTATTATTTTTTTATTATCGCCTTTTATAGCAACTTTTGATATATAAAATCTTTTTGTCATAATTAAGCCATCCTTATGCTTTGAGAACTAAAACTTTTATTTTTCAATTCTTTATAAAATATATCATTTAACTGTTTTTCTGAAATACTATAAAAAGAATTTATAACCCATACAGCTTTTTCTTTTAAACTATTTGCCATTTTGCTTTTCAAATTGTCTGTTAGCACTTTTGTAAGTCTATTCGCCTTATAAAAAATTCCATTTGACTTATACTCTACATCAATAAGACCTTTTTTCCATAACATATCAATTGCCTTAACAATTTTTTCTTTATTTACTTGAAATTCAAAGAATCTGTATGGGGAATTCGGCAAAATACTATCTTGTGTATTATCTATATCACCAGAATGGGTCAATAGATAATCAAAATACACTAATTTATCAAGATTATAAGAATTTACTTCTTTACATACTAAAAGGATGAGTATCCTTAAACCAATTTCAATTGTACTGTTATATATAGCCTTATTTGTCATTATTCACCCATTTAACCCTATTTTCGTTTGCTAAATAATGACAAAAACCCTGCTTGGAAGAACTGTCTATCGCTTTATATAATTCATTTGATTCTGAAATATGACAAGTCCTTGCTTCTTTTAAGCTATTATTCAGTTTTTCATAGCCAGTATCAATTTTTTCGTTTTCAACTGTATCTATAATAGAATTATAAATATCTTCTTCAATATCTTTAAATGGCTTTTCATTTCTGCAAGCATCTCTGGTTATTCTTTCTAGAGCTTCTGTCGAATAGTAAAATTTTCGTTGCCTTTTGAAATGACCAACATATTGCTCCGGTATATTGTCTTTTTTTATTATAGAATTTGCTTTTTCTGAATATACATCTAACAATTGTTTTACATAGTTATTTTCGGCATCTTTTATATCGTTAGGGATATTAACTTCATAATCAGGATTTAACTTGATATCTTGTTTAAATCTAAAACTAAAATAATTTGTAGTTTTAAATTGTTCAATAAATTTATTTGGCGAAATTTCTTTAAAAATAGAAAAATCTATTTTAGAATTAATATATTCTGTAATTTCAACTTTAAATTTTAGAGCATCATCGGGGAGTTCTTTTGCGTAATTCTCCCAATTATTTATAATATCTTGTTTAAGTTCATCTTGCTTATAATATATTAAGTCATTTGATAAAGTTGACAAACCTTTTGGGGATAAAAAATAATATGATTTAGGAATAGGGTATTCTTTTTTATACGTATAATAACATAACTTAGATATTTCTTTTTTCACTACTGCTGGTTCAATTGACACATTATAATGCTTGCATTGATAATTATCCCACTTCAGTCTGTCGTTTGTATAATATGCACATACATCCCGTCCCTTGTCTCCTCTGCCACCCAAGCGTTTTATGTCATCGTATTTTTTTTGTTTTTTTAAGTACCCTTCAATCCAATCTTGTATGACTTCTTCATATGTGTTTGGGTCAAAAGAATCAAAAATTTGCGTTTCTGTTAAACCAGAGCGTTCATATATGTGTATTTTTTCTGACAATACATTATACCCCTACTTATAAAGGAACACCTTATTGTAATAATATCATGTAAAGATTATTAAAGGAATTTTTATAAATATTTATTAAGGGGAATGCGTGTTTACAGGATTTAATGTAAATATTAAAATAAATTCATGGACATTTTAGACAGACTTGCAAAATCAAAATTTAGGAGCAGATTTAAACTTCGGGCAAAGGAACTTGAATATATCAAGGACAAAGGACTTGATACGATTTATTCTCATGCCTGCGATTTTATCCGAGATAGAGTAGCTCCTGCTGAACCTGCAAATGATGGAAAACAAACGCCGATGAAAGGACATCCTGTGTTCATCGCCCAACATGCAACAGCAACTTGCTGCCGTGGCTGTATCGAAAAATGGCACAAATTCCCCAAACACAAACAACTAACCCAATCCGAACAAGAATATCTTGTTTCAGTAATTATGGAATGGATAAACCGCCAAATTAATTCAAACCCCGTTTTTAAACGGTATTTAAATTTCCACATCTTTTCATGAGCAATAAAGAATGCATTCAATAAATCGGCTTCGCGGTGTAAATATTTTACAACCGGAGCCAAATTATAGCACTCTTCTTTATCCGGCTGTGTTTCACAAAAATAATCCACAACAACAGCTATATTATAAACCTCTTCCGCCCACTTGCTTAAGAACTTAGTATAACGAATTATATGTTTGATGATTTAAAGTTCTGTCAAAAATGTGCAAAGTAGGCTAAAAAGTCGTGCGGAAAAATGTTAATTTGTTATGATTTTGTGCGTAAAAAAGTGTAATAATCCATTGGTTTTTTGGGTAAAAAAATGTAAAATGAGATAAAATATTTAAGTAAAAAGGTGCGAGCATGAAAAGAAAATTACTGGAAAATCTTATAGAATGGAAAAACAGAAAGACACATAAACCTCTTATACTTGAGGGTGCAAGGCAGGTTGGTAAAACCTGGTTAATGCAGGAATTTGGTAAAACACAGTATAAAAAAGTTGCTTATATCAACTTCGACCGTAATTTAAAAATGCGTGAAACATTTGAAACAGATCTGGATACGAAAAGATTGATTACTGCTATCGGACTTGATGCAGAGTTTAAAATAACTCCTAAAGATACATTAATAATTTTTGATGAAATTCAGGAATGCCCAAGAGCAATTACCTCCCTTAAATATTTTAACGAAGATGCTCCGGAATATGATATTATTGCTGCTGGTAGTTTGCTCGGTGTTGCTCATCATACGGGAAGCGGATTTCCTGTAGGCAAAGTTGAATTTTTAAGGCTTTATCCTTTGAGTTTTACTGAATTTTTAGATGCAATGGGTAAAGAGCAGTATGTCGAACTCATTGAAAAACAAGATTTTGAAATGATTAAAATTTTCAGTAATAAATTTGAAGATTTGCTTAAACAATACTGCTATATTGGCGGTATGCCTGAAGTTGTACAAAATTTTGTTAATAACAAAGATTTTAATCAGGTCAGAACTATTCAAAAACGTATATTAGCTGCTTACGAACGAGACTTTTCAAAACATATTCCGGCAAATACTGTAGAAAAAGCACGTATGTTATGGAATTCTATTCCAACACAGCTTGCAAAGGAAAATAAGAAATTTATATATAACGCAATCAAAAAAGGAGCAAGAGCAAAAGAATTTGAAACAGCATTAACCTGGTTAAGGAATAACGGATTGATTTATCAGGTACATAAAATAACAAAGCCGGAACTTCCGATTGGGGCATACGCTGATTTGGATGCATTCAAACTCTTTGTACTGGACGTTGGCTTATTGGGAGCATTATCTGGATTAGAAGCAAAAACTATTCTTGGTAAATACGAGATTTTTCAAGAATTTAAAGGTGCTATTGCGGAACAGTATGTACTTCAACAATTCAAAACAATTGATGATATGCCTATATATTACTGGACAAATGAAACAAGTCGTTCTGAAGTAGATTTTGTAATTCAGAGAGAATCAAAAGTTATTCCGGTTGAAGTCAAAGCAGCAACCAACTTAAAAGCCCGAAGTTTAAAAATATATATGGAGCAATTTAAACCGAAATTAGCCATAAGAACATCTTTGGCAGATTATAAAAAGGCCGAAAATCTTGTGGATATACCATTGTATGCTATAGAAAATCTTTAATATATTATTATTTAAAACAAAGGAAAGTTATATGGAAATAAATTTTTCAAATTTTAGAATAGTTGTTCAAGATGGCTTTAATAACAGGTTATTAAAAAAGGATGATATAAAACCTTTATTAGAAAAAACAAATTTTAAGGAAGAATATAAAGGAATTGTTTATGATATATATGTGTCTTTTGTTAATGATAAATATTTGTGGATCACCTCTAAATATGGGAACCCAAATCCTTGTCAAAGCCAAGTCCTAGATAAGGATAGTTTTGAATATAAAGATAATGCCAGGACTTCAAATCTTGTCGAAATGCGTAATCAATTTTTCTCGCTGTTTGACTTTGAAAATAATATTTTGTATTTAAGCAACAATAAAAAGAAAAAGTTTGTAGAAGAATTTCTGAAAAACAAACTAAATTTGGGAATAAGTATTAATACATTATTTGTTGATATTGAAGAATTTAATACTAAGATAAAAGAGCTACGTACTATAAGGTTTACATCACAAGATAATTTATTTAATCAAAATTCATCGTTAAATAATGCATTTGAACCATACATAAAACGTGATGCAAGTTTGCTTGAAGTCGGGGATATTCTTGTAGCCGATATGCCGTTTCTATTCATAAAGCACAAGGTTTAGAGTATGATTCTGTGAAAATTATTATACCTAATAGTAACTCAGAGAAAATAACACATTCCTTTCTATTTTTCTAACCGGTTATTTAATACCTCAACAAGTCAAATTTCATGCATTGATTTTGGATGTTTAATCCTCTAAACTCAATAACCAATACTCCTAAAAGCATGATGCCCAGATGAATTGAAGGAGATTTTATGTGGTTAGAATTGTTACAAAGTTCATGAAGTTTTTGTAATAATTGATGTATAATGAAGGTATGGAAAATAAAGAAATAGAGATAAAACAAATAGAATTAAAAATTCAAGACAATATAGCGTTAAGAAGTAGTTATATGACATATATTTAGCTTTAACCAGTGGTGTAATTGGTTTGTTTTTCTTATCAATAACACTATTAACTATTTCATTAATGTTGTTAGGTATTTTGTTTGATGTTATTTTTATGAAAAAGGCTTATGATTTATCTAAAAGCTGTTATTTTCTTAATGTTAAAATAGGACATTTAAAAAATGATTACAATTATTAAAGTTATTGAATTTATATTGTTTATTGGTGTATTAGGTTACTTGGCTTATACAACTATACAAATAGGTAATTTAGACAAGAACTATAAAGAAGAATAATAAACAAAAAAATATATAACCAAAACACAAATAAAAAATTAAAAACCTTTTAGAGTTATGCAAGTGATGTTGTCGTATTACAACAAATACTTGCAACAATCTAAAGTTATTATATAAAATTATCCGTATTGATTGTTTTTAATGTGGTATAAGGGGGAATTCTGCTTCCGTTAATTACGTATATAACCTCTCGGAAATTTACAACATTTTTTTATTAGCTTGCTGTTATCTTGCATACATCACTCCTTGTATAATTTATTCTAATATTATTTTTAGGGTATGTCCATTTTTGTCGCAATGCGTTTTTATAATGTAATTGTAAATAATAAATATAAGGATAAAAGAATGTTACTTGAACTTTTATTGACAGGAATAATTGTAAATCAAGGAATTAATTCTGTTGAGCTTTCCTGTATCGTTTCTTGCAAATCGGCTACAGGACTATGATATATATGTTATAAATTATCGTGATTACAAAATGGAAAATGCTCCTGCGGTTAGAATCTATTAAATATGCCCATATCCGAGATATTATTAAGTGGAGATAATTATAATGACACAAAGTATATAAGGAAATGGTTAATATAAATAAAAGATGTCAAAAATTGCTAATTATTTTACCACATGATATTGAATGCAGTGGAGGAAGTTTAAATAAAGTGATAAAATGAATGCATAAAGGAAAAATTTTATGGATTTTGAGCATATTTTAAATTTAGGTGTTGAAAAAAGTATAATTATTTACCGCAGAATAGAGATTAAAATAGATGTTATACTATTATGATACTTCAAAAAGTGATAATTGATTTTATGTTAAAATTATAACTTCTAATATAAAAGAAGATAGCAAGATATACATTGATTATTATTATATGTATAATGCATATGAAACAGTAAAAAAGTGGCTTAAATCAGAGAAAATAAAAAAGATAGAAGTTTTTGAAGCTGCTTTTAGAGATTTTGTTACTTTAATTTGGTACGAAGTTAATGAAAACAGCGGCAAAACTCCTGAAAAACTTTTTACGGATATAAATGCGGGTAAAATTAAATTAACCAGTTCTGAACTTTTAAAAGCTGTTTTCTATAAGCCAGATTGTAGTAATAATATAAAATTAGAAGAAATAGCATTTCAATGGGATGAAATTGAAAGAGAATTACACGAAGAAGCCTTTGGGAACTTTTTAACAAATGAAACGAGCGACAAATATCCGACCAGAATAGATTTAATATTGGATTTAAAAGCTAAAGTTTTAGAGGATGACAAAATAAAAGACGAGTATAAAACATTTTTCGAACTGCAAAAGCAAATCAATGAATATAAAAAGAACGATAATATTTCGGAAGAAAAGGCTAAAACTAAATTATGGAAAGAAATCGTTAAAATATTCCTTTTGTTAAGAGATTGGTATAATGACTGTGATTTATATAATAAAACTGCCTATAATGAAAAAAACTGATTAAAACGGTTGGTGATAATGGAATTGATAACGAAAACAGAATAGAGTTTCTAAAAAAAATAGTTAAAAATCCGGATGAATATTGGAACAAAGCAATAAAAATTTAATTTTATATGTCAGTATATGACATAAAGAGGACATTCAAAAGTTGAAAGTGTTATTGACCGGCGCACAAATTTGTAAATTGCTGTATTTTATGTAAAATAATTTTATGCGGTTATTTACAAAAATAGTTTTAATATCTGTTATTAGTATTATTTTTTGTATAGGGCTGTGTTTTTTTATTTTATCAAGTGTTTCTTATTTTGTTAATCCTGATAAATATAAAGAGGATATTTTTAAATACGTTGAGAAAGAAACAGGATTTAAAGTTTCTTGTGAAAAAGCGGAATTAAAAAAAAGTTTCAGACCGTATTTGAAATTACATCTTTATCATACAGGGGTTATGTATCCTGATAATACCGTATTTTTTCAAGTCAAAGAAGCTGATTTGACAGTAAAGACTCTGCCCTTGCTGTTCAAAAAGATTGAAATAAAAAATGCAGGATTAGAAAGACCAATCATAAATATTACTCTTTATAAGGATTCTACAACTTCTCTTGAAAAATATGCAGTTAATAAAA
Organism: Candidatus Gastranaerophilales bacterium; assembly: GCA_905234915.1. Lineage (GTDB taxonomy): Bacteria > Cyanobacteriota > Vampirovibrionia > Gastranaerophilales > Gastranaerophilaceae > Avigastranaerophilus. Next base: position 9,620 of record CAJOJP010000059.1, read on the forward strand.
ATAAAAAAATGACAAACGGATATGTTGTAGATAAAATTTTTTCCTCGCTTGAGGTTAAAAATTGCAAAATTAAATTTAAAGATGATTCAATAAATAAAATTTTTTATCTTGAAGGTGATATATATGGAAACTTAAAGCATGATAAAAAAAATAATGTAACCGGTAATTTAAAAATAGAAAATTTAATTTTTAATTTTGATAGTTTTTTAAGTTTAAATAATTATGCCGAACTTGTTTTTAATAATAATGAGATAAATATCAAGTCTTTAATTCATACCTCTAATTCGGACAACGCATTTATCGATGGTAAATTTCGCTATGGGAAAAAATATTTTATTGATATAAATACCTTTGCTAAAAACATAAATCTTGAAAACTTATCTCAAATTACATCTGTAATTACAAAAATACTTAATATTAAAAATCCTTTAAATGATATTAAAGCAAAAGGATTTTTAAATGCTGATTTTAATATAAAATCAGATTTAAAAGAATTAAAATCAAAAGGTAAAATTGAACTTATAAATGCTTTTTTATTACATAAAAAATTTAAATATCCTATTTCTAATATAAATGCAGAAATAAATTTTGATAATAATAAAATTAACATTGAAAAAGCGCAAGCGGATATAAATAAAAATTTTATTTTTATTAAAGGTCTGATAAAAAATGATTTAACTGCGGATTTATCGGCTTATTCCGATAATATTGACATAAAAGCTTTTAGTTCTGTATTTGCTGATAATAAAACAGCACCTTTTAATATACAAAAAGGAAATCTTAAATTTAAAACCGAAATAAAAGGAACTTTCGGAAAAAATCTTAAATCATTTTCCGATATTAATATAAAAGATTTAAATATACTTCATAAAGGTACGAAAATTCCTATAAATGCCAAAAAAATAAAAATTAAAATTTTATCAGAGAACAATAAATTTAATGGGAATGCTGATATAGATAATATTGATTTAAAATATGATTCTCAAACAATAAAATCAACAAAATTTGATTTTACATTTGAGGATAAAAATATTAATATACCTAAAAATATAGTTGTTGTAGGAAATTCTCCCGTAATGGCATACGGTTATATAAATAACGGTAATAATAAACAGGTTTCAAAATTAAATTTTGAAGGTGATATAGCTGCTTATGATGCTGCTTTATTTCTTTCAAAATATATAAAACTTCCTTATAAAGCTTTAGGTAAATTAAATTCAAAAGGAAGTATAAGTATTGATAATAACAAAGTTTCGCTGGAGACTCAAATTAAAGCAGACAGGAATAATTATATTTCATACTTTGTTATAAAAGAGTTATTGAATAAACCTTCGATTATAAAATTTCAGCTTGAAGCCGATAAAAATATTGTTACGTTAAAAGAAATTTCTCTTTCTGACCTAAATGAGCTAAAAGTCAAAATATCAGGACAAATTTTAAAAGAAAAAGACACTGTTTTAAAAAATATCAATTTACTTATTCCAAATGCAATTACTCTTGCATCAAATTTTTTTGGCGGAGAAGAAATTTCATTAAAATCTAATCTCTGCTTTAATAAAAATATAAAAAAAACTGAGATTAACGGTAATATAAAAATTTTAAAATACTATATAAAAAAATATTTAACATCAATAAAGAATGCTGATATAAGTTTTTCTCCTCAAAATATAAGGGCATCACTTCCCGATATTACGGTTAATAATTCTAAGTTGAATATTACGGCTGATATCAATCCTGATTTAAATAATTTGATAATATCCGATATGCATTTAAATTCAATGAATTTAGATGTAAATTCTTTATTTGGAGTTTTAAGTGACATAAAAAAAACAAAATTTTTTATGGCTGTAAAGAACGGAAGCGCGACTGTTAATGATTTTAAACTGCTAAATCTTAAAGCACGTGATATAAGCAGTAATTTTAAAATTGATAATAATATTTTAAAAATATTTGATATTAATGCAAATGCATATTCCGGCAGCTTGGAAGGCCATATGAATTATGAATTTCCTACGGGATTTCTTGAAATTGATATGACCGGTAAAAATATTAACATAAAACCGTCTTTATATGATTTATGCAAATATGACGATAATATATCAGGTCTTACAGATATAAAAGTAAATGTTTCAATGCATACAGGCTCATATAATACCGTAATAAAATCGCTGTCAGGTTCATTGGAATTTAACGCAAAAAATGGCAGTATGGGAACATTAGGCAGATTTGAATATTATTTGTATGCTAAAAACCTTTTATATCACGGACTTTTAAATGCGACAATAAACAGTATTATCAAGACAATTGCTCATGATGATACAACTCATTTTGTTAAAGCAGACGGAAAAATTTTATTACAGAACGGAAAGTTAATTACTGATAATATTCATACTCAGGGTAATAATATGAGTTTATTTATAAAAGGAAGGCATAATATATTTACTAATCAGTCAAATCTTGATATTTACGGAAGAATTTCAGATGAAATAAGTAAAAAACTCGGTAGTTTTGCCGATATTTCCATATCTGAAATCATAAACGGACAATCAAGTCAAAAAAATAATGTTATAATTTCTGTTCCTGAACGTATCATAAATGAAATTAAGCCGTTGTATAATAAAAATGATGAAAAATCCAATATGTTTAAAGTAAATGCAGCCGGTAATCTTAAAGCATTCAATTCAATAAACTCATTTATGTGGATTGTTCCGGAAATAAAAAATCAAAACGAAGAACCGGAGGTGTATTTACCCGATTTTTCCGATTTGCAGTTATATTAAGAAAAAAGAAACTTATCAGTGTAAAATAAATTTAAAACATACTGCGGATAATGCATATCTATTTTGCTAACTGCAACCCGTGGCGGTGTAACTCGCTTCGCTCAAACAGACACCGCCTTTGCTGTCTGTTTTGTAAGCAAAATTACGATA
>CAJOJP010000060.1:0-737 GCA_905234915.1 Candidatus Gastranaerophilales bacterium
TTTGTTCTTCTTCTTGTAATTTTTTGTTTTCCATTTTGAAAACCTCCATTTCTATATTAATGTACTTTGGAGGTTTACACAAAATTATTTATGGTTTCCTTCAATAATTAAATTGTCAACAGGGTGATTTGTGTGTCTTCCGCCTTTGGATAAGATATCACCTGTAATATTTAAATCTTCGTCATAGATTGTTACAAAATTATTTGTTCCTGCTTCAATTCTTACTTCAAATATTACTTTTCCGTTAAAACAATAGCATTGGATTTCTTCAGGGTTTTTATTTCCACTGTCACACATAAAGGGTTCAATTAAGATTTTTGGTTCTATTCCGTGTCTTGAAATCCCTTTCTCTCGGTCAAGCAGCTCATTTCGGCTATCGCCTGTCATTCGCTTTGACCTCTTACTTTAACTTTATCCGTGCAGTCACGCATTAAATCAGTTATCCCATATAACTTTATGTATTGTATTTTCTGATTAAAAGTTTTTAATTTTTTCTTATCTATTTTATAGCTCAAAATTCCACTCTTAAAACTCCACTCTTTTAATAGCGGCAGTTTTTCGCCCGTTTTTAAATAAAATAATTTTGCTAAATATCAAATATGAACGGGAAAAACATGTTCTTCTGTATATATATCTAATATAACGTTCTGTAATTAACTGGACTTTTTATTTCCGAAATTTTAGAATACTGCAAAAAGAAAACACTTTTCGGAGCTGTTACACCCGCTTATTTCTTA
>CAJOJP010000060.1:761-12940 GCA_905234915.1 Candidatus Gastranaerophilales bacterium
TGCTTGCTAAAGAAATGCGCGTGCTCAATGCTCCTCAAAGTATTTTCTTTTTTCGTTTTTTATTTCAAAAAGTCCAATTATTTAAGGAACGCTCTACTAATATAGAAAATGGAAAACATAAAATTTCACTTACTAATGCTGTAAGATTTAGTATGTATTTTGAAAAAATGGTTGACTATTTGTTAAAAGAGAAATAATCAGCTTACTTCTTGCTTTTTAAACTGCATATCATAAAGAGCTTTATAATGACCGTTATTAATATTCATTAATTCATTATGAGTACCGATTTCAACAAGTTCTCCGTCATTAATAACTGCAATTCTATCGGCATTTTTTATGGTAGAAAGTCTATGCGCAATGATAAATACCGTTTTATTTTTCATAAGATTATCCATAGCCTTTTGCACAATAGCTTCCGATTCATTATCGAGTGCCGAGGTTGCTTCATCCAAAATAACAATAGGGGCATTTCTTAACATTGCACGCGCTATAGCTACACGCTGTCTTTGACCGCCCGAAAGCGATGTACCTCTTTCACCTATAACGGTATCAATCCCTTGCGGCATATCTGCAATCATATCTTCTAAATGAGCTGAAGCTAAAGCAATTTTTAAATCTTCCTCTGTTGCATCAGGATTCCCCATCATAATATTTTCTCTGATACTGCCCGAAAAGAGAAAATTATCCTGAAATACCATAGAAATATTATTGCGCAGAGATTTTAACGAAATATTTTTAATATCTTCACCGTCTATTTTAACTGCTCCAGATGTTACATCATAAAATCTGGGAATTAAATTTACGAGTGTAGATTTACCTCCGCCTGAATTACCGACTATTGCAAGTGTTTCGTTTTTCGCTACACATAAATTTATATTTTTTAAGACCGGGCGGTCTTTTTGATATTCAAAGCAAACATTTTCAAATGTAATTACATTATCAAAACTATTTAGCTGTAAGGGATTTTCGCAGTCTTTAATATCGGCTTCAACATCAAATAATTCAAAAACTCTGCCTGCCGCAACAAAAAGCCCCTGTAAATCGGTTAAACTTCCGCCTACCACTTTAACAGGCTTATACAATAATAATAAAGAAGTTACAAAAGAAGCAAAAGAACCTGCCGTCATTTCGTGAGAATTAATAAGATAAGTACCCACTCCGAGAACCGTAGCAATCCCCAGTGAGGCAATTATATACATTAAAGGCGACATCCAGCCCGTACGTTTATAAAGCGACATATTAACGGCAAAAGAATCCCATACCTGTTTTTTAAAGTAATTATACTGTCTGTCTTGCAGTGCATAAGCAGCCATAACTTTATTGCCCGAGTAGGTTTCATTTATATTGGTTGTCATATTTCCGCTTATAACCATATTTTTATTTGAAGCCGATTTTATTCTTTTTCTTATTAATATAACGGGAAGAAATGCGGCACAAAGAACAATCACTCCTATTATTGCAAGTTTCCATGAACTGTATAGCATAACTGCAACTAACCCTATAGCTCCAAAAGTTCCCGTTGCTATATCTTTTAATTGAACCACTATACCGGCTGAAGCCGTTTGAGGGTCTGCCATATACCTTTGAATAATAACACCCGAGGAATTTTCATCAAAAAACCCCGGATGCATATTAATTAATTTTTGGAATAAAGAAATTCTTAAATCGTTAGTAATTTTCTGTCCTGTCCAGGTGCAGAAATAGCCGTTAAAATACCTTAAAATTCCCTGAACGGCGGCAAAAATAACAACTCCCACAGGAATTAAAAAAGACATTTGAAGGCTTGTTATAAAAAATTTATGATTTAATACAGTAAATTCAAAATCTTTTGCGCCTATAACATAATCCATATAAGGTTTAAGCGAAAAAGCCGTTACACCGTCCAATAACCCCAGAGGTATTGCTATCATAAAACCTAAAATTATTCTGAACCAGTATTTAACCACAAAGGGCATTATACGGGATAATAACCATCCGTATCTGAAAGAATTTTCCGATGTTGTATTTATAAGTTTCATAACATATATTGTAGCACAAGCAGTCTAAAATAATATTAAAATTTGTGATTATTAACAATCTAACAGAATTAAAAGGCTGATAATTATTTACATTAAAGCAGTTACGGCTTATCAGAGAATAAATCAGTTTAACTAAAAGCAATAAAAAACAAAAACTATCCTTTGAAGGCAGTTTATTGTTATATATCCTCTATCGGGAAATATTCAAGATAATCAGTCGATTTTAAAATATCTTCTTCCGAATACATTTCCATTACCATAGAAGGTGTTATACCTTCTTCATATAAACAATCAAAAATTTCTCTAAAATCAAGAGTTCCGTTTACTAAATTTGAATGGTCATCATTTTCACCGAAATTATTATGTATATGCATATGATGAAGTTTTGAACCGTACATTCTTATCCAATCGGTGACTTTTGTTCCTTTTGCATATAAATTTACATGCCCCGTATCAAGTGCAAGTTTAAAATTATCGGAAGATATACATTCATATAAATCAAGACAAAAATCAGGAGTTGTTTCAAATACATTTTCAACTACGGCGGTAATATTCGAGTTTTCAAAATCAGATATAAAATCCAGCCAAAATTCAATAAACTTTTTTTTAAACTGGTATATTGAACCATTATGTTTCGTACCTTTGTAACCTGTATGAAAAAGAATGGTATCAGCTCCTACAGCTTTTCCCACTTCAAATGATTGTATAAATCTTTTTTGAGAAATCGCTTTTAATTCATAATCCGCACTTGATATATTTACGTCAGAAAACATAGCGTGCATTGTTATTCTGTTTTTAAATCCGTCTAATTCTTCTTTCAGTAAATCAACAGTATCTTGAACCGTCATACCTTCTGTTTTATATAAGGGTATTCTGCTTATTTCAAGACCGTAATCAAGACTCTGCGCTAATAGTGCCGACTCTCTTATTGTTTTTTTTACCGATGATGATATTAATAATTTTTTATTATTGTTTTTAATCACTTTAGCTCTTTATCTTCGTTTTTTAATTCCGCTTCAAATTCTTTAAGTACATCCTGTAAGATTGACAAAAGCTTTTCGGAGGAAAAATCTTCAAAATCAAAAGCAAGTCTTCTTGATTTTAATTTTTTATCCTCCGATTTATGTATTATATCGATTAATAATTTCATATATGAAGGATATGTAATTATAAGCTCGCTTATCCTATCATTTTTTGAAATTGTAAATATGCTTTGTGTTTCCGTAATATCAAAATTAATTTTTGCTTCTTTTATATTATCTGATGATGTAATCTGCATTTGATAAAATACCGGAGTAACTATTTTTTCAAATCCAGTATAAAATTCTTTTTTAAAGTCTTTAAAATTTTTTCCGTTTTCATCCGTAATATCAGTATTTTCTTCTTCATTAGAAACTAAATTATATAAGAAATTAAATTCAATATTTTCCGTAATTTGTTCTTTTATGTTTTTAAGAAGTATTGCTTCTGTTTCTTCAAAGGAAGCATTGATTTCAGCTGCATTTGCAAATATTTTACATTTTTGAGAAAGAAGCTCCTGTATTCTTGAAGCAACCATTTTAGCTCCCTGCTTCCCCGCATTGTAAAGTATAAGATAAAAAGTTGAATTTCTGCCAAAAGCAATTATATCATCACATCTTGAAACATTTTTAATAACGTCTGCAATTTCCTGCATATTAAGTCTTTTGCCTGAAGTTGAAACAGGTTTTATACACATAAATACAGTATTTCCCAAATTTTCTTCAAGACTTTTACTAAAGAAATTTTTAAGAGCCAGAGGAGCCTGTTCTTTTGTATATATACCTGAGTTTTTATCAATAATTTCCGCTGTAATTAAAATATCATTTTTTATCTCAATTTGTTTATACAGCATTGATTTTTTTAAAGCTAAAAGTATTCTCATTAAAATAACGGAATCAGCCTCATTCAAAAAGAAGAAATCATCTATACCGTTATCAAAAGCAAAAAGAAGTAAATCTTCATTAAAAGCTTCCATTACAAATATAATAGGAACTTTATCCAAATTTTCAAGAGTTCTTATTTCTTTTATGATACCAAGAGATTCTTCATTAGATGAATATACTATAATTAATGAAGGCTGATTTGAATTTAAAACTGAAATAGCTTCAATATAAGTAACAAGCTGAAGTGTATCGCTATTTCTTAATAATTTTACTTTTTCGGAAATAAGCCTGCCTGTTTCTAAATTATCGGATATAATTAATATAGAACCGTTTTTTACCTGCTGCATGCTAAAATCCTTAAAACATACCTTTTTTCCTGAAATATAAAACAGCTGCACAAGAAAGTAAAACAGAAAAGGCAACTACTATAATAAAACCGTTTATATCATCACCATAAGGTACTTTTACATTCATTCCCCATAAACCGCCAATCATTGTAGGTATTGACATTATAATGGTAATTGCAGCCAAAAATTTCATTATCTGGTTTAAATTATTATTGATTATTGAAGCAAAACCTTCCATCATTGCTTCTAAAATCATCCTGTGCATATCAACCATTTCTATTGCCTGTTTTGTGTCTATTATAACATCCTCCAATAAATCAATATCTTCCTCTGTATTCTTAATATATTTGGTTGATGCCGAATTAGCCATTCTTAAAAGTTTTTGAAGCACAATATCATTATCTTTTAATGCAGTTGAAAAATATACAAGCGTTTTCTGGATTTCCATTAATTGAAATAATGCTTTATTATTGGTTGCTTTTTGTAATTCTTCTTCAATATTATCAGTTGTTCGGTTTATTATATCCAAATATTTTAAATAGAACTTAACACTGCGGTAAAGAATTTTAAGCATAAATTCGGTTTTATTTCTTGTATCAAAAGAATATGCCGTATTCTCATTAAATGAAGAAAGAATATTATTATCTTTTGAACAAACAGTAATTATTGAAGTCGGAGTATAAATTATACCCATAGGCAGTGTATCAAAACAACCATCCTCTGTCATAACGGGGAGATTTGTAATTATAAGAATATTTCCGTCTTCAATTTCAATACGTGATCTTTCATCAAGGTCTAATGAATTTAAAAGGAAATCTTCGTCCAGACCTAAAACTAAAGATACCTGTTTAATTTCTTCTTCATTCGGAGCAATAAGACTAAACCATGAGCCTGATACAGCTTCACTTATACTTAATCTGTTAAGTTGTTTATTATCTTCCGATTTAAGTATTTTAATCATAATTTAATCCTTACATAAAAATTAAATCATAAATATCAGCATATTCAAAATTTGAATAAATTATAAATTTATTATTCTTTAATTATTATTAAGTTATTTGCAATTTTCATTTTGCAGGTAGGCAGAACAATGTCCTGCAAACCGTTTGCAATACTGATTACGCTTCCTGCCTCAAGGGTAACGTCTTTGCCTTGATAAGTAAAAACATAATCGGTTTTTCTATCCGATCTTATTGTTATTTGAGTCATTTTTATCTCCTTATCTAATCCGGTGTTGCAACCTTTCGCCGCGTCAACCGCACCGTACGGTTGCTCACCTGCTTGGTTTCTCGCATTAAACGGCATTTCAGTCGAAACTTCATCGGTTGTGCCTTGCAGCCTCTGCTCGCAATCCGCTTTTAAAATCACCACTCCCAAATTTCGCTTACATTCATTATCGCGAAATTTGTTCGGGCGAATTAATAAGTCTTCTTCCTTCTATTGCTCTTGCAAGAGTTATTTCATCAGCAAATTCTATATCAGAGCCGATAGGAAGCCCGAACGCAATTCTTGAAATTTTAATATTTAAAGGTTTTAAAAGTTTTGCAATATACATACTGGTAGCTTCACCCTCAACGGAAGAACCTAAAGCAAGAATAATTTCGTTTATGGAGGAATTTGAAATTCTTGTCAAGAGTTCTTTTATTCGGATATCTTCAACCCCGATACCGTCCAAGGGAGATATCAAACCTTGTAAAACATGGTATAAGCCTTTATATTCACGAGTTTTTTCTATGGCTATCAAATCTTTTATTTCTGATACAACACATATAATTGAATTGTCGCGTTTTGTATCCGAACATATTTCACAAGGATTTGAAGCTGACATATTATAACAGATATCGCAATAATGGATGTTTGTTTTTGCATCAATCATAAGCCGTGCAAACTTCTGAATATCAGACAGCTGCATTTTAAGTAAGCAAAATGCAATACGCTGTGCCGATTTTGGCCCAATACCCGGAAATTTTTGAAAAAATTCAATTAATTGCGCTAAAGGTTTTGTATATTCCATTATTAAAATAATCCGGGAATATTAATACCGGCAGGAACAATACCTTTTATTTTATTCTGCATTAATGTATTAGCCTGACCCGTAGCTTGTTTCATTGCTGACGAAATTAAATCTTCAAGCATCTCAACAGTTTCTTCATCAACAGATGATGGTAATTCAGGGTTAATAGCTTCCTTCGTTAATTTGATTGATTTAAATTTTCCATGCCCGTCGCAAACAACAGTAACACTGCCATTACCTGCCTGTGCTGTTATATCTGTTCCTGCCAAATCCTTCTGAGCATCTTGAAGCTTTTTTTGTACCTGCTGAGCTTGTTTCATCATATTTGCCAAATTCATATTTTATTCCTTTAAAAATCTAATCTACTCAGAATATTATATAGCAAGTGTTTTCGCATAGCAAGTTTTTTGTTTTTAAAATATATTTTCAGATGAAATGTACATAGAAATATCTAAAATCAAATTAAAGACCATTTTTTCTTTAATTCTTTTAAAGTTCCGTCATTTTTCATTTCGGTTATTATAGAGTTTAAGGTTTCCTGTAAATGTTTATCCTCAGTCTTTTTTATGGCAACCGAATAATTTTCGGTTGAAATTCTTCCTTTTAAAGCTCTATATTCTTTATTTTCAGCGATAAAACCTGCTATTATAGTATCATCCGTACTTACGGCGTCACCTTTCCCGTCTTTTAGAGCCTGAAAGGCTTCTTTATAAGTTGAATACCCTACAATTCTTGCATTAGGTATAACGCGGCGCAAATTTTGTTCTGATGTAGAACCCATAACAACAATAGTCGTTTTATTTCTTAAATCAGCAAATGTATATATTTTACTTTTATTTTTTACTACGGCAGTTTGTCCTGCCGTATAATAGGGAATTGAAAAATCAATAATATATCTTCTTGAATCAGTATTTGACATAGTCGCAATAACCATGTCAACTTCACCGGATACAACAGCTTCAATTCTTGTGTTTGAAGTTACGGGAACAAACTTTATATTTTTTTCACTTCCCGTTAATTTTTTTGCTATATATTTTGCAACATCAATATCAAAACCTTCATACTCTCCTTTTTTATTTAAATGACCAAAAATTCCCGCATCCTGCTTTACTCCCGTTATAACCAAATTTCTGTTTCTAATTGTTTCAAGAGTTGTTATTTCTTCTTTTTTAGCGCAGGCACTAAACAACATAATACAAATTGTAATAAAACATAAAATTTTTTTCATTATACAGACTTTTCTTTTTTATTGACTAAAAAATCATACATTCGAGAATTTATCTCTCCGCCAACCAGCACAATTAATGAAGTATAATAAAGCCAAACCATTAATATGGCAAAAGCTCCGATTGTTCCGTAAACTTTATTATAAGCATTTAAATTGCTTAAATAAATTGAAAAACACCAGGAGCCAAGCATCCAAAAGATACTAAAAAATATAGTTCCCGGTATGACGCTTGCAACACGCAATTTATCTTGTTTCTTTATATCAGGCAGAATTAAATAGTTTGCATAAGCACTAAAAGCTAGTGCCAAACAAGATACAGGCCACCTTACAATAGCAATTACATCTATTGATAATTGCGAAAGTGCTGTATATTCCATTAAAAAATTCAAAATAACTTTACCTAAAACAATAAAGTTTACCGCCAAAAATAATAAAAATGAATTTACAAATACCATTAAAACGGATAAAATTCTTGTATAAATAAAGCTTCTGGTTTCTTCTATTGCATAAGCTCTATTCAATCCTTTTATAATTACGGCTATAGCATTGGCACTTAATGCAATTGTGACGCATAAGCCGAAAACAGCTACAAAAGTTCCCTGTTCAAAAATCATGGCTTCATTTAAAGCATTTAATATTAAGTTTGAAACGTCTTTTGGGGCAATATTTTGTATAAAATCTAAGATGGGAAGAATTAATGTTTTTTTACCAATCCAGGCAAAGAGCGAAGTTAAAAATAACAGAGAAGGAAATAAGCCCAGAATAAACCAGAAAGCCATTTCCGCCGCAATTCCGAAGAAATCCAGCACTATAATTTTATGTATGAGATTTTCAATGTAATTTTTCATTATGCAGGTATTTCACTTTGAATACGCTTTAATAATTTATCAAAAGCAATAGGAATGGGTTTTTTTATTGTACAGCCGGCGGCAAAAGTATGACCTCCGCCTCCAAATTCAAGTACTACGGGAATTATATTTGTATTTTTGCTTCTTAGACTTACTTTAGTCCAACCCTCTTTTGTTTCTTTTAATATAGCTGCTATTTCAACATTTTTAGAGGAGCGTAAAACTTCAACTATTCCTTCCGTGTATTCGTCAATAGCATCAAACTTGCTCATATCGCTTCTTGTAATTTTAGCGAAAGCAATTTTTCCGTTATTATAAAATAAAGTATTAGAAACAATATATGCCTGAAATTGAACCATTGACTGAGGCTTTGTTTCATAGCAGGCTCTATATTCTTCCATGGGAGAAACACCGAGTTTTACAAGCTCTGCTGCGAGATTGAAACATTCAACACCTGTATTTTCATATCTGAAACCGCCTGTATCGGTTAACAGCGAAGTATAAATACATCTGGCAACATCTAAAGGAATTTTATAATTCCATTCTGAAAATATTCTGTATAAAATAATTCCTACGCAGGCTGCTTCACCATCTATAATATTTATATTACCATAGCCTGTATTAGTTTTATGATGATCTATATTAACATTAGTTTTTGCATTGTCAAAAATAACTGTGCCTGAAATCATTCTGTCTTTTGAGGCGACATCAACCGCAATTGCCAAATCATACTTTTTATCCGAAGGAATGGTCTGCACATCTTTAAATCTGTTAAAATCAGGCAGATAACTGTATAAAGAAGGAAGTGAACCGGCAAAAACCGAATCAACTTTTTTATTAAAGCAATTTTCAATCATTAAACTTATAGCAAGATTAGACCCAAGCGTATCACCGTCGGGACTGACGTGCGAAAATACTATTATACTGTTTGCAGCTTCTATTTTATTTTTTAATTCCAAATATAATTTATTCATAAGCTTCTCTCAAAAGAATTATATATTTGACAAATTATTTTAGCAAGAATATAATTTTAATGATAGATGTAAAGCTACGTAAATAGTGTAAAAGAAAGTTTTAACGGAGTATGAGTCTTAAATATTGCCGTGGTATTTATTGTATTATTTTTTAAATTTCAATAAATGCAGGCAATACAACTTTCTTTAAACAATAGAAATCGGGGAACTTATATGCAATACCTGTTTTCGGCACCAATGCCGTACCAAATTGAAGATATAGACAGACTGCTTGATATAAATAATCTTGTTGAAAAAAGTAAAATAACAAGCTTATATGCCTGTGTACCAAGGGGCTGTGAAGTTTTTACAGGTTTTGAACAATCAAGAAACTTTGCTTTTAAAGATACAAGCTGGGATTATTGGAAAAGTTTAATTGAACATGTTTTATCACGCAGCTGTGATTTTATTTATCTTTTAAATTCACCGCGCCCACTTGATATTGATAACCCTGATTTTCCTAAAAAAATAGAAAAGCTTGAGCTTCTTTTAACGGAACTAAGAAAATTAGGTGTAAAAAAATTAAGAGTGGCAGCGGGTCAATTAATGACCTATATAGGTAGGCACTACAGCGATTTTGAAGTTTTAGCTTCAACAAGCCTAGAATATAAAACAATTTGGGAATATCAAAATTTTATACATTTTCATCCGGAAGTAAAACAGATAGTACCTTCACACGATATAAACAAAAATTTTAAACTGCTTTCTCATTTAAGAAAAAGATATCCGAATATGGAAATAGAATTAATGGTAAATGAAGGCTGCCTTCAAGGCTGCCCTAACAGGATGTTTCATGAATATATAAGTATAGATGAAAATAAAATGATAAATAACGATGTTTGTTTATCGGGAGCTTATGCAACAAGTTTTTGCAACCCGATTGTAGATAAATATCCTATTCAAAGCCTTGTAATCGGAACTCATATTTTCCCGTGGGATATAAAAGAATATGAAAAAATAGGAATAACAAATTTTAAACTTGTAGGGCGCGACGGCTTTAAACATTTTGACAGTTATGTCAGAGGCTATACAATGTATTTAAAAGGAATAGAAAATATTAAATTAATAGAAAATAATTATTTGACGGCATTTACTCATCATTTGTCCAATAACAGAGTATTAAACCAATTAACGGTAAAAGATTATAAAAAATATTTGCCCGATATAAAGTATTTTATAAAAAATGGGCATTTATGCTCATCAAGATGCGCAATTGAATGTAAATACTGCTATAAATGCGCTCAAAAAATGCAAAAAGCATTTATGGCAAAGCAAAAAGAAGAAAGGAAAAGAACAATGCCTATTTGTGTTCCGAGTTAATAATTTGCCCGCTGTTAAAAAAATGATATAATTATCTTATGAAGTATGAAGAAATAAAATTACTTGAAATAAAAGCATAAAATTTTAAGAGGATACAAATATGCAGATTTTTGCTCTTATTTTCGTTTCAGTTCATTGATTGTCCTAAAACAGAATAATCTACCGGCAATTAAAAAAAGAGGAAAAATGTATCAATTTTCGGTACCTATGCCATTTGACCAAAATTTAATAAATGAATTGCTTGATATAAATAATCAAGTTCAAAAGAGCAGGATAACAAGCTTTTACTTTTCACTGCCTTCCACATGTGAACTATTTACTATATTTGAGCAATACAGAAATGATTTTACAGAGCATTCGGATTTCGGTTATTGGAAAGATTTGATGAAATATTCCGTTGACAAAGGAATTGATTTTATCTACAACTTAAATAATCCAAAAAATCTGCCTATAGAAACAGATTATTTTGACAAAGAACTTGATAAACTGGATATACTGCTTAATGAGTTGAAATCAATAGGAGTAAATAAGTTAAGAATATCAAATCATAAATTATTATCGTATTTAGCGCGCCGATATAAATATTTTACGCTTTATGCTTCTACGTCTTTTGAATATAAGCTGATAAAAGAATATCAGCATTTTATTCAAATACATCCCGAAGTAAAAGAAATAGTACCGAGTCATGATGTAAACAAAAATTTTAAGCTTTTGGCAAATTTAAGAAAAACAAATCCTTATGTAGATATAGAAATAATGGTAAATGAAGGCTGTATAGGCGGATGCGCCATGCGTTACGACCACAGCTGCGAAATAATGGGAAAGCCAATAGAAGCAAGACATGAAAGGCTTTCTAACGGATTTTATTCGCATAACTGCGGAAAAACAATACAAAAAGATCCGTTATTATACCTTTGTAAATCGCAAATAGTTTACCCGTGGGAAATAGAAGAATACGGAAAAATAGGAATAACCAAATTTAAACTTGCAGGCAGAGAAGATTTTAAACGTGATATGAGTAAGAGTGTAAATTCTTATCTTTTATATTTAAAAGGAGTAGATAATCCTCGAGATATAGAAAATGAAAGCATAAATTCGATAATTCACCATATCGGGGGAGATAAGTTTTTTGACAGATTTAAAATAAAAGATATAAAACCTTTATTACCGAATATAAAACACTATGTAAAAAGCGGGCATTTATGTACGAGCAATTGCGGTGTAGATTGCACATATTGCAATAAATGCGCTGAAAGAATTTCCAAATTAAAGAAAAGCAGAAAAAAAGTATAATTTGGTAATTTTATTTAAATTATGTAATTATATATTTTTTACACCGGAAAATATATTTTGGTGTATAAATTTTATAAATAATGCTTTAGCGGCTAGTCAGGGGATATAAAACGAAGCCAGCTGCTATGTATATAAAAACATCTAAACTCAGCCAAAACGCGTGAAAACGCAAGCTCTTGCATCTATCAAAGACT
>CAJOJP010000061.1 GCA_905234915.1 Candidatus Gastranaerophilales bacterium
ACAGGCTGGTTGGAACAGGATTACAGCTTCTGGGGCGGGTTTGAAATGCAGTACCACGGCATTGAACCTAAAATTTTGATTGAACCGTTATTAAGAGAAAAAATAAATATCAAATGCAAGCAAATTCAAGTTTATTGTTTTTATGGCTATCCCAAGCTATTTGTTAAATTTTATGGGGATTCTTCTATAAGTTTATACAATGAAAATTTAGAATTTATTAATGATATATTGTCACCGGATGACGTCAAAATTAATAATTCCGCTGATTATTTAATTAAACAAACAGTTGATTTATCAAAAAAATTATCAAAAGATTTTATTTTTGTACGTGTAGATTGGATGATATACAACAATAAATTATTTTTTGAAGAACTTACATTTAGTCCGTATTCGGGATTTAAAAATTTTTTATTAAAAGTTAAATTAGGAGATTTTATTCATGAATATTGAAGTCATAGAAAATTTATCGGAAAAAGATATCTTAATTTTGTATGATGATACAATTACAACAGAAAGTTCATATATTTCCAGTTGGTGTATGTGCTACAATACATCAGTTCAAGATAGAGTAGATTTATTTGTTGGAAATGAAGCAGAATTTATAAGAGATGTATCAGATAGAAACCCAAAAGATTCAGACGGATGCTGGCATACCTGCTATTGGATAGAAGGTAAAGGGTGTCAGGATATGCTTGGATATGATTGTAATTTTTATAATAAAATCAAGGCAAATCCAAACTGTGATTATGTCTGCAGGCAGACAGGATATATTCTGGGTAACGGACTGCCTGAGTTTCATGGTTTTTAAATTTGTATAAAACTGTATTTACGTAGTACGGAATGATTAACATTCCGTTTTTTTTGCCTGTATAAGAATGCATAAAAATAGTTAAATTAAGAAAATCTTACTTTTAATTTAACTTTTGTAAAAATATTTAATAAAATTTCTAAAAATGCGCAAATTTATATTTTTATTCTGTTTAATAAAATAGTGTAGTGAAAAGGTATTATAATTAAGGAATTTATGCAAATAAACAATGTAGATACGAACTTTCCTTTACACTCTAAATCAGAGCAGAACATTAATAAAAAATATAATAAATCATTCAAAGGATTGGATTCGTTTTGTCTTGGTGTTGCAAATACAATAGAAACAGGCGGGTTAGTTGTTTCCTTCACTTTGCAGGATATGCTCGGAACTAATCTTCCGCGTCCTTTTATGGGATTAAGAAGAAACAAAGAAGAAAATCATGGACAGGTGAATAAAAGCTTTGCCGCAAAGGAAGCGGTAAGAGAATTTTTAACCGGCCCCAGTATGTTCGCAATTCCTTATGCAATGCTGAAAGCAGGAAAAGGATTTCTTGGTAATTACACTGATATGTTCGGTCAAGCCTGTGAAGTTCCCGCTAAATTTATAAAATCTTTCAGTAATATTCATGCCCGTAATGTCTCGAAAAACGGAAAATTGCCCGATAAACAGGAATTTTACAAAAGTACTTTTGCTCAAATGATTAAAAATGCAAAAGGCGAGAAAGAAGCTTCAAACGATACCGTAAAAACTGCCGAAAGATTTGCGCGTGAACTTGTTTCAAGTAATAAAGAAAATTTAACTAATACTATTACTAATCTTTCGGAAGAATTTTCGGAAATTTCAAAAGCACATTCTAAAAATGCAGTACATGCTGATTTTACCTCAGCTTCATTATCAAAGGATGCAAGTGCACCTTTTTCTAAAACTGTTTCTCACATGATGTCTTATGCTGATGATGTTGTTGAAAAAACAAAAGGAAAAGCATTGGAAGAAGGAAAGGCTTTAATAGAAAAACTGGCAAATAAAAAAATAGTCGGCAGATTTATACTTAATCTTTCCATGTATTCTGCAGTTATGGGATTTCTGCAAGTTATACCGAGATTATATAATAATGCAGAGGGTGATAAAAATGCCGGATTAAAAGGTTTAATGAACGAAGAAACCTTTCACGATAAAGAATTAAATGAAAAAGAAAATAAAAAACATACTAAGAGCAATCCTTCGTTCGGCTCTATGGCAGGAGCAGCAAAGTCAATTGCCGGCAAAGGAAATATCGGTAAATTTGCCGAAATGATGGAATTTGACGGATGTAATGTTTCGTTTAATCCTCTTGTAGGTATTATGATTGGCGGTATTATGTACCCCAGAGTTACAAATGCCAAAGATAAATATGACAGAGAAGAAATAATAAGACGTGATGCTATAACCTGCGTAGTTATGTGTGTCGGAGAAAAAATACTCCGAAAGGGTTTTTCTAAAGTCAACGAAGCAACTTCAGGCATTGTTTTAGCCGCAAAAGGCGAAGGTTTTGATGATAAAAGTCTGCCTAAAAAAGTATTAGACTATTTAAAACCTGTTAACGGTATTCAAATTTTTTCCTCCGAACAAATCAGAGCAAAATACAGTAATATTGATAAGTATAAAGACGGAGTTAAAGGTTTTTGCGATTTCATATCCAATCAAGGCGGTAATTTAAGTAAATTATTCAGTTTAACCGATAAAACCAAAGCAATAGTAAATGATTTATTAAAATCCGAAAATATTGATATTGCTTCTGCCGATAACAAAACTATAACAAAGGTTATTGCCGATAAAAAAAATGCAAGAGAAGTGGAAAAATTAGCAGCAGAATTTAAACCCTCAAAACGAGTACCTATTGAAAATCAATCCTTTTTGGATAAAATTCTAAACAGAACGGAAACTATAGAAGATAACCCCTGGGTTAAAAAGGCAAGAACATTAAATGCCAGATTTACCGCATTATCTGTTCTTGTACTTGTTCCTGTATTTTTAGGCTTTTTGCTTCCCGCAATCAATGAAAAATCAACCAAAAAACGTATTAATGACGAAAAAAGCATTAATTCAATTAAAAATAATAACATTTCAAATCAAAAAACAAAATTTGATTTTATGAATAAATTTCAAAAGAGTCCTATATTCTCAAATATGGATAAATATACAAAGTAATAAAAAGAGAAAGCTTATTCTTTTTCACTATATATTTTTTTATCCATATCATCTAAAGGCATTTTATAACCGAAAATAATTAAACTTAAAAATACAATTCCAAGAATAATATAAAATATATCATTTATGTTCATTTTTTAATTTCTCCATATATTTATTAATCAGATTATTATAATGATTGTATCGCAAAAACTCTATTAAACCGCTAACAGAACATATAATAGCAATAACAATAAGTTTTAAATTCATTGTATGCTCAATAAATAAAGTTCCCATAACAGCAATTACAGCAAGTAATATAACATTACAATGATTTCTTAAATCTTTAAAATTTGAAATTTTGATAGATAATATTCTTTCATATCTTAATTATTATAGCACAGAAAAGTTACTTTTAAATTTATTCTTTTCCACTATACGCTAACAAATTATTCGCTTTTTCTTTTGTTTTTAATATTGATATAAACGAATTTTTTATAAAAAATAATACTCCTCCTATTATTTTTTTCAATAAAAAATAACCCGTTAGTGTAATGAAACAGGGTATTTTTAAAGTAATAATAAAAATGCAGGAAAAAGAAAGGCTGATTATGTTTATTCTTAAAATTATTACTCTGGCTTTAGTTTTTATCGGTGCATTAAATTGGGGATTAATCGGAATATTCGGTTATGACCTTGTAAGTTCAATTTTTGGCGATATGAGTGTATTATCAAGAATTGTATATACACTTGTAGGTATTAGTGCAATTCTGCTTCTTCTTACCCACAGAGAAATATTCTCAAAAAATGAATGTATATGCATTGATTAACCGCATTGCATTGTTATGCAACAGAAAAAGGCTGCTTTTGTGATTGGCAGCCTTTTTTGTATTTTAGGACTTTTAAATAACAATTTTTTTTTTGAGTGTTTTTATTTCAAGTTAAAAAAGGAAATTAATTATGAGCAATATAGGGCGAATTTTTACAGGCGGTGTAGAAATTGTACAAAATACAATACAAAAAAATAATATCCAAAGTATTATATCTCGTGATGAATTTTCTTCAAAAAATTTATTTCGTTTTTTAAAGAAAAAACTTCACTCAACAGGGGAAATATGCGAATTTTTAACTAAATTAAGCGATGAAGAAAAATATATAGGCGAATTACCCGATAAATGGCGGCAAAAGTTCAGCGGTGCTGATTTAGGTGATATAACAAAACAAATTCAACATTTATTTTCAGCTTTTGCAAGAGAAGCACATTGTGAATACAAGGTAAAATCCGATAAATTACTAAAAAAAGCAGAAAAATTGTCAAAAAGTTTAGAAAAAATTTTAGGTGAAAAATGTATAATTCAATATTTATCTAAAGGTCATTTGGGAAAAGTTTTTAGAATTAGATGTGCCGGAGAAGATTTAGCACTAAAAATTTTTCATAGCAATCCTCCTACTGATTTGTTAAGTTTTCATGGTCAGACAAAAGAAATTGCAAATGCAGTGGCACTGAATTATTGTTTAAAGCCTAATCAGTGCGCAAGGTTTTATTGCGGTAAAGTAACTTTTAATTATGCACCTGATGCTTTTATGTTAAGTCAATTTGTTCAAAACAGAAATAAAAAATCAGGTATTAATGAAAAAATCGGTCAATGGGTATATAAAAAATTTCATTTTGGTGATATTTCTAAAAAAGGAAATGTTATTAACGGCAAAATTACGGATTTTGGAGCTGTAAGTTATACATTTAATAATCCTATACATCAAAAAATCGCTAAAGAATTATATCCGTTGATTTTAAATGGCGATAATGAAGCAATTATTAAATTGAAAAAAAAATATAGTAATGATGAAAATTTTAAAAAATTTATAGAAGGTATTTTGCGTATTCCCCAAAAAATATTAAAAAATCCTATTCTTTTTGCAAATAAAGTAAGTAACGGATTTTTTCAAAAAGCGGAAATTACCGCTTTCAAAGTACTTGGTTTAGATTTTAGCGTAATAGAAAATCATAAATTTAGTGATATATCTAACGAAATAATACAAAAAATGAGAAATCTCGGATTATCGATTATGCATTAAAAGCGGATATATAATTGGCTATACAACGATTACTCTGTTTCTGCCTGTTCTTTTAGCTTCGTATAATGCTTTATCAGCTTTTTGAATAAGAGCTTCCGCTGTCATTGCTTCATCAAAATTGCATACACCAAGACTTGCCGTTACTTTTATATAGTTTTTTTCTGCTTCCTCTGTTTCTGTTATATCAATTAAAGTTTCTTCTATAACTTTACGCAGTCTTTTTGCTACTGCAGCAGCCTCCTGCAGCTTTGTTTGAGGAAGAATAATAAAAAATTCTTCTCCGCCATAGCGGCAGGCTATATCATATTCTCTT
This sequence comes from Candidatus Gastranaerophilales bacterium, assembly GCA_905234915.1. Taxonomy (GTDB): domain Bacteria; phylum Cyanobacteriota; class Vampirovibrionia; order Gastranaerophilales; family Gastranaerophilaceae; genus Avigastranaerophilus. The sequence goes on from CAJOJP010000061.1 coordinate 5,367, forward strand.
ATTTCATGCAGTATTACTTCGGCTATTTTCTTTAATACGCAGTCACCGGCTGTATGTCCGTATGTATCATTAACTTTTTTAAAATAATCAACATCCGTCATTATACAACACAACGAAACATTATTTCTTTTGCTGTTTGAAACCTCTTGTTTTAAACGAATTTCAAACTGTCTTCTGTTATTTAAACCTGTTAAAGCATCAATTGTAGCATACTTTAATACCTCTGCATATACATTTGCTCTGTTTATTGTTAATCCTGACTGCCTTGTTAATTGTATAAGATAATCTATATCCTTTTGTAACAGTTTATCAGTGTTACTGTATGCCGCAATTGCCCCTATTATATTTTCTTCGTTTTTAAGAGGAAAAACTCCTATTTTATTATTTTTTGAAAGAATATACTCATTTTCGGATTTATTTATTTTGTCTAAAAGTTTATATACATTTTCATCCATACAGGCTTTTGGCCACACAAGCGAATATTCATTGTCTTTATATATAAACATATAAATTAAATGATTAGACATAAATCGGTCTATCATTTCACCTATCAGAGGAATAATATATGATAATTCATACTGGCTTTCTATTATTTTAGCAATATCCTTCATTGCCCTATAAAAATTTAAACTTACCTCCATCTGCTCATTTAAAATATAACTTATAATTGCTCCCGATATAAGCTTTGAAGATATATTCAAGATAGTAAAAAACTCTTTTGTAAATGCATTATTTTTACAGTCAATATTTAAAAGTCCAAAAACTTCACCGTTTGATACCAGCGGAAATATAATATTATTTTCTTCGGATTTTAAATCTAAAATACGGTATTGTTCTTCTTCTTTAATATTGCAGCTAAATTCTTCTTCGTTAAAACAGAACTTTTCTCCGTTGGAAAGTGCAAGAGAATTATAAATAAAATTTATTTCACCTGTTATTCCTTTATTCTCGTAAACTTCCCAATCCTTAACAAAGTTTTTCAACACCATATTATTATTATCCCATATAACAAATTCTGTTTTTTCAATATTTAAATATGTTTTAAATAATTTATTAACAGAATTTGCACTGTGAATAGGCGATATTTTTTGTGTAAGAATATTTGAAAGTTTATTTAAAAAATCAGTACTAAATTCTTTATTTATCATTTTTCCTTTTTCTTTTTCTTTCCGTATGTACATTTTAACATTTTATTAACGTCAAAATCTTTTTGTTTTTCAGCTGAAATTTTACCGTTTGAATAAGTTATCTCATTTTGACCTAATGAAGTAATCGGTTCGTGCTTGTTCAAATAATCAATACCACCTTCATTTATTATACGTCTTTTTACTTCATTTATAATACCGAATATATATTTATTTTTATTTTTAGTTCCGTTGTAATCAAGCAGCATCGTAGTTTTTTCAAATTCTTCAAGTGCTTCTTTGTTTAAATGCATGCTTCTTAAAAGTAATGCAAAATTATAATGAGCTTCAAATTTATCGGGGAAAATATTTATGGCCCTGCAATATTCGTTAGCGGCAGCAGCGTAATCACCGAGCATGTGATCGGTAAGAGCCATGTTGAAAGTATTATCATAATCGTTTTTTAAATACTTTTCTGCATTTACATAAGCCTCTTTTGCTTTACGCAGATATCTTCTTGAAATATTGGAACGTTCTCCCATATAAACCGATTTTCCTCGATAGGCCAGCCCCATATTATAATATGCTATACCTCTGTTTATTTTAGCTGTTTTAGCATTGTTATATACCAAAGGTATATTTATGGTAAAAGGTTTTGAATTAATTACTCTTCCGTATTCCTGAATAGCTTTATCATAATTAGCTATTTTTTCGGATAAAATAATTCCCAAATCCATTCTGCATGCCATAAAATTAGGACTGTACTTTAAAGCACGTTCATAAGAATTTACAGCTTCATAATAGTTTTCAAAACTGACATATATATTGCCTAAATTACAGCTTGCACGCGAATGCCCCGGATAATTTTTAAGAGCAATTTTATATAATTCAACAGCCTTTTGATATTCTTTATTTTTATATGCCTTGTCACCTTTATGTACAAAATAGAAACCGACTGCTTTATGGTATTGAATACTATACCAGTGCCGGCAAAAATACAATGATAATAAAAAAACTATAAAAAGCAGAGTTAAAAATATTTTTGTAATTTTCAATTGAAGTATTTTTATTATGAAATCCAAAATTTACCTCTGCATTTGCAAAATTATTTCATATTTCTTATTTCAACGAGAGCACCAGGCAGAATATTTTCAAAAACATCAACAACAACCGGGTCAAACTGTCTGCCTGCAAGTTCTTTTATTTTGTTTAGAGCTTCTCTCGGTGTTATTTGATGTCTGTATATTTTAGGGGTAACCATACTGTCAAAAGCATCAGCAACCGCTAAAATTCTTGAGCCTATCGGTATTTCTTCTCCTTTTTTACCGTAAGGATAACCTGTTCCGTCAAAATGTTCATGATGAAATTTAATAATTTCTATAACATTATTTAACTGCTTAATATCTTCTAAAATTTTAATACTGAAATTAACGTGCTGTTTAATAGAATCATATTCTTCCTGAGTAAGTTTTTCCGTTTTCATCAAAATATCGTCGGAAATGCCAATCATACCTATATCATGAAGAAGTCCTGCCAGTTCAATTCTTCCTGTATTTGCTTCTGTTAAATGAAGTGCCTGCGCCATTTTAACGGAATAAAAAGTAACTCTTCTGCTTCTGCCGAGAGTATAAGAATCCTTAGCATCAAGAGCTTCTACAATTGCAGTAATTGTTCCTGAAAATAATTCTTTTAAATCATTAATTAAGGAATTGTTATCAGCTTTCAACTGCCAGTATTCCAATGCACCTTTTACCATCAATAGAAGTTCATCCGGGCTGTAAGGCTTTTTTACGTATCTGTATATTTTCGCATAGTTAATAGCATCAATTAAAATACTTGCATCGGTATAAGCCGTAATCATTAATCTCATTGTTTCAGGAGCTATTTCATAACTCCTTTTGAGAAATTCAACACCATCCATCTCAGGCATTTTATGATCGGAGAGAATACAATGAAAATGTTCATTTTTCAGCATTTCCAATGCTTCAACCGGTGAAGTCGATTTTCTTATATCATATTCATTTCTTAAAGTACGATACAATAAAGCAAGATTATCCGGCTCATCATCTACTATTAATATTTTATATTTATCCATTTTTTCCTTCACCTTCTGAGGCTGTTACACCTGATTTAAGTTTTTCACGGTCTATATTCAACGGTAGAGTTATCGTAAATTTAGTTCCTTTTCCTACTTCTGAAGATACACTTATATCGCCCTGATGGTTTTTGATAATTTTATAAGTTATAGACATACCTAAACCTGTTCCCTTGCCTACCGGTTTTGTGGTAAAGAACGGGTCAAACACTTTACGCTGAGTTTCTTCATCCATACCGGAGCCGTTATCTTCTATTTCAACAATTAAATTATTGTTTTTATCGGTATTTATCCTTATCCAAATATCACCGTTTTTCTCCATTGCACCGACAGCATTATCAATGATATTCATAAATACCTGATTTAACTGCCCGCCAAAAGCTTCGACTTTAGGTACATTTGCCATATATTCTTTATGTATTTCCGCTTTATTTTTAATTTTGTTATGAAGAATATTAAGAACAGTATCGATTTCAGCCGGCAAATCAACATTTTTAATAGAAACTTCTTCCATTCTTGAAAAGCTCTTTAAGTCTTGAATAATGTTTTTAGCTCTCTCTGCGCCTTCTTTGCAGCTTTTTATCAAATCCGGCATATCAGTTTTTAAAAATTCATAGTCGCAATTCTTTTTCTTGTTTGTAATAATTGTTTTTTCACTATCAGTCAAAGACTTATCATATTTAGTATATTCATCGATAATTTCGATTAGCTCTTTTGAGTAGTTATCAAGGTGAGTCATATTTCCGTAAATAAAATTTATAGGGTTATTTATTTCATGCATTATACCTGCAACAAGCTCACCTAACGATTTCATTTTCTCCGAATGAACCATCATTGCCTGAGTATTTTGAAGTTCTGCATAAGCACCTTTTAGTTCGTTCGTTCTGTCATTAACCTGTGATTCCAGTGAAGAATATAATCTTTGCAATGCATTTGCCATCATATTGTATGACCCGACAAGTTTATTTATTTCTTCATATTTTGTGTATCCTAAACGTCCTGATAAATCACCTTTTGCGATTTGCGAAACTGTTTTTTCCATCGTATCAAGAGGTTTTGTAATACTGCGAACCAGAAAAAATATACAAAACATACAAATTAGAATAATAAATATTGAAATTTGAGTTAATTGATTAATAATTTGATTTTTGTATTTTGCAGTTACTCGCGGTACAGATAAATATACTGTATATGATTTATTTCTATCTGTCACTAAAGAACCGTTTTTATTTTGAAAAAATGATTTTTGTATTGAAACCAATGTATAATCAGAGTATTTTGAAATTACAAGCGGAGTAATTCCTCCTGATAAAAACTTATATTCTCCTTTTTCTAAAGTTGTGTATAAAGGATTATTAAAGCCGTCTGTAATAAAAATATCCTTGACTGCATATTCAAGCATTAAATGCTTGCTGTTCATTTCATTTTTTAATTTTAACAGTTCGTTATTTGATTTTATTATATCTTTAATCGGACTTTCTATTTTAAGTTCTTTAAAATCGACATTAGAGGCAACCTGTCGTTGAATGGAAAGATTTTTAACCGCTATATCAAAAGCATTTTGATAAAAATCGGTTTGAGCACTTATTTGTGCTGAATTTACAACACCTATAGATATTGTAAAGGTTATCATCATTATAATAACTATGGCAAGCAATAAACCGCCCATTAGAGTTGTCCATATCGTATTACCGAAACGGTATTTTTTTATCTGAAATTCGTTATTTTTCTTTTTTGTTTTAATTTTCTTCTTCTTTTTCATCTGTAAACCTATATAAACAAAACTATCCACAGAATATTGTAAACTTTTTTTCTTAGTTTTACAAGTTTTTTCATTAATGCTGGGAGGATTTTTAAAAGACATTATATATTTGATTTAAGTGCTTCATCTATTTCATTTATTATTAATTTAGCTGCAGCTGTAGGGTCGGCGGCATGAGTTATAGGTCTTCCTATAATAATGTAGTCTGCCCCTGATTTTATTGCTTCAGTCGGGGAAACAAATCTTATCTGGTCGTTTACTGTTGCCCAGGTTGGTCTTACTGCAGGACATACAACAATAAAGTCATTTCCCAACTCTTTTTTTATTTGCATTGCATCGGTATCAGGAGCAATGACTCCTGATAAGCCTGCTTCTTTAGCTATTTTGGATAATTTTAATACATAGTTTGAAATATTCATGTCAACACCAAGCTCGTTAGTCAATGTTTTTTGACCAAAGCTTGATAAGAGGGTAACTCCTAAAATGATAGGAAGCTTAAGATTTTCTTTTTTTGCATAATCTCTGCATTCATTTATTGTATTTACCAGCATTCGAGAACCGCCGGAGGCGGAAATATTAAAGAAATCAATTCCTTTTTTCATTAAAATAGTACAAGCCTGTGCCATTGTATTGGGAATATCCTGAAATTTACCGTCAAAATATACTCTTCCGCCGTGTTCTTTAATAACATCAACAGCTTTAAATCCGCAGGAAATAAATAATGGTAATCCTACTTTAAAAAAGCCCACATATTCTTTCAATAAATCTACATACTTAATAACATCGTCCAGATTATCAATATCAAGAGCAAGAATTATTCTGTCTTTTGCTTCAACGGGTTTGATGTTCTCCATAATTTTCCTTCCCAATGAAAAAATAACGTTTATATGTTATCACCGTTGAAGCTGCTAATCAATCATGTGAATATATTATCTGTTACAGCCTGATGAAATATCTAAAAATTCATCTTCTGCCAGCAATGCTTTTAAATAAGCATCATCTTCACTAAGACCCGCTTCACGGTAATTTTGATACATATTATCAAAAAGAATTTCGCTGCTGTTAAGCCTTATAGGTTCATTTTCTGCCATATCAACGGCTTCATTAACGCTTTTTGCTATATTCCCGCCTTTTATACCCTGAATTTGAGATCTTCCGAGAATACCGGGATCCGCAATATATTTTTGTTCTTCTGTTTCATCTTTTGTTGTTTCAACCGGATGTTTGGTTGTATTCTCAGCTATTGAATCAATACGTTCAATTTTAAATCCATAATTGTGAATGTTGTTATTAATCTCTGCCATGTTCATCTCCGTGTTTTTCTTTGCAATATGTTTTAAAACCTGCTCAGAATTTTTTTTGCTACTTTGTTTATAAATATATAACATATTTTTTATGTATTTTCTGAAACCATTGAAATAATTGATTATTAAGTCTATAAATCAATTTAACAAAAATTAATATGTTTATATAAGAAATAAATATCTCACATAAATATAAAATATGCAACTACTTGTTTCAGCTTGCCCATAAAAAATTATTTATTCAAAATAAAAAGGAGGAATAGAAATTCCTCCGAAGAAATACGAAAAAAGGATAAAATTTAAAATTTGTTTTAGACCTATAGTCTTTATTTTTGTTTGTAATTTTTTCACTTGCCGCTTTTTATATTTTGGCTTTTTATTTAATTTGTTTAATGTTTTATTTTTTTTGTATATAAGCTTCAACTTATGAA
>CAJOJP010000062.1 GCA_905234915.1 Candidatus Gastranaerophilales bacterium
TGATTTTTAATCAATTTTTGATATATTTTAATGAGAGATTAGAAAAATTTCTCTAATCTCTCAAATCAAGGTTTACACAAAACTTGTTACGGAATCTATCCAGAAGATGTTCCCTCTAGTAACCCTATGGCAAACAAAGATTTTCATACCGTTTATTACGGTGAAATTGTTAATGCTTATATATTAGAATAACTTTCATCGGCTTTCTCCTCTTTAAGTTCAGGTAGTATTTTAGCTGCTACTTTTTCCACAATGGAATCAGTATGCATAGTAGTTAAATGAGCATATCTTCTTGCTACTGTTAATGTTTTTTGTCCCAAAATTACGGCTATATCCAATAAACTTGCACCGTTCATTGCAGCATAAGATGCAAAAGTATGCCTCATGTCATGTATTCTAAAATTTTCAAGTCTTGTTTGCTTTATTATTTTATATATTCTACCTCTTATATAAGCAAGTTTACCCTCTTGTTTTCCCTTGAATATATAGCCAGTTTTTATATTGTGATTTTGACAATAATCTTTTAATAAGTTCATTATACTTGTTTCTAAACGTACTCCTCTGTTTGTGCCGTTTTTCGTATCAATAAAATGCACTCTTTTATTCTGAAAATCAATATTTTCAATTTTAAGATGTAAAATTTCACTATATCTGCCGCCAGTTCCAAGTGCTATTTCTACAAACAGAAATACTATATCAGAATGTGCTTTACAAGCATTACGGTATATTTCGAGTTCTTTTTCAGATAAAAAACGGCAGCGTCCGTTTGGTTTTTTCATACATCCTACTTTCGACATAGGATTATATGGTATTATTTCAAGTTCTTTTACCGCATGAGTCAAAACAGCAGATATACACATCAAATATTTATTGATGGTATTAGCTTGTCTTGGTTTACCTGTGTGTATTATTTCAGAATTAAGCAGCCGTTTGCATTCTGCAAGATTTGATGCTTTTAAGTCTTTAACTTTAATATTTCCAATCATATTTGTCCACCATTCATACATGCAGTTATATCTATATGCATCATCATAATTTGTCGGGGCAGTATAGTTTTTAAAATAGTCTATTAACTCACTTATATATTCAATTTTAATTTTTTTATTTTCTGCAGCTGTAATTTTTTCGACATAAGTACCGTTATTCATAGCTGCTTCGACTTCTGTTGCCCAATTATGTGCATCTGTTTTACGTAAAAAGTTTTTTGTAACTTTTTTATAACCTTTCTTTCTAACGATTACTTTTGTAATTATCTTTTCTTTTTTAGTCTTTTTATTTATTCTTTTTATTTCTTGAAAAGTTGCCATTTTTTCTCCAATTTTTAGGGTACAATTTGGGGTACACTTCAAAATAAAAATTAAGAAATGTTCTAAAATCATAATAAAAAGAAAAACGGTCAAAACTCAAGCCCTGTTTAAATTTCGCTTATTTGGATTATTTCTTATTTGTTCTTATTATTTCTATAAAATGCCCGATTCAAAACTTAATATCCTCGTGTTTATTTGATGTTTGCACACTCTGCAAACATTTTTTTTGCTTGTAAACAGGCGGTATAAGGCTTTCATATAAAAATTTCCTGCAACCAAATTTTTATATTTTCGCCAAAAATTTACCGTCCTAAATAGGAAAAACTGTAGAATTGCAGGATAATTTATTCATTTTAACTTTTAGTGGTTTTACCAGCTAAGGCTGCAAAACCGACAGTTTTATCAGTATATTTATTTTAACACTTTTTATTTTTTATGTTATTTCACTATTCTATTAAAGATATTCCTGTCATTTCAACAGGTTTTTCTATATTTAAAATATCTAAAACAGTAGGAGCTATATCACACAATGCGCCTGTTTTTTTCAATTTGATATTTCCGGCATTTATCACGAATAAAGGCACGGGATTTGTTGTATGTGCAGTGTAAGGAGCGTGTGTTTCTTTATCCTCCATACATTCTGCATTTCCATGATCAGCAGTCAGAACAACCGCTACATCTTTTTGCTTTGCTTTATCAACTATTTTTCCAACGCAAGTATCAACTGTTTCACAAGCTTTTACAGCTGCTTCCATTACTCCCGTATGTCCAACCATATCAGGATTTGCGAAGTTTACAAGAATAAATCCGTATTCATCATTATCAAGTGCTTTTAAAACCTCATCGCAAACGGCAGGAGCACTCATTTCAGGCTGTAAATCATAAGTTGCAACTTTTGGTGAATTTATCAATATTCTTGTTTCTAATTTATTGGGTTCATCTTTACCGCCATTAAAAAAGAAAGTAACATGTGCATATTTTTCGGTTTCTGCTGTTCGGAATTGTTTTATTCCTTTTTTATCAAGCCATTCGCCAAGTATATTTGTCAATGGCTGCGGCTCAAATGCTACCGGAAACGGAAATGTTACATCATATTGCTTAAAGGTTACGTAATATATATTTTTTCGGACTGCTTTTCTTTTAAATCCTTCAAAGTCAGTAAAATTAATTGCTTTTGAAATTTCTCTTGCTCTATCGGGTCTAAAGTTAAAGAAAATAACAGCATCATTATCTTCAATTCTTGAATTTGGAACATCTATAACAGTCGGTTCAACAAATTCATCGGTAATATTTTTTTCATAAGATGCTTTAACTGCTTCAATTGCTGTTTTTGCTTTATTTCCTTCGCCGAGTAACAGCATGTTATAAGCTTTTTCAACTCTATCCCATCTGTTATCTCTATCCATTGCGTAATATCGTCCGGAAACTGAGGCTATACGCGGAAGTCCTGCTTCTTTTAATTTTTTTTCAACTGTTTCCAAAAATTCAACTGCACTTTTAGGCGGAGTATCTCTGCCGTCTAAAAAAGCATGTAAATATACCTTCGTTAATTTTTGACGTTTTACAAATTCAATTAATGCTAAAATATGTTCTAATGAACTGTGTACACCGCCTGTCGATACAAGCCCGAATAAATGCAGAGAGGAGTTATTTTTCTTTACATGTTCAACGGCATTTAGAAATTTTTCGTTTGTAAAGAAATCGCCGTCTTTTATTGATTTATTTATTCTGGTTAAATCCTGATATACAACTCTGCCTGCTCCTATATTTAAATGACCTACCTCGGAATTTCCCATTTGACCTTCGGGCAAACCTACGTGCTCACCATCTGCAAAAATTTGTATATTTTTTTCTTCTTTATAATATTTATCAATATTAGGTGTTCTAGCGGATTTTGTTGCATCTTTAGGGCTGTCCTTTGCTATTCCCCACCCATCCATAATACAAAGCAATACTCTTTTTGCCATGACTTTTTCCTTATTTACAATACATCTTCTTAGTAATTATACGTCGTAAAAAAATGTATTCAAAAAAAAGATTGACAAAAACTTGCCAACCCCTTTTTATGTTAAATTTAATTTATTTTAAATAAATAATAATAAAGCTACACATACAAAATACAACTTTTATTGCGTTTTGTAATGAAAAACCTGTTTTTTTAACAATAACCTCCGCCGATTTCTCTTTGACCCTGCTGAAGGAAAGCTTTATTCGGATTTGCATTTGCTATGTACGAATCAAAACCTTTAAGTGCAGCAACTGACCCTGATGATTCATAGGGATTATTTGCAACTACACCCGTTGTTCCTTGTGGATTTGATGTAACAGAGCTTGCTCCAAAACTTGCTCCGCCTGTGCTTGAAGAGACAGGTGCTGAAACTGATGTACCTTCCATAATAATATCTCCTAATATCTTGTTTGTAATGCCTACAGATATATAAAAACTTTTGAGTATATAAAATTTCTCTACTTTATCTATTTTGTTACATTTTTTTATATTTTATTTTATTTTTTATTGTGGTTTAATTGTTTTAGATATGTATATTTAACTCATCGGAGTAATTATGAAATCATTTAATGTAGGAATTATAGGTTTTGGAACTGTGGGAACAGGAGTATTCAAGGTTTTACAATCTTTTCCGGATATTAAAATAAAAAAAATCGCAGTTAAAAATGTTAACAAAAAGAGGAATATTGAAAATTTTGATACGAATTTATTAACGGATAATCCTTATGAAATAGTAAACAGTCCTGATATTGATATTGTTATTGAAGTAGCAGGAGGAGTTAATCCGACTTTTGATATATTAAAGGCTGCATTAAACAATAAAAAGCATATTGTAACTGCAAATAAGGAGCTTCTTGCTAAAAAAGGAAGCGAATTATTTCAAATTGCAAAGCAAAATAACGTTATTATTTTGTACGAGGCTGCCGTGGCAGGCGGTATTCCTATCATAATGCCGGTAAAAACCATTTTATGTGCAAATAAAATAAATAGAATTGCAGGAATTTTAAACGGTACGACAAATTATATTTTGACCAAAATGACAGAAAAAGAGCTGTCTTATGAAACTGCATTAAAACAAGCGCAGGACTTAGGCTATGCGGAAACTGATCCGACGGGTGATGTTGAAGGCTTTGATGCGGCATACAAACTTGCTATTCTTTCTACTATTTCTTTTAACAAAAAAATCGATATAAATAAAATATACCGTGAAGGTATAACAAAAATCAAAGCAAATGATATAAAAAGTGCTAAAGAATTGGGATATACAATAAAATTAATAGCTTTAGGACAAAGACTTGAAAACGGCAAAATTGATGTAAGGGTTCATCCTATGCTTGTAGCAAAAAAACATTTGCTTGCTCAGGTAAAAAATGCAACAAATTCCATTATGTTATCAGGTTATCCGGTTGGTGATTTGGTATTTACGGGTGCCGGTGCAGGTGCTGAACCAACTGCAAGCAGTGTCGTAGGAGATTTGCTTGTTCTTGTGGCAGACCTTGAAACAACTTCTAATCCTATACCTCAGGCGGTTTGTAATCATACGGAAACTGCGGAACAGATTGATATAGGCGATACTTTTAACGAATATTATGTTTCAATTACGGCAAGCAACCATCCCGGGGCAATCGGTTTTATCGGTACATTATTCGGTAAAAATAATATTAATATTTCAACAATTATGCAAAAAGGCATTAATGAAGATAATACTGCCGAAATTATTGTTATTACGGAACGCGCAAAAGAAGCTGATGTACAAAATGCACTTAAAGAATTGTTAAAATCAGAAAGTATAAAAAATATAGATAATCTGTTAAGGGTTATGAATTAGGAGGTTTTATGGAAAAAAATCATTATAGAGGTTTAATTAATAAATACAGAGAATATTTACCCGTAACGGAAAATACTCCCGTTATAACGTTAAATGAAGGCAATACTCCTTTAATAAAAGCTGATAACTTAGCAAAAAAAATCGGTTTAAAAGGTGATTTATATTTAAAATATGAAGGAGCTAATCCTACGGGAAGTTTTAAAGACAGGGGCATGACAATGGCTGTAACAAAAGCTGTTGAAGAAGGTGCCAAAGCCGTAATTTGCGCTTCAACCGGTAATACAAGCGCAGCAGCAGCGGCATACGGTGCAAAAGCAGGTGTAAAAGTTTTTGTTTTAATACCTGACGGTTATATTGCACTTGGTAAATTATCTCAGGCTATGATGTACGGTGCTGAAATTATAGCTATTAAAGGCAATTTCGATGAAGCTCTCGAAATGGTTATTGAAATTTCTAAAAATTCACCGATTACCCTTGTAAATTCGGTAAACCCATACAGAATTGAAGGTCAAAAAACAGGAGCATTTGAAATTATAGAAGCTCTGGGGGATGCTCCTGATTACCATTTTATTCCCGTTGGTAATGCAGGTAATATTACGGCATATTTTAAGGGTTATGAAGAATTTTTCGCATTGAAAAAATCTTCTCATCTGCCTAAAATGATGGGATATGAAGCTGAAGGCGCAGCTGCAATTGTCAGAGGCGAAAGAATTTTACATCCTGAAACTATTGCTACCGCAATAAGAATAGGTAACCCCGCAAGCTGGAAAAAGGCCGAACGTGCAAGAGATTTATCAAACGGCAGAATTGACAGCGTAACCGACGATGAAATCATTGAAGCATACAAATTAATGGCTTCAACCGAAGGAATTTTGGCAGAACCCGGCAGTGCAGCTTCTGTTGCAGGTATAATAAAAGCAAATAAAATGGGATTAGTAAAAGAAAATTCAACTTCCGTATGTATTTTAACCGGCAACGGTTTAAAAGATCCTGATAGTGCAATAAAATATTCCAAGGCGGAAGTTAAAAAAACAAATGCTGATTTAAAAGAAATATTAAAAGTCATTAATTTATAAAATTAGCAAAAAATTTAAATTTGTGGTATTTTGCTTTTATGATAGAAATTTTGATTTTGTACACAATTCACAAGCGAGAGCGGACACTCTATGCAATCAGAAAAGATATTATAGATTTGTTTGGAACTTTTACTAAACCGAGCATAGGAACTATATATCCTGCTTTAAAACGACTTATGAAAGAAGAAGCCGTTAGTGTCTATGAAAAAATATCAGAAGGCGGAAAAAAATTCTGCTATTTTTCTATTACTCCAAAAGGATTTAATATATTCAAAAAATATTTCTTTAACTCTCAAAGTGATAATCCGTCATTGTTTTATACTCAAATACAAGCAAGATTTGCTACTATGGGATTATTGGAAACAAAAGATAAAAAAGAATTTATTGATGAAAGTTTAAGAAAAACAGAAATTTATCAATTTGAGCTTGATAAAAAATTAAAAGATGAATTTTTGGAGCTTGACTATTATCAAAGGCAGCTTTTAAACAGAACAATGTCTGAATTAAAGTCTTTAAAAGAATATATTGAAAATTTAAGGTTGGAAAATGTCCTGTAAAATAGCAGCAATCGAAGATGGTTCCATTGCGCAGGAACTTTGTATTATGCAAGGAAGCGAGCTTATATCAATAAACGGTACAAAACCGCGTGATTATATTGATTACAAATATATGACATTGGAAGAAAAGCTTGATATTGAAATAAAAACTCCAAATGGAGAAATCGAAATTTTAAAAATAGAAAAAGATTATGATGAAGAACTCGGATTTGTTTTTGAATCTGCAATATTTGACAACATTAAACACTGCTCAAATAATTGCATTTTTTGTTTTGTTGACCAGCAGCCCGAAGGGCTTCGAGAGTCTTTATACATAAAGGATGATGATTACAGGCTTTCATATTTGCAGGGCACTTATGTGACTTTAACCAATCTTACCAAAAAAGATAAAGAACGAATAGCTTCAAATCATCTGGGACCATTGTATATCTCCGTACATACAACCAATCCGGAATTAAGGGTAAGAATGTTAAGGAATAAAAATGCTGCTAATCTTTTAAAAGAGCTTAATTTCCTTAAAGAAAACGAAATACCTATCCACGCTCAAATTGTTTTATGTCCTTCTTATAATGACGGAGATGAACTAAAGCGGACACTTGATGATTTATGGAAATACAAAAAAATATTATGTTCAATTGCAGTAGTGCCTTTAGGACTTACAAAATACAGAAAAGAAAAATTAGAACCCGTTTCAAAAGAAAAAGCAATTGAAACGATTGATATAATAGAAAATTTTAATAAAAAAATAAAAAAGAACATAGCAAATGTTTCTGATGAATTTTTTTTGATTGCGCAAAAAGAATTACCGCCTAAAAGCTATTATAAAGGATATCCGCAGCTAGATGACGGAGTCGGCGCATTAAGGTTTATTATTGATGATTTTAATAAGAGAATAAAAAAAGCCGGAAAAAGTATAAAAATAAAAAAAGAATTTACTATTGCGTGTTCAATAAGCGCAAAAAATACATTTTTTATGTTCGCGGAAGAGTTAAATAAAATAAAAAATGTAAAAGTAGATATAAAACCCATAAAAAGTGATTTTTGGGGTAATGATGTAAATGTTGCAGGTTTAATAACCGCAATTGACCTTATAAACCAATTAAAAGATAATTGTTTTCGTGATGTTTTAATTCCGTCCATAGTACTTCGTCCTTATACGGAAGAGTTTTTAGACGGACTTTGCATCGGTGATGTCGAAAAAGAATTAAATGTAAAACTCCATATAGTAAAAGATATATATAGTACAAAAGAAATTTTCGATTTCATTTTTAATTAAGAAAATAAATACAAATACTTTTTAAATATGATTTTTAAAAAATTTATGATATAGTATAATAGGTTTGGAATAAAATCGAGAGTTATTAAGAAGGTTATTTATTATGCAACTCTTGGAAGTAAAGAATAATATAGCAAAGATAATATATAATCCGGCAGATAATAAGCTGCTTCCTTCTGACTTTCTTCTTATTGAAGATTTAAATCAAAAGCTTGTCGGACAAATTTTAAGTGTTTATACAACTGAAGAGTCAAATAATAACGTTGCCGATGTAAGGCTTGCGCTTTTTATAGATAAAGATGAAAAATTATCCTACTATAACGGTTATATTCCTCAAAAAAATGCAAAAGTGCTTTATATTACGGCTGATGAAATTACGGAAATGATTACGGCTCCAAATGCAAATGTTTACTTGGGAAATTTGACTTATCATCCTAAAAGTATAGTAAAAGTTCCAATGAGCCTTGTTAATGAAAAATTGTATATTCAATGCGATAGGGATGATAATACCAAAAAAATTGTACAAAATATTGTTTCATCACTGTATATGAACCAGAGAAAAGTAATACTTTTGGATTTTGACGGAAGATATAACAGAATTGCAAATGTTCCAAGGTTAACAATAACTGAAAGTTTTAACTTTCCTCTAAATATTGATGCCTTCAATAATATTCTTGAATATGATACCATAGACTGCCCTATAGAGGATAAAGCCGTAATTCAAAGCATAGTACTCGAATTGAGAGATTACGTAAAAACGCTTGAAAATAAGTTTTTGCCTTTTACTTTATTTAAAAATGTTGTAATAAGCGAATTTGCAGCTAATCCTATTTCCGGTTTAATGGTCTTAAGAAATAAATTATGGCAATATGCTCAGGAAGGTTTATTTGCAGAAAGTAAAGCCGATTTCGACATTATAAATAAAGTAATGCAGAACGAAAATATTTTGATAATAGATGCCTCTAAAATAGAAGAAAAATGGCATAAATTTACAATACAGACAATTCCTAAAATTTTAAACAGCTGCTGCTATTTCGCTTTTTCTATGAACGATATTCCTATGGATAAACGTTCAATAGTATCTTTGTATAATAATCCCAATATAGTTCCTATAATAGCAACTTCATACGATTCACCGCATCGAAATCTTTTAAAATCTTTATCAAAAAATCAGATTTTATTTAAACCTTCAAAACAAACCGAAGTTGATGAACAATACGGGGCTTTAATTCATAAACTCAACGACAATGATTTTATTTTGTTTGGAGAAGCTTCTTTAAATCTGCCTTTAATTATTGAACTCAAAACATTTGATATTAAGACTTCGGAAAAAATAGCCGAACAAGAGATAAGAAGAAATGTTGATAAAATATTATCTACAGGAAAGTCAATGCTGCCTAGAGAAGCTGTTATTTCAGAGCCCAACCGCGATAAAACCTGTTCTAAATATATAGTGGATGAGGATTTTAACGAGGAAGATTTGGATTTTCTTGATAAAGTACATACTGAAGATGATGAAATATCCCTGGAGGATTTAAAAGAAAACAGGACAAATCAATCCCCAAAAGAAGGTTATGATGTATTTACTCCTTTTGCGGAAAATGAAAAGGAATCCATTAATGATTTTTCGCAAGCAGAACAAAATATTGAAAAATCGGATATTGATGAAAAAATGCCGGATATAGTTGTTAATTATTCAGAAGATGATGATTTTAGCGAAATATCAGAAGATATTGCCTTTGAAGAAAATCAGAAAAAACAAAATTTTTTGGAGCAGGAGGATATTATAATTAATGACGAAGATACAAAGAGTACAACCGAAACTATTTCAACTCTTTTTGAAGATGTTGTTAATTATACTGATGAAGACTCGCTGAAAATTATAGAAAATGGTTTAACGGAAAATTCTGATGAAGATGTTTTAAAAGTAGATAATGAAAATGCAACAGAAAACAATAGCAGCGAATTAATTATAATTGATGATGAAAACAACGATAACAGCAGTTCTAAAGAGCCGGAAATTTTGGAAAATAATCAGGCTGAAGAATTTAATTCATTATCGGATATACTTCCTCTCGAAAGTGATGAAGATATAAATCTGGAAGAAAATAGAGAACAAGAAATTATTGATATTGATACAGATAATGAATATTCTGAAAGTTTAGCGGATATTTCACCTATGAGTGAAAAGGAAGCAGACGAAGAGCTTTTAATTTACGATGAAAAAAATACTCAAGATGATGAAGAAAAAAAAAATCTTGATGAAGTTTTAAGTGATGTAAATGAAAATACTGATTTAATTGAAGAAAAAAAAACATTTGATAATAACTCCTCTGATACGGAAAAAAAAACTGCTGACGAAGATTTTTTTAAAAAAGATGAAGAAGAATTAGAAAATATTTTATCTGAAAATATTTCGGATATTGATGAAGCCGATATTGATACTGATAATAGCCCTGTAAATGAAGAAGCTTTTAAAGATATTGATGAAGAAATTGATAATGATATACAAGATGAAACAATAAATGAAGTTTCAAACTCTGATATTATTGAAGATACTGCATTTGAAGGTGAAATTGTCGAGTTTGAGGAAAGTTCCGAAAAAGATACAGATGATAAGGAATTTCAAACAGATGAAGATATAATTGAAATATCTGTGGAAGATAGCAGTGCAGAAAATAATAAAGGCGAAAATGAAGAAATACAAGAAAATATCGATGATAGCAATAAAAATAACGTAGAAAATACCGAAAACAGCGATGATTTAGAAGTTAAAAAGCAATTAAAAGAATTGCAGGATTTAAGAGAAGAAGTACAAAAAGAATTAAAAGAACTTAAGAAATTAAAACGTCTAAAGAAGCTGAAAAAAGGGGCTCAGAAGGAAATAAAGAAAATAAAAGAAAATGAGTCTGAAAAGGAAGATAATAAAATTGAAGAAAAATCCGATACAACCGTTCAAACAACAGAAACAAAAATAGAAGAAAAACAAGAAGTTACGGAAGATATATCAGATAAAAAAGAAAATGAGTCTGAAAAGGAAGATAATAAAATTGAAGAAAAATCCGATACAACCGTTCCGGTAACAGAAACAAAAATAGAAGAAAAACAAGAAGTTACGGAAGATATATCAGATAAAAAAGAAATTGAGCCTGAAAAGGAAGATAATAAAATTGAAGAAAAATCCGATACAACCGTTCAAACAACAGAAACAAAAATAGAAGAAAAACAAGAAGTTACGGAAGAAGAAATTCAAAATTCAGAAAAAGAAATACAACAGGAAATTGAAATTATACCGGTATCAGAAAAAAAACCAAATTCCGTTTCAACAGTTGAAAAAAATGAAAGAGAAGATGAGAACGAAGATAAAGATGAACTTGTTTCTATAGATAATCTTATAGAAAATATTAAATTGCAGGCACAAAATCCGCCTGTGCAGAAGCAAAAGTCAAAACGTAATACTCAGGAAGCTAAAAGACAAGAATATACAGCGGAAAGAAAAATAAATAAAAATATTCCGCCTCAATTGGAGCAGGTTCATTCTGACAGAGTTCAGCAAAAGAAATTGACCGTATATGAAACAGATACTTCAAGTGATTTAATAAATGAAAATAAGCTTAATTTTAAAGTAGGAGATAGAGTATATCATCCAAAACACGGTCAGGGAACAGTAGAAGGTTTTGCTAATTACAGTAATAAAATTTTATTTTGCCAGATAGAATTTGAAAAAGTAGGAAGAAGAATACTTGACCCTCGAATTTCCGGTTTGGAAAAGATTCCGTAACAAGTTTTGTGTAAACCTTGATTTGAGAGATTAGAGAAATTTTTCTAATCTCTCATTAAAATATATCAAAAATTGATTAAAAATCAAA
>CAJOJP010000063.1 GCA_905234915.1 Candidatus Gastranaerophilales bacterium
TCCAAATTTAAAATCAAATTTTAAATGCAAATTTTCGCCCGTATTTAATTTAAACAGCTTAGCTAAATATTTCGGGTATTCTTTTTCATCTAAATTTTTTAAAAAATAATAATCCCACGGCGGATTACAAATTTCATAATTTCTTATATAAGAAAACAGATTTTGCATATTATTAATTTCCAATACAAATCTAATCCAATGTCGCAACCTTTCTCCGCACAAACCGCGCTTAGCGTTGCTCACCATCTTATTAACTATATCTCAATATTGACACAACAATTAATTGCTACAAGCAATTATCTTAGTATATAATTGTATATGTTTGAATAAAAATTTATTTGTACAAGTTTATTATTATACTTTCAACTATAAATGTCAAGTGTTTTTTTATTCATATTAGTGTAAAAGGTTGGAAAAATGAATAATAATATTCTCAAAAATGAAATAAAAGCTAAAATTACGCTTAGTGGATATACAATGACAGAATTAGTAGAACTTTTAAACAGAAAATACGATAAAAAAACTACAGTACAAAACTTAAGTAATAAACTTACAAGAGAAACAATTTCACATAAAGAAATTCTTGAAATTGCAGATGTGTTAAATTATGAAATAGTCTGGCAAAAAAAACACAAATGACAACGAAAATTAGAAAATATTTAATTTTGTAACAAAAATATTAAAAATTTAAAATAAATGTCAACAAAATTTTTCAGCATACTTTAAATTCATGTGTTTATTATATGCGTATTGGGGTTAAAGTATGAAAATTGAGAATTTAGGAATTATTACGAATGTTAATGAACAAAAATCATTAAATAAACAGGATTTTTCGGCACAAAACGAGCAGCGAAATCAAATAACAAAGCTTACGAATGTTTGTTATAAGCCGTTATCTTTCGGAAGAACCTGGGCGGAGCATAAAAGCTGGGGAGCCGTTATTAATCCCGAAACAAAAGAAGCTTCATTTAAAATTTTCACATATCCTGATACCGAACGTGTTACAGTTACGGTAGAGAAAGCAAATCAGGAAGAAAAAACCAAAGAATATGAACTTGAAAATAAAGGCTCCGGCATATATGAACTGACGAAAATTCCCAAAGGTGAAGTAGAAAACGGAGATAAATACTATTATACAATTTATAGACCCAATCAAGAACCATATAGCGTTAAAGACCCTTATTCCTTCAAACAAGAACAGCTGATGGACAAATCAACAATATATGACCATTCACTTTATAAATGGCACGATAATGATTGGCAAACAAATAAACATAGAATTTCAAGGCTTGCAAATTCGCAAAACGGACTGACTCCTGTTAATAATGCAAAAATTTACGAATTTAATACTGCTTCATTTACAAACGAAGGTACTTTAGAAAGTGCCAAAGAAAAAATGGATAAAATAAAGAAAATGGGATTTAATGCTGTTGAAATCATGCCTGTTGAAAATACATATTCATTTAACTGGGGTTATGATGGTGTGGATAAGCTTGCTGTTGCAGAGCATCTGGGCGGGCCCGACAAATTAAAAGATTTTGTTGATTGTGCTCATAAAAATGGATTAAATGTAATAATGGATATGGTGCCTAACCATTTAGGCCCCGATGGTGCGCAGCTTAATATAACAGGTCCATATACATCTCACCCTAATAATTTTGGTGAGGCATTTAATTTTGAAGGTAAAAATTCAAGGTATGTAAGAGATTATATGGTTAATGCCGCTTTAAACTGGCTGGATAATTATCATTGCGACGGTATAAGATTTGATATGACTCAATTTATGGAATCTGATTATACAATGAAACAAATTGCCGCTGAAATTAATTATCATAAGCCTGACGCTTTTTTAATTGCAGAAGATGGCAGAGAAAAGGATTTTAGGGTTATATCTCCTTTAAGACCGGAGGAATACGGAAAAAATCAAGATGAGAATATACACGCAGAAGCTATAGAAAGAATTTCAAATAATAATGTTTCAACTGATAATCTTGGTTTTGACAGTGAATGGGGTTTTAAATACTATCATGCGTTAAAAGAATTGATGTACGGAAATGCAGTATTCAGCAGATTTGAAGATTATGCTGCAACTTCAGCCGGAAAAGTTAAATATACAATGAGCCATGATGAAATAGGCAATTATGACGGTTCAAGACTTATTCCTAAATTAATGGTTCCTCTCTTAGATATGAATAATAACGTTAATTTATCAAATGAGGATACAAAACGCGCTGGTAAACTTGCGGAAAAAGAAAGTGCTTCAAAACCTGAAGCAGATAAACACCAGCTTTATCTTAAAGCGTTAGATACTGTTCGTTTTCAGAAAGCTCAATTAGCCTCGGAAAAACTTGCAAAAATGCTTCAAACAGGCGAGCTTGATAAATATGAAGGAAAAGATTACGAAGTATTTGCTGATAACGTTTTATTGCCTTTAAGTATAAAAAATAATTCTAATTTGTATTTAGATACTATTAAAAATGCTTATAACAGTGCTTTTGAAAAAAGTAAAATGGGACAAGCACTCACTTATGCAATGCCCGGGCCTAAAATGGTATTTCAAGGAGATGAAAGAGCTGATTTAACTCCTTTTAGATTTTTCAGGCAATTTGACTCCATTAAAGATGAAGACTATTTAAAAGTTGAAAAAGGGTATCAGCACGGTGAAGCAGCACTTAATGAATCAAAAATGGATAATATCCGATATTCAAAAAAAGGGAAATTAAAAAATAATTCATTTGAAAGATTAACGAAAGATTTAAATAAATTAAATAAACATACGGGAGCTATGGCAAACGGTTATGTTGAAAGAAACAGCACCGTTAAGAATTATGATTCGCAGGTAATTGGTATTCATACAAAAGGTTATGATGACAACAGCGAATTATTTACCGTTTCAAATATAGGTTCAAACAGGTTCCCTGACGGAATAGGCGGTGATAAATATTATATTAATTTCCCCGAAGGTGAATGGGTTGAAGTAATCAATACAAATGATAAAAAATATGGCGGAAACGGTAAATTTATAAATGAAGAAAAATTAATAAGAAATGAAAACGGTCAATGCGCCGTAAATTTGAGTAACTATACTACAGCCATTTTTAAACGTGTAGGCTGATAATTTTATATAATTAATAAATTATGCAATTTGGGCATAGGGAAAGAAAGGAAAGAAAAAATGTTAATGAATATTTCTGCTTCACAGGGATTTACCCCTGTTGACAGCGTTGGACATAAACAAAATAATAAAATGTCCGTTTTAAAAATGAGTACTCCATTAAGTAAAGATAGCGTAAATTTCTCGGGAAAAACTATTTTCACCAGGAATGATAATTTGGTACCGCCCACAGCTTGGACAACTTTTGAAAGATACGGTGTACAAACCCGTCCTATATATTTTAATGAAGTTTTTGATAAAAATTTTAAAACCGTAATAGATAAAATAAAAGAAAGAAGAAATGAAATTTTAGTAGATACCGAATTAATGAGATATTACGGTGTTTCAAGAGAGGATGTTCATAGCGCATATAAAAATGGAGAATTAAAACCTTATGGTATTCCGGAGGATACAACGGTACGTCCTTCAACAAATGACCGCTTTATGTTTGATATAAGAGATAAAGCAAATTCATCAGCTATTGAACGTTTTGAACAGCATGCCAGAACAGCAAAACTTTATAAAAAAAGAGATTACTTAGAACGCATTTGCAATGCAAATACAGTTCCGGTTGAAGAATTTCCGGCTAGCGCATATCCTGCATCAGCACTACAAAGACAAGGATACGGTTCTAAAGCCGATTTAATGGCGAATATAGGCTTGCATTTAAAAGCTTATGATATAAAAAACTATATTTTAGAAAATGATAATTATGATATTTCAACACCTATAATGAATAGTGTTATAAAAAATGCAAGAAAAAATAATCCTGCTCTTGTCGGAATTGATGAATTAAAAAAATCGATGGGAGAAGAAAATTTCTTTAATGGAGTAATAACAAAACAAATCAGCTTCAAAACTCCTATAACCGAATTTGACCCGCCGTTAGGTCATTTTGTTGTTGACTTGGACGATAAAAAAAATCTTGAATATTTAAAATCGGTTGATGACGATAAATTTCAAACCTGGCTTAGTGCACGATTAGATAAAGCTCAAAAATATAAAGCTTCAAATTTGCAAAAATTAGAAGAATATAGACAGGAAACAAAACCGAAAACAAAAGATGAAGTAAGAAAAACCCTCCAGCAAAAATTTGAAGAAATAAGACAAAGAAGGCTGGAGAAAAGACAGCAAGAAGCTCTTTTAAAGGCTCAAGAAAAAGCAAATAATGCAAGAAATCAGTCTTTAAGAAGCACTATTGCATGGACATTAGCCGAAAATACCCTGCAGACTCAAAAGGAAAATTCAAATCCTCATATTAGAGAAGCAGGCGTTAAATTGGAAAAATTAGACAAAATTCAAGATGAGCTTATGAATGGGAGTATTACTTATGAAGAAGCCGAACTTGAAATTCAAAAATTAAATGTACCGGATAACGCTAAACATGTTTTATTATCATTTTATAAAAAATGTTGGGAAATTTCAGGTACAGAAGAATGGAAACAAGCGCTAAAAGAAGCACAGAAACTGACTGAAATTTATAATCAACAGGGCTTAGACGGCATAGAAGATGAAAAAGTCCGCAATAGGCTGATACAATGGGAACAGGAAAAAGGCGATAAATATTCCGTTTAAAACTTACTATTTATATAACTACACACCGGAACTCCTTATTAGTAAGGAGTTCTTTTAAATAATACAATATATTTATCCTCGCCGTAATATACTGTTACAATAATGTATATTATATCGACATCAACTTTTATAAAGGATTTTGGTGGCGGTATTTTTTGTGATTTTTTTGCAATTGTATAAAATTTATTACTAGCTGCTGTTGAAAATTTTTGCCACCTTGTTTTTTTTCGTTCGGGAATATTGGCTTTATAAAAATTTAACGGAGTCATTTCTTTTTTAGCGACAGGTATAATAAATTTAACCTTTCCGCCTTGTTTAAAAAGAATATAATCATCTCCTTTTAATTTTCGGGGAGTAAGATTATAATACCCCGGTTCTATTACAATATCTTTAAAATAAAGATATGCGGAAGTTCTAAACAAAGGATAAGGGTTATATGCATATTTTAGAGAATCTTCATCTTCAAACGGGTCTATATCATTATATAACCTGCTGCCAAAAGGCTCTAAATTATTATATAACTTTTCGTAATCTTGCGCAAAAATACACTCTTGCATTCCAACAAAAAAAAGCAAAAATACCAATAATACTTTTTTCATATTATTTAAATTCTTTCAAGCAGATTTTCTATTACTTTAGCTGAAATATCAGCTGCTTCTTTTTCTTTGAATATATAATTTTTTCCTGCTTGTTCATCAGCCAAATCAGAAAGTGCGCGGATAATTATAAAAGGAATTTCATTCAAGGTTGCAGCATGTGCAATAGCAGCCCCTTCCATTTCGGCAGCTTTAGCATTAAACATTTCTCGCAGTTCTTTTTTCTTTTCATTTGAACTGATAAACATATCGCCCGAGGCAATAACCCCTTCATGATATTTTATATCCGGCATTTTTTCTTCAAGCACTTTTTTTAATTTTAAATTTAATTCTTTATCCGCATAAAAATAAGTAGGCTCATTCGGGTTAATATTATTACAGATATAACCTTTAGCATAACCTATAGCGGAAGCATCAAAATCATGCTGGACTAATTTTTCTGCTATAACAATATCACCAACCTGCATTCCGTGTGCTATACCGCCTGCAATACCCGTATTTATAATAAAATCAGGAGCAAATTTATCCGTAAGCAATTGCGTACAAACAGCACCGGCTACTTTACCGACTCCGCTTTTTACAACTATAACGGTTTTATCAAATAACTGACCTTGATAAAATGTAAGTATTCCCTGTTTTATTTCCTTAGGATTATTTAAAAGAGCCTTAAGGTTTTCAACCTCACAATCCATTGCACCTATTATACCGATGGTTTTATTGCTCATAAATCATTTTCTCCCTATTCCAGTTCTTTAATACTTCCTTCATATCACGTGCAACTTCTTTTGCACCTTCAAGATTATGTTCAAGATAATTGCCGCATTCTTCTTTATTTGACCCGGGAATTTTACCTTCAAAATTTATTATGAAATCCATACATTCCTGCATTATTGTAAGAGCCTGTTCATGAGTTATTTTATCTCTTACAAGAAAGTAAAAACCTGTTCTGCAGCCCATAGGTCCAATGTAAATAACATTATCGGAATACTTTGTATTTCTTGCATAAGTTGCAAAAAGATGCTCAAAGGTATGAGAAGCTGCCGTAGGCAGATAGTCATTTTCTTTATTATTGGGAAGCTTCATTCTTATATCATAAGTTACTATATCGCCGTCTATTCTTGAAATATACATGCCTTTTTTAAGCTTATCGTGATTGACTTTAAAACTGGCTATTGTTTCCATTTTTTTACCTCTTTTTGTTATTAACATTTTTTATTTACAGATGCTCCGCCGACTATTTCGGTTAATTCCTGCGTTATTACAGCCTGTCTTACCTTATTATAATCAATAGTCAATTTTTGTATCATTTCATCCGCATTCGAGCAGGCAGCCGACATTGCAGTCATTCTTGATGCCAGTTCACTGGCTGAAGATTCCAGCATTGCTTGAAAAATTATGCTTGATATGAATAAAGGAACAAGTTCTGACATAACAGAGGATAATCCCGGTTCTACCTCCATATCGGTAAATTCTTCGTTTGTATAATCTTCTTCAAGTTCATCCAACGGCAAAATATCCCATTTTTCAACGGAATAAGACATCATATTTTTAAAGCGCGTAGTAATTATCTCCATTGAATCAATATCGCCATTTACGAAAGATTTTGCCATATCTTTTGCAATAAGAAGTGACTGTGAAGAAGTAGGACTTTCACCAAAATTTGTATATTTTTGAGTTATTTTATATCCGTATTCTTCCAGGCTTCTTTTTAATGGAGTATAGCCTTTTTGTCCTATTATAAAAAGCTCGCAGCCTATACCCTTTTCTTTATACATTTCAACTGTCTTAAGAGTATAGCGGACAACATTTGCATTAAAAGCACCTGCCAAACCTTTATTTGAAGTCATAATCAAAAGACCTACATTTTTTATCGGTCTTTCATTTAAAAGTATCGGGAAATTATATATTGGTTCTTTAAAATTGGTTGTTTTTGCTTCAATTTTATCAATTGAATTAAGCAGTCTGTAAAAAAGCTTTTCAAGCTCATAAGTAAAAGGACGTGAGGCTTTTACTCTGTTTTCAAACTTTTTAACTTTGGCTGAAGCCACCATTTTCATTGCACGCGTTATTTTTTGTGTACTTTTTATTGAATTTATTCTGTTTTTTATTGCTTTTAAATTTGCCATTTTAATCCTTATTTAAAGAAGTTCGTTTTATAAGCCGTTAACTTTTCATTTAAATCCGTTTTATCTTCATCAGATAATTTATCACCTTTATTTAATTTTTCTGATAATGATTTCATATTAGCATCAAAATAGTTAAACCAGCCGGACTTAAAATCTTTTATTTTTGTATTATCAATATCATCAAGATAACCTTCATTAGCTGCATAAAGAATAGTCACCTGTTCTGCTGCACTTAAAGGCATATACTGGGGCTGTTTAATAACCTCCATTAATTTTTCGCCTCTTGTCAACTGGTCTTTTGTAGCTTTATCCAAATCGCTTGCGAATTGGGCAAAAGCTTCAAGTTCACGATATTGAGCCAAATCAAGCCTTAATTTACCTGCAACTTGTTTAATACCTTTTGTTTGAGCGGCTCCGCCTACACGTGATACCGATAATCCCGCATTTATAGCAGGTCTTATACCGGAGTTAAAAAGATTTGATTCCAAGAAAATCTGTCCATCGGTAATAGATATAACGTTAGTCGGAATATATGCGGAAACATCTCCCGCTTGAGTTTCTATAATAGGAAGTGCCGTAATACTTCCGCCGCCTAATTCATCATTTAATTTACAAGCTCTTTCAAGTAATCTTGAATGCAGATAGAATACATCTCCGGGGTATGCTTCACGTCCCGAGGGTCTTTTTAATAATAAACTCATTGCACGATATGCCTGTGCATGTTTTGAAAGATCATCATAAACAATAAGACAATGTTTGCCTTGCTCCATAAATTCTTCCGCTATGGCGCATCCTGCAAAAGGTGCAATATATTGAGTCGGTGCCGATTCATTAGCAGGTGCCGATACAATTATCGTATATTCCATAGCTCCATGGTTTTCAAGTGTTTTCGCAAGCTGGGCAACCGTTGAAGTTTTTTGACCTATTGCAACGTAAATGCAAATAACATCTTTACCTTTCTGGTTAATAATTGTATCAATTGCAATAGCTGTTTTTCCTGTCTGCCTGTCGCCGATTATAAGTTCTCTCTGACCTCTGCCTATAGGAGTTAATGCATCAATAGAGGTTAAACCGGTCTGCAAGGGTTCACAAACAGATTTTCTTGTTACGATACCCGGTGCAACTCTTTCTATTGCACGTACTTTATCGCAGTGAATATCGCCATTTCCGTCAACGGGCCGACCTGTAGGATCTATAATTCTTCCGAGTAAATTTTCCCCAACGGGAATTGAGGCAATTCTTCCTGTTGTTCTTACAGTCATACCTTCTTTAATTTGCTCATAATCACCTAAAATAACAACACCGACATTATCTTCTTCAAGATTTAAAACTATACCCAATGTACCTTTACCGTCCTCAAACTCAACAAGCTCGCTTGACATTGCGTCGGATAAACCGTAAACTCTCGAAATGCCGTCTGCAACTTCAAGAACTGTTCCTACATTTTTAACTTCAAGTTTTGATTCATAGTTTTGAAGTTTTTCTTTAATTATTGAAGTAATTTCGTCAGGATTAATTGTTACCATAGTTTGTTCCCTTTGTTAATTGTTTTTTCATATTGTCAAATTTTGTTTTTATGCTGCAATCAATAGTTTTATCATCTATTTTAATTATAATTCCGCCTATAATATCAGGTTCTGTCAGATATTCGCTTAAAACTCTGCTGCCTGTTTTATCCTCTAATTTTAAATTTATTCTTTGCTTTTGTTCTTCCGTGAGTTCAACAGCCGATATAATCAATGGTGTAATAATATTATTTTTTTTATTGTTTGTCTGATTATATCTGTTAACAATTTCGTTTAAGCAATTGAGTCTGCCGTTTTCAATAAGAAGATATATAAAATCCAAAGTTATTTTATCAATATGAATACCGAAAAGTTTTTGAAAAATATCTTTTTTGTCTTTATTTAGAACAACAGGATTCAATAAAGCATTTTTCAATTGTTCATTAGTTTCGATTGTTTCATTAATGAAAACAATATCATCATAAACCTTTTCATTTTTTCCTGCTTCAAAAGCCGTTTGAAATAATGCCTCAGAATATTTTTTTGCAGCTTTTATATGTTTAATATCAACTGTTTTCATAAATTAATCCTGTCTAATTCATCAATTGCAATATCAATATAATGATTATGTAATTCTCTGTTGCCTTTTAACTGTTTAACCGCATTTTCACGAGCAGCCTCAACTGATTTTTCCGATAGTAAATCGGTTAATTTATTCTTAAAGTTTTTTGTTTCAAGCTTAAAAATTCTTTCCGCATTATGCGAAATATCCTTTTTTTCTTCTTCAATATCTTTGTGAATTTTATTTTCGTAATTTTTGACGCTGTTTTCGGTACTTTTTTTTATTCGTTCAATAACGTCGGGTAATTTTTGTATTTTACCGTTTATTATATCCAATTTTTTTTGAGCATCATTTTTTTCGTTTTCAGCTGTTTCCACATAAGATTTTATTTCATCTGCAATACTTTGCAGTTTTTCTCTTATATTAAGCTTTGACAGCAAAAAAATAATTAAACCTGTTGTAATCAGAAAGTTTAAGGTATTAGATTGTATTAAAATGTTTATAAATTCAGTCATCTTAAACCTGTTCTTCCTTTATTTTAACCTGTGATTTATTAATTGTTTCATTATTTATATCACAGCCAAGAAGGATACTTGAAATATCTTTAGCGATATCAACAACATTCTCTTTCAATATTTCTTTAGCAGCGAGGGCGGAATTTTTTAAATTTTCCTTTTCTTTTGCCGCATTTGAATACAATTCATTTTTATATTCGGAAATAATTTTAGATTTTTCTTTTTTCATGCGCTGCATTTGCTCATCGAGTATGCTTCTTGCTTCATTTCTTGAAGCTTCAAGCTTTTCTGAATGTATTTGTTCTTTTTTTTGAGTTTCTGATTTTAAAATTTTTGCATCATTAAAATTATTTTCAACAACACTGTTTCTTTTTTGCATTATTTTTAAAACAGGCTCGTAAAAAATAGAGTTCATAATAAAAACGAACACGATAAAACTTATGGCAGCTATCAAAAATGTTGCATCAAATTCCATTTTAAAGCCTAAATTTTACCTATTAACATAAGAGAAACAACGAGTGCATATAAAGCGCAGGCTTCAGCAAGAGCTGCACCTAATAAGAAGTTACCGACAGCTTTACCTGCTGCTTCGGGTTGTCTTGCAATTGCTTCCATAAGTCCTTTAATACCGATACCTATGCCGAGTCCTGCCCCGCTGCCTGCCATACCTATTGCAAGTCCTGCTCCCAACTGAGCCAAATCCGATATTGTTTTAACTTCTTCCATTTATATTCTCCTTTCAATTAGTGTTCATTGGAAACAGCAGATGTTATATATGCTATTGTGAGCATCATAAATACAAATGCCTGTATAAAAGCTACAAATATTTCAAATAACATAACAGGAACGGGAGCTATTACGGCAAATAAGCCCAATACCACCGAAACAAGAATTTCGCCTGCAAGTATATTGGCAAAAAGACGCAACGCAAGACTCAGAGGTCTTGTTATCATTTCTAATATATCAACAAGTGTTGTTATTATTCCTGTAATACTTAATCCGTGATAAATACAATGTATGCCTTTTTCTTTTATGCCGTAAAACAGGTAATAAATAAGCACAATAACGGCAAGTGCCGCTGTTAAATTAATATCGTTAGTAGGTGAAGCCAGTTCCCCTTGTTTTAAGTGTATCAATCTTAAAGGCAATTGCCCCATTAAATTTGCCGTGAGGATAAACAAAAACAATGAAGCCACAATTGGTATATGTTTATTTGCATTTTTAATTTCGCCGATACTGCCTATAAAAAATTTAATTATACTCTCAGCAAGTGCCTGCATTTTTTTGGGAACTATTTCCAAATTTTTTGTCATAAAGAATGAAATTAAAATAACCACAGCCATTGCAAACCACATTGTAATAAGCGTGTCCCAATGTACATGTAAATTACCTAAATATCCAATCCAATGTTCACCCATAAACTTATCCTTAAAAAATATAATATCATATAAATGCAAAAAATAAAATATATCAGTTTTTATTTATTTTTAAAAGAGTACTTACATTTACATCTAAATAATTTGCTAAATCATATATTTTCCCCAGGGAAATATTTAAAATACCGGATTCTATTTTTGAAACGTAGCTCCAGCTGACATTCATGCATTCCGCAAATGATTCTTGAGTTAAACCTTTATTTTTTTAGAAAGCAGAAATGAACAATATGCATTGGAAATTAAATTTCAATATTTTGGAGCTGTTTGAGAAATATAAACCGCAAAGAATAGGAAATCCGCCCTGGAACTACTATTTTCTTAAAAATTTAGATGAAAAAGAATACCCGAAATATTTAGCTAAGCTGTTTAAATTAAATACGGGCGAAAATTTGCATTTAAAATTTGATTTTAAATTTGGA
>CAJOJP010000064.1 GCA_905234915.1 Candidatus Gastranaerophilales bacterium
AGTTTTGGCATAGTTATTTTTTATTTATCCTATTATTTGTTCATATATATAAAAACAAAAAAGAATATATTATTGCTATAAAAAATATATTCTTTTCTGTTCTGTTTTTAAATTTTTTTATTTTTCTTATTATTATTGACTTGTAGAGTATATATCTTTAGAAACAAAACTTAACAAAATAAATTATTTTTTCATAAACTTTGAAATATCAATTACATTATTAATTTCTTGCGGGAGAAAATATTCACATGTTGACCATAAAAGAGTTTCAGGAACAAGTGAAGATTCAGAGGATATTTCAGCTTTTTTATTGCAATAACCTTTTATCATATTGTTGGTACCGTCTATTTTAGGGGAAAAATACGCACATGACTGGCATATTTTTATTCTAAAACCATGCTGTTCAAGAATATCAGAAATATTTTTAACGGCATCACACATTCTGACATAGCTTTGAACTGTTTCCTGCTTCTTGTTTTTATATTTAAATACAGCTTTTTTAAACCCGGCCTCAGAAATAAGCTCTAAAGTACATGTAAAAATACTTCTGCCATTCGTTACATTTACGGGGACAGAAATTTTTTCTGTTTTTATACCTTCGTTATTTTTTTTATCATTTCTTTTAAATAATTTTTTTAGAAAAGTCATTTCACCTAATGTATCAGCCAAAGTATAAAACGGGCAAGATGATAAATATATTATTTGTTTTAAATAATATAAATTAGCTCTGTAAACAGAAACTGCAAAAGTTAAAGCTAAAACTACACCAAAAAAGACTGCCCATGGAAAATTATCCAGGAAATAGTAATTTAATGAGTAAGTTGCAATAATTGCAATAATTGCAATTATAAGTATCGGATTAGGTTTAAACAATGAAAACAAAAATTCAAAAAACTTTAAGTCCTTAAAAGAATGAAGATTAAAACAATGACAAAAAAGAGAAACTTTAAATAAGAAATCCGGTCTTTTTATTTCATAATCGGAAGAAGAAACGTAAGTTTTTACTGAAGGCGTAAATTTAGGCGGATAACCGACTTTTGTCAGTAAAAAAGAGTATTTTAACTCGGAATTTGCATCTTTAAAATCAATGCATTTAATCTTTTCCAGGACTTCATGTTTGATAACAGCAATATCAGAATCAATCGGAACAGCAAGACCAAGTTTTGAACGGCCGTTTTTCATAATTCCCGTATTGTATTCGTTAACATTAGCCCAAACTTTTTCGTGATAAGCTGCTTCTTCAAGAAAAATTTCGGTTGCTCCCGTTAACACATCATTTTCTTGAAGTGCTTCATTTATATTTGCAAGAAAATCAGTTTTAACAATTCTGTTTGCATTCAGAAATACATATGCATCTACTTTTTTAAAAGACATTAAATTCTCTAAAAGCCAGGAAACAGCTTTATCTTTACCCCAGGGAGTATCGTCGGTAAGCCGCCATAATTTTGCTCCGCCGACAAATTCAAGTTTGTTTGAAGAACTATCGCTGCAATTATCAAGGATAATATGAGTTTGATAATTGCCTTTCGGATATTCCTGTTTATTTAATTGCTCCAGCAAATTTACTATGGTTTTTTCGTTATTATGAGAATATATAACAACAATGAGATTTTTATATTCTCTTTTTATATCGTCAATTTTAGCTTTTCTGTTTTTGAGAAGAACAGAGGAAACAATCAATAAGAAATATACGGTAAAAACAGCAGAATATATAAACAAAATAAATATAAAGCATAAAATTAATTTATTGAACATGCTACACCTCTTACTAAGATTTTATGAAAAACAGAGAAAAAATTCTATATTAATAAAAAATAAGATTAATTTATTGATTTTATTATATCTTCAAGATAATATAAAAATATAGAAGGTGAATTAGGGTAGTTGTAGATTCTGCCTTTGGAGGAAAAGAAAAATATGTCAAAGCGGTGTGTCGTAGTTACCGGAATGGGTTGTGTTACACCTTACGGAATAGGATTGGATTTATTTTGGAACAATCTTACAGCCGGAAATAGCGGTATAAAAGAGCATAATTTAGAAAAAGGCAAACATATAGTTAAAATAGCAGGGCAAGTGCCTCCTGATATCGATATAGAAAAATATGTCGATGCAAAAGAAGCTAAAAGACTTGATAAAAGTATTATCTATGCCCTTATTGCCTCTGAAGATGCAATTAAAGATTCGGGATTAGACCTCGAAAATGAAGATAGAACAAGAATAGGAACTATTGTTTCAACTGCTGCAGGCGGATTAGTTGTTGTTACAACCGGATATCAAGAAATGATGAATAGAGGTTTCCATAAATGTTCTCCGTTCACGGTTCCCATGATGATTGCAAACATGGCTTCCGGTAAGGTTTCAATTCGTTTTGGGCTAAAAGGTCTTAGTAAAGCGGTATTATCGGCATGCGCCACAGGCGCTCATTCAATAGGCGATTCTTTTAGAGCTATTCAATACGGAGATGCCGATGTCATGGTTACGGGTGGTGTTGAATCCGCGGTATGCGACTTCGGTATAGGCGCATTTACAAGTGCAAGAACTCTTTCAAAAAGCAACAGACCGCCCGAAAAGGTTTCAAGACCTTATGATAAAGATCGTGACGGATTTGTATTAAGTGAAGGCGGAGCCGTTATTATACTTGAGGAACGTGAAAGAGCTATAAAACGCGGAGCAAAAATTTATGCGGAAATCACTGGATACGGTCAAAGTTCTGATGCTTATGATATGGTAGCACCTGACCCCGAAGGCAGAGGTGCCGAGCTTGCTATCCGCAATTGCCTAAAGGAAGCAGATAAAAATCCTTTGGAAATTGACTATATTAATATGCACGGTACAAGCACTCACCTTGGTGATTTGGCTGAATCACAAACTGTAGCAAGAGTTTTCGGCGATAAAACAAAAAATCATAATCTATTGGTAAGCTCTACAAAGTCAATGACAGGTCACATGCTAGGTGCGGCAGGTGCTGCAGAAGCTATTGTCGCAATTAAAACAATAACTGAGGGTATCATTCCACCGACAATTAATTTGGAAAATCAGGATCCTGAAGTTGCAGATTTGGATTATGTACCTAATAAAGCAAAACAAAAAACTGTTAATATTGCTATGTCAAATTCATTCGGCTTTGGCGGACATAATGCTGTTTTATTATTTGAGCGCGCTTAAATGAAAGATAAAAAATTGAATAAACCTAAAGTTTTTATTTTAGATGTTGACGGCATTTTAACCGATGGTTGTTTTTATTACTCTCAAGAAGGCAAAATATTAAAAAAATTCGGACCTGATGATAATGATGCTTTAAAGCTTTTGGAGCCTTTTATTGAAATTCGTTTTGTATCAGGAGATAAAAGAGGGTTTGATATAACTAAAAAACGAATAGATGATATGCATTTTAAACTTGATTTTGCAAGTACAATAAATCGTTTGGATTGGATAAAACAGCATTATAATCCACAGGAAGTAATATACATGGGTGACGGGATTTTTGACTGCCTGGTTATGAGAGAAGTTTTTTATTCAATTGCAACAGCAGATTCAGATTCTAATGCAAAAAAATGTGCCGATTATATTACAAAAAGAACAGGGGCGCATCGTGCCGCTGCCGAAGCTTGTTTACATATTTTGGAAAAATTTTTTGAACCGTATAATCCATAAAAAGGTATTTATAATATGAAATTCGGGTTAATTTTAAAAAAATATTCAATTAATATTTTTTTTCTGTTATTTTCCTTCCTGTATATTCTTTTTATTGAAAATTACAGAGATTTTTTATTTCAAAATGAAACAAAACAATTTTATACAATGTTGTTTAAAATTATATCCGATATTTTAATTATAGGAACAGGTCAGCTTTTATGTTCCGTAATATCAGGAATAAAAAAGAAAAATGAATTTTTTATAAGGCTTGTATCTGCTTTTTTTATATTATTTTTAATTAGTTTTATTTTATATTTGCTAACTGATTTTGCATCATTTAACTGGAAAATGTGGGATGCTTTTTCTGTATATGAAAGCGCGTTAAAGCATGATTATTATATTTATCTTCATATATTTACCTCATGGTACTATATAATTGCACTTAATATTTTTCCGTTTCAAGGCGGGGTTATATTATTTCAAATAATTGTATCATCATTAATTTTTTCTTATATATGGGCAGGGTTATGCCGACATATAAACAATAAATATAAGTGGGTATTATTACTTTCATTATTATTATTTCCTGTTTTGAGAATGAATTTGCAGCCGATTAGAAGCTGTATTTATTATGTTTTTCCGCTTTTACTTTTTGCTTTATTTTATTTTAAATATAAAGATAATAAACCGTTAAATTATATTGAAATTTTTTTTATTTCGCTATTATCGGCAGTCGTTTGTGCTTGGAGAAGCGAAAATATAATTTTATGGCTGATTATTCCTTTGTTTCTTATATTTTTAGGTAAAGAAAAATTATCAATAGTAAAAATTATTTTATTTCTTTTAATTTTTTATTCGATATCAATTTTTATAAATAATTCAATGATTAATGCATATTACAGTTATAAAATACTACCGTTTAAACGGCCGTTAGCTGCTATATTAAGAACTGATTTTAAAACAGATAATAAAGAAAAAGATTTATATATAATTTCTAAATGCTGTTCTATAGAAAAATTAAAAAATCTTCCTTTAAATGAAACAATATTGGCTGAAATAAATTATACTCCTTCTAATTACGATATTGATAATTATGTTAAAACTGCAATAAAATTAATTATTTTAAATCCAATAACATACATTAAAGAAAGAGCAGATTTAACTAAAAATTTTAAAGTTTTTATACTCCTTTCCGACGGAATAAATGATTACCCCGAAAAATCTTTAATCAGAAGAATAATTAATACACTTGAATATAATCAGGCTCAAGACAAATTCTCTTTTAAATTTTGGTATTCTCCTTTAATTCCGTGTATATTTCTTTTTATTGCAATAATTTATTCATTTATTAAAAGAAATAAGATGTTGTGTCTTATTACAATTACGTCTTTTTTATTAAGTGTAATACCATTTCTATTATGCGCAGAGCCGTTTTTTCATTATTTTATTCAAAGTTATATATTCGGCTGGTATATATTCTCGTATTTTATAATGGCAACATTAAATAAAATCAGCTGTTATGTTTCATATAAAAAGGCAGAGAAGTAAATAATCTCTGCCTATAAAATTCAATTATTGATTTTTATTTTTGAATATCTTTTACACTAAGCGCGATTCTGTGTTCTTGCGGAGTGAATTTCTTAATTAAGACTTCAATTTCATCGCCAATATTATAAATATTAAACGGATTAGGATTTGCCCCTTCCATTTCTGTTGAAGGAAGAAGTGCTTCAACTCCGGGATAAATATTAATAAAAGCTCCGAAAGAAGTTACTTTATTAACCGTTCCTTTAATAATTTGACCTTCTTTAAATTCATTTTCAATTGATTCCCAAGGGTTATCGCCCATTCTCTTAAGGCTTAGGCTTATTCTTTTCATATCCGTATCAATTTTTAAAATTTTAACTTCAAGTTCCTGCCCTAAAGAAATTACATCGGAAGGATGTTTAATTCTCTGCCAGGAAATTTCAGAGATAGGCAATAAACCATCTACTCCGTTGATATCAATAAAACCGCCAAAATCAGCAATTCTTACGACTTTACCTTTTACTATGCTTCCTACTTCAAGATTTGCAATAATTTCATCAACAACCTGTTCTCTTT
Organism: Candidatus Gastranaerophilales bacterium; assembly: GCA_905234915.1. GTDB lineage: Bacteria > Cyanobacteriota > Vampirovibrionia > Gastranaerophilales > Gastranaerophilaceae > Avigastranaerophilus. The sequence goes on from CAJOJP010000064.1 coordinate 5,740, forward strand.
GTTCAGCAACTGCCTGTCTTTGAGATAATATTAATTTATTTCTTTTTGCATCAGCTTCCAGAACTTTAACTTCTATATCTTGATTAATTAAACCGTCAAAAGGTGCGCCTGTTCTCAGCTGGCTGGCAGGTACAAATCCTCTTAAGTCGGTAATTTCAACAATTACACCGCCTCTTACTATTTGAACAACTTTTGCTTTAATTGTTTCATTATTATACTTAGCACTTTGGAGTTCCTGCCAAGCTTTAGCGCATGACAATTTTTTAAGAGAAAGCATAATTCTGTCATTTTCATCTTCGCCTTCTTCTTTTAGAATATAGAATTCTTTAACATCATTAATTGATAAATATTCCGAAAAATCTTTATCATTAGTTTGATTATTTGTAATTTCTCTATTTGGAAGAAATGCTTCTGTTTTTGCGCCTATATCAACCAGAAAACCGTCATTTTCCTGTTTAATTACAATTCCTTTTACTACATCCGCAGCGGAAAATTTGTAATTATAGCTTTCTTCAAGTAATCTTACAAATTCATCCTGATCATTCATTGTGTTTTTCATTTTATTGTCCTTTCTTATAATTTATGTAATTTTTGTATAACGTCATTAATAATATTATCTGGAGTTGAAGCACCTGCTGTTACCCCTATATTCCGGGCATTAATAACGATAGGATTTTTTTCTTCCAAATCTTGTGCTGATTCAATATGCAGAGTTGGAGTAATTTTTTGAAGTATTTCTGCTAAATGAGTAGTATTAGCACTATTTTTTCCGCCGATAACAATCATTAAGTCAGAGTCAACAGCAAGTTTAAGTGCCTCTTTTTGTCTTCTCTGCGTTGATTTACAAATTGTATTATATACTCTTAATTCTTTTGTTATTAATGTAAGTTTTGAAACAATTTCACTTAAAAGCTCAGGATTTTGAGTTGTTTGAATAACAACTCCGGCTCTATTTTCTTTTTTTATAATATCAGATATATTTTCAAGCTCAGTTAAATTTGGAATAACAAAAACTTTATCGCTGTATTTAAGAGCATTGGCTTTTATTGCAATAACCTCGGGATGTTCTCCTTTTCCTATAATCAGGACTGGAAATCCTTCTTTTGCAAGACTAATTGCTTTTTGCTGCACTTTTTTTACATCAGGACAAGTTAAATCAATTATATCTAAACCCTTATTTTTAATTTCGGTTATTTGTTCGGGAGCCATACCGTGGCTTCTTATAATACAAATTCCTTCATTACAGCTAAAAACATTATCAACAGTATGAATACCTATTTCTTCAAGACTTTTTATGACACTGGAATTATGAATTAATTCACCTATAATCCAAATCTTTTTATCTTTATTTTCAAGTTTAATTTGTTTTGTAGTTTCGACTGCCCTTTTTACACCGTGGCAAAAACCTGCATATCGGGCTAATTTTATATTTTTACTCAGTTTTATTGACTTCCGATTCTTTAGACTTGCAAAAAGTAAACTTTTTACTGTAGTTCATTAATAACATGAAAAAAATAAAGTTTCAATAAAATATGCTGCATAATAATATATAACAATAAGTATATTTACTTTAATATTCTAACCTGGGCATAATATAAATTACTGTCTATAATTTGGCTTTTGCAATTTTTTCAATATATTCTTTTACACCGGAAGTAATCAGAAGTTCTTTTTCATTATTGCAAAAATCATCTAAAATAGTTATACCAAGTGAAACTTCTCCCTTTTGAATATACAACATGCCAAGCATAACGGCATTTAGAGGATTAAATTTTTTATTTCTATATTCTTCTATTTTTTTATCAACAATTCCGAGTTTTGTATAGCATTCCGAAACACGACGATAATAATCAAAGTATAAAGGGTGAAGGCTGAGAGCTTTTTCATAACATGGCAATGCTAAAGAAGGATAGCCCAATTTTTCATAAGTCATACCCAAATTAACATAATAAACGGCACTTCCCTGTGCCTCGGGCATTAAATCTATTGCTATTTGAAACTCCTTTATTGCTCCAAAATAATAATTTTCTTCAAGATAAATCAAGCCTTTATTATTATGCCTGTAAGCATTATTTTCTGCCCGTATTTCGGCATAAGAAAAAGCTGTCTGAACAGAAAAGAATAACATTAAAATTAAAGCAGCGGTAATTTTTAAATACAAATTTCCATACCTTCTTTTGCAAGAATATAATTTTTATTCTTACTGTTTAATTCTTTTTCTATTTTTGTCAATTTAGCATCATTGTACGAAGGTTCAAAATGAAAACATGCCAGTTTTTTTACCTGAGCCGCATCTGCTGTTTTAGCTGCCATTTCAAAGGTAGAATGTCCGTAGCCCTGTTTTGGCGATATAACGGATAGATAATCTTCTGTTGTATATTGAGCATCATGAATTAATAAATCCGCATCTTTTGCAAATAATTCAATTCTTTTTGACCCGCCGGAATAACATTCTGTATCTGTTGCATATACAATTGTTTTGTTTTTATATGCTATTTTAAAGCACATAACTCCAAAATTAGGATGAGAATTGGATTTCATAAATGAAATAATTACTTCATTTCCCTTCGGGGTTGTATCATTAAGACTTGTAATTCTTTTCATAACCGGGTCGGGGTCATTTTCTTTTAAAATAACTATATCGGCCTCCGTTATATCATACATTGAATAATCAGCGGTAACATCATAAAGATTGATAGGAAAAGATTTTCCGTAAATTAACTCGGAGAGAGTTTCGCTTATTGCTGTTTCAAAACCGCTGTACCCAAATAAGGATAAATGTGTTGTGATTACGCTCATCGGTTTAAAAAAATTGAGTCCTTGAATATGGTCTTGATGAATATGACTCAAAAGCATTGTTACATTCATCGGTTTTCTGTCAAATACATTATCGGCAGAAGATATATGCTCCTTAAAAATTTTATCGCCGAGTTCTATTATGCCTGTTCCTCCGTCAAGTATAATAGTATGACCTGCCGCATTAATTTCTACACATGCTGTATTTCCGCCGTATTTTCCGAAATCGCTTTTTACTACGGGATATGAACCTCTTACTCCCCAAAATTTAACTTTTATATTATTTTTATTCATAAATTTATTTCTTTTCCAATATTATTTCTGTTTCTCTGTCTTTTTCTTTTCCGTAAAATATACTATCGCCTACTATGCGCATTTTAGCCTTTTGCTGTAAATCCTTCAAGCCTGTTTCACAAAACTCAAACTTAAATACAGCCTTATTCGGTTTATTTTTTATTTCTACTATTCTAAAAGAATTAGGATAACTTACAAGTGCCGGTGTTGAAACATGTAAAATATTATTTTTTCTTGTTATTTTAGAGGCATGATAATGTCCCGAAAATACAGCAATAGGCATTTTATATTTTTGCAGGAGCGTATTATATTCTTTTGCATTTCTTATTTCATGGCTTTTAGAATCGTAAGGAGTTACAATCGGGAAATGCTGAAAAATAAGTACAACATCTTTTTGTGATTTTGATAATATATCCTCCAGCCATTGCAGTTCCTCTTCAGAATAAGTACCGTGAGGAGAGTGTCCCTCATTGCTTGCACCGTCCATAACAATGACTCTGAAGCCCCTTTTAGGTTTAAAAGTATAATAAGTAGAAGTGAAAGAGAAGTTTTTATTTTTAGCCCTTACTTCTTTTAAAAAATTTAATTTATTAATATAACTTGAAGGTGATGTATCATGATTTCCGACAGCTATATACCAGGGATAATTCAGAGCATTCAACCCTTCAATCATACCGTCCAATGCGCGTTTATCGGGAGTATCTATACCATCCCCCGTAACAATAACAAATTTTAAATTTTTATGATTGTTAATTTGTGCTACAGCGTCATTTAACAACTCTTTTGTATGAGATAAAAGTTTATAGCTTGTATCATCTCTCCCGACGGAATAATGAATATCCGATAATTGTGCAAATTTTAATGTGCCTGAAAACGACGGCTGTGATGTTATAAAAAACATCACTATAATAATAAAAAGCATAAAAGCACAATCTTTTAGTAATTTTCTCATAAAAAACTATCCCTTAATTCTTTTATAAGTTTATTATATCAAATAATAGAATTTAATCCAAAAAATTGAAGATAATAAAAATGTTGTAAAACTTTACAAAATATCTCCGTCAAATAGAAAGAAATTTTTAATTATTTTATAATTTACTTATGAAGAAAAAAATAATCATATTTTTTATATTTTTTGCTCTGCTGATACTCGAGGTGCCTGTATTTTCAGTTTTACCAAAAGATAAAAAAAATGAAATTATAGCACTGTACAACTCTAACAATTTAGATGAAGCTTATTCTCTTATCTCTAAAATAAGTGAAAATGAGAGAGATTTTGAAATCTGGTATTTACTTGCAAATATTGCGCAAGATAAAGGCAGTAATACCAATGCGGTATTTTTTCTGCAAAAAGCAATTAAATTAAATCCTGATTTTGATAAAGCTCATTATAACTTAGGGAATATTTATCTTGAAGAAAAACGATATAATCTGGCTATCAATGAATATAAACAGGCAATAAAAATAAAAAAAGATTTTCCCTTTTATTACTATAATACAGGATGTGCATATATAGGCTTGAAAGATTATAAATCAGCAAAAAATGCACTTGAAAAAGCAATAAAGTTAAAATCTGATGAAGCTGATTTCTACTATAATCTTGCTTTTGCTTATAAAAATCTTAATCGTGAGAACGATGCAAAATCTGCATTAGAAGCTTATAACAAACTGAGGGATAAAAAATTATAATGTATGATTATATAAAAGGACATCTTGTTTCAAAACAGCTAAATTCTTATCGCGGCAGCCATATTGTTGTTGAAGCGGGAGGTATCGGCTATCTTATTTTTTCGGGTAAAAACACCATTGAACGTTTGAACGATAACAGCGAAGTAAAGATATATGTATCTCTGGCTCATAAAGAAGATTCTATGACGCTTACAGGATTTTTAACAAAAGAAGAACGCGATATTTTTAATATTTTACAAAGTGTTTCGGGTATTGGCATAAAAATGGCTCTTATGATATTGGAAGAATTTTCTATTTCCGAACTTATTGATATTATGATTAGAGAAGATTCAAAAGAACTTGCAAGAGCAAAAGGTGTAGGAGCTAAAGTTGCTCAAAAAATTATTATTGAACTTAAAGATAAATTGATAAATTGGTCAAATATCACTCCGGGTGATATCTCAGACATTGAAATATCCGAAGATACTTCTAAAGATACTGTTATGGAGGTTCAAAGCGTATTAATATCACTGGGATACAGCATTAATGAAGCAAAAAATGCTATTAAAGCAGTATTAAGTTATAAAAAAGATTTGGGTAAATCGGAAGATATTTTAAAATATTCACTGGAATACCTTTCAAAAGCAGAGATTTAGAAAATAAATTCTTCCGTATATTTTTTATTTAGCAATTTATAGACAAATTTAATATCATCATTAGAAAAATGATTTATATTTTTTAAAATCACTAATTTCATATCTTCAACCGAAACATGATTATCAAAATCGAAAAGTGTAATAAAAGCGGTATTTAAAGTTTGAGCAATTTTTTCAAGCGTAACAAGCGAAGGAAAATGCCGCCCGCTTTCAATACCCGATAATGTTGTAATATCTATGTTGACAGCTTCTGCTAATTCTTCCTGTGTATAGCCCGCTTTTTTACGAATTTCTTTTATTCTTTTTCCTAATAATTTTTTGTTATCCATAATTGCCTCTTTAATAAGATAAATCTATTTGCGAAATAAAAAAATAGTAAATAATTCATATACATGATGATTTAATTCATATTTTTTGGATAAAATATAAATTAAATACTAGTAGAGCGTTTCTTAAATAATTGGACTTTTTGAAATAAAAAACGAAAAAAGAAAATACTTTGATGAGCATTGAGCACGCGCATTTCTTTAGCAAGCACCTTGCTACATTAATTTATTTTTTATCAATATTAAAAAAATAGCTGGTGCGGCTTAAGAAATAAGC
>CAJOJP010000065.1 GCA_905234915.1 Candidatus Gastranaerophilales bacterium
TTTTAAAGGAAGTTCATCTCCTGTTCTATATTCAAAAATCTTTTTTAAATATTTAGGATATTCATTTTCGTGAAGATAATATATAAATTCATAATCCCATGGCGGATTAGTTATTTTATCTTTTTTGATAATATCTGTTAGAAATTTCACTTTTCACCTTAATTTTATTATTTTTGTCATAATACTATGACAACTTGTTCTCATATTAGAACAATAATTAAAAAATTTTCTACTTTATGGCGTATAGCGGAGGGGCTTAATATTAAACCGCATGTTCTCGTTAAAAAAATAGAAGAAGAATTGGGCGATAACTTTTCTTTTATAGAAAATTTTTAAAGGAGGCTTAAATGCAGTTTTTTCCTTATGTCATAACTATTTTGCCTGCTGTTCCGATTATTTATATGGCAATATCTGTTACAAATAAAAATATTAAAGATAATTAAATTAAAAATATTTAGCGCAATACCTTTTTCACAGAAGCAGTGTAATTATTGCTAAGATGTTTAATTATTGATAAAATTTAAATATGAAATTTGAAAAATATACAAGCTGCAAGTGGTTAGAATCAGGTGTATGTTTTGATAACGGTGTATATGGGTCAAATGTGAAATTATGCTGTTATATGAGTGCACCGGGCGGCGGTAATTCAATGATTTTCAGAGATTACCACGGCGAAAAAATAGACTGGGATAAATTTTTCAAAATAAAAAACGAGTATCGTGGAATTCAAAAATCAGGCTCTACAGTTGCGGGGTGCCGCGGTTGTGTATTTCTGGAAAATAAACCCTGGCTGCAGGCTGATTATATTGATAATTTACTTTTTGACCATTTTACAAAATGTAATTGCAATTGCTCGTATTGTTATACTCAAGAGGATAAAAAACGATATAACAGCCTAAAAACATATAATGTATTTCCTATAGTAAAAGATATGTTTGAAAAAGGAATAATCAGGCGCGGCGGAGCCATAGGGTTCGGCGGCGGCGAACCTACAATCCTTCCTGAATTTGATAAACTGATAAAACTTTTTCTTAAAAACGGTTTTGATGATATGAGAGTTCCCTCTTCCGGTATTAAATATTCACCCGCTATTGCAGAAGGTATTGAAACGGGTCAATTATCCGTTGTAGTTTCAATTGATAGTGCAACTCGCGATACTTATAAAAAAATAAAACAAATTGATGCTTTTAAAACAGTTTGTGATAATTTGAAAAGATATTCAAAATCTCAAAAAAGAGCATTTAATGTTATCAGTAAGTATATAATTATTCCCGGGATTAACGATACTAAAGAGGAAATAGATAAATGGCTGCAATTTAACAGAGAAAATAAAATTTTAGTATTAATTATTGATATAGAAAACAGCTGGCTTAACAAATACCGAAACGATAAACCCGATGAAAGAATTATTGATTTAATACGATATGTTCAGCAAAAAGCGTACGAAATGAAATTTGTAAGACTCGAAATTTGTGATAGAGCTAAATACCTACTATAATATTCTGTAAATAAATATACAAAATAAAATAAAAGTATATTAATTGAAAGACCATTGACGAAGTTATAAAAAAATTGTTAATGAAACAGCAGCAAGAGTCGCACTGTTTGAGCGCAAGCGAGTTTGCGACTCTTGGGTTGAATTTACAATTTTTATAACAGAGGAATTTGCGTCTTTCAATTTATATACTTTTATTGTTTTATATTTTCAAATAAGTTTAAAAACTCGGGAAAAGAGATATTAACCCATTGAAATTCATTTATTTTTATGGGGTTATGACAAATTAATCCTGCAACATATTCGCTCATTGCTATTCTATGGTCGTGATAACACTCGCAGACACAATCTCCTGTCAGTTGAGTTTTTCCTTTAATAATTAATCCGTCCTGAGTTTCATCTATATCTGCTCCTAATTTATTTAGTTCTGTTTTTATTGCCGTTATTCTGTCTGCTTCTTTGTTTCTTAAGTCCTGTGCATTTTTAATTATTGTAGTTCCCTGTGCTTGGGTCGCAGCAACGGCAATAACAGGGATTTCATCTATTAATCTCGGAATTATATCTCCTTCAATTACCGTTGATTTTAAATTTGAGAATTTAACTCTTATATCGGCAGTTTTTTCATTTGATATAATTCGTTCATTAATAATTTCAATATCTGCATTCATAGCTTTATAAACATCTAAAATACCGGTTCTCGTTTCGTTTATACCTACATTTCTTATTATTATATCGGAGTTTGGTACAATTAAAGCTGCCGTTATAAAAAAAGCAGCGGAGGAAATGTCGCCATTTACGGTTATATCAACCGGATTAAGCTGTGATTTTCTTACAATGACTTTATTTCCTTCCTCTTTAATATCTGCCCCCATATATTTAAACATGAGTTCAGTGTGATTACGTGATTTATAAGGTTCCGTAAACGAGGTAACACCGTCTGCATTTAGTCCTGCAAGAAGTATGCACGATTTAACCTGCGCGGAAGCCAACGGAGAAATATAATTAATACCTTTTAGCTTAGTACCTTTTATTTCTATTGGCAATTTAAAATCATTATGCAAAAAATTTGCCCCCATAAGTTCTAAAGGAGCAATAACTCTTTTCATCGGACGTTTGGAAAGACTTTCATCTCCGAATAATTTTGAATTAAAATTTTGACCTGCAAGAATACCTGAAATAAGCCGTGTTGTAGTTCCGGAATTACCGCAATTAAGCGGTATAGAAGGAGCTTTCAGAGCATTTTGCGCATCAATAATTATTTTTTTTGGATTTATATGTTTAATATTACAGCCAAGCTGCTCAATTATTTTTAAAGTAGATAAACAATCTTCACCGCGGGAAAAATTTGTAATCGTACACTTTCCTTTTGTTAAAGCGGAAAACAAAAATGCCCTGTGGGTTATTGATTTATCCGAGGGAATTTCTATTTCTCCATTTAATGAATTAATTTTTTTTACGGTAATATTCATATAATTATTTCCCCGTTATGTAGCTTAAAACAGCATTAATAAAAGTTAAAGGGTGAACAGGACACCCCGGAATATATAAATCTACCGGATATTTTTTTAAAAATTCTCTGTTTAATTTTGCAGAATTTTGAAAAACTCCGCCTGATATTGCACAGGCACCTGCTAAAATTACTATTTTAGGCTCAGGAACCGATTTATAACAATCTTCTAATGCCCATGCCATATTTTCACTAATAGGACCGGTTATAACAATACCATCCGCATGACGAGGAGATGCAACAAAATCGATACCAAATCTTCCCATATCAAAATTGCAGTTTGAGCAGGCATTTAGTTCCATTTCACAGCCGTTACAGCCTGCAGCTGATACCTGTCTTAATTTTAATGATTTGGAAAATATTTTTACAATTTCTTTTTTCGCTTTAATTGCAGTTTTTTCATAGTTTTCATAAGTTACATCTTCTGTTATTATAAGTTTTTCTCTTGAAGCTGCCCCGAGTTTATATTTATTTGAAAAGGCTATTGCCTCACATTTGCAATTACCGCAAAAAGTACACTTGCCCATATCTATAGATAATTCTTTATCGTATTTTAGAGCATTTGAAGGACAACAGGATATATCGGGAATATTTCCCAAATTACTGTTTAAAATCGGAAAACCTCTGAATTGTTCTTTTATAGGTGCATTTTTTATATCTTTTATGTATTTATTTCGTTGATGACATTTTAATTTTATTGTATCAAACATAATTTTCCTTTTTTTATTTATATTTAGATTTTATTATGCAAAAATTTATTCTTCAATGCTTTATTATTCAAATGAGTAACAGTAAGATTTTGAAGTTAATATTTTTGCTGATTATTCACCGCAATATGTTATGAACCTGTACATCTGATAGACAATTTGACAAAATAAAAATTTTTCTATAGCATGTAACTAAGTATGAAAAAGATATTAAAAATCATTACGGTATGTTTGGTAGTTTTAACTTTTGTTCTTTTTACGGCAGAGGTTTTTGTCTGGCGTATAGAAAATCAAGAATTGCAAAAAGATATTAATTTTAATGATTCAGTAAAAGAAGTAGGTTTTCATAGCGGAATAAAAAAAATAAATTATGAATTTGAAAATTTGGGTTTAAAAAACGGATGGGGGCGGACTCCTGAAGGTTTAGTGTATAAAAGGAAAAAACCGATTGTTCTCTTTGGCTGTTCTTATGCATACGGATACGGACTCAGTCCGAAGCAGACTTTTGCGCATAAGTTGTCTGTTCGTTCCCGCCGTTCTGTTTATAATCGTTCTTTTACCAGTTTCAGTCTTCAGCATTTCCTTGCTCAGGCTAAATCGAAAGCCTTATATGAAAAAATACCTCAGCCTGAATATGTTATTTATGTGTATATGCATGATCACTTAAGAAGATTGTATTTGTATTCTTTTGCTCAATGGAATATCTTAAATGAAGAATTTGATTTGCGGTATAAAGAAAAAAATGGTGAGCTTGAAGAAATAACAAATTCTAATTTTTTGCTTAATCAAATTAAACGTTTGTATATTGCAAATATGCTTTATCATTGGTATGTTGAAAAAGCTGTTATTAATAATCCGAAACAAAGTTATGATTTTGCTTTAAAACATTTTATTGCCGCAAAAAATGAAATGAGTAAACATTGGAAAAAATCTAAGTTTGCTGTTCTTATTTATGATGATTTTGAATTATGCTCTGATTTTAAAGCTCAATTAGAACAAAACGGCTTCAAAGTTGTTGACGTTAGAGGACTGGCTGATAACAGCAAGTATATGCTCAAAAGTAATACTCCGAATGAAGATGCATGGAATAAGATTGTTCCAAAAGTTATCAAAGAGTTAAAATTATGAAATTTTTAAAAATAATATCTATATTAACGGTGAATATAATTTTAATATTCACTCTTTTATTTTTTACCGATTTTTGTATATATAAATATTACTCTCTAAATTATTATAAAAATCATCCGATGCTTTTTCCCATTAATAAATATAATCACTTATGGTGGTTTCCGGAATATTTTTATGATTTAGATAAGTATTTTACAGGTAAAAATAATATATATTCAGGAAGACTGCCTGACGGATTAGAATATAATGAAAAAATACCGATTGTTATTTTTGGCTGTTCTTATGCATACGGGCAGTATTTAAACAGTAATCAAACTTTCAGCCATAAATTATCGGAACAATTACAGCGTCCTGTTTATAACAGAAGTGTTCCGGGCGGTGGTTTTCAACAAATGTATATGCAGTCCGTTTCCGATAAATTATATAAAACAATACCTTTTACAGATACAATAATTTATGTTATGATCAGCGACCACTACAGGCGCACTAAACTTCAATACTTTGATATGCTTGATTATCATGTAATTCCTGTTTTTAAGATTAAAGACGGAAATTTAGTTATGCTTGATTACAAAAATAACTTGAAAAATTTTTTCAGATCTTTATATATTGTAAAATTGATAAATCATTTTTATGCGGAAAAATGCGATAAAAATCTTAATAATAAAGATTTAATTACAGATGAAATTCTTTTATACTTCATTAAATCTCGAAATGAATTTCAAAAACGTTACGGCAGTGAATTAAAATTTTATGTTTTATTTTATGAAGATTGGAATATTCCCTATGCAGATGAATTAAGAAAAAAACTTACGGAAAAAGGATTTATTGTTGCTTCAACAATTGATATGACAAAGGAAAATTTACAATTGTCCGAATACAGAATGCCTGACAACTACCACCCTACTGAAGCTGCTTGGGATTTATTAACACCATTAATTATTGAACAATTTAATTTAAATGATGATATACCTATTACAGAGGAAATAAATGAAAATGAAAACAGTTTAATTAAAAATTAAGAAAAACGGGAAAGAGAAAGAATGGAAAGAAGATTGATAGTTTGAATATATATGTGTGTGTTTTATATGTTTGCGTTTTTATCAGTAATTAATTTTTTTAATGCTTTTTTTGATTGTTCATATTCTAATGAAAGTTTTAATGTAAAATTTATTGAGTCTAAATCGCGGGCTAAGGCACTTCTACAGGCAATAACATCTTTTAACGGTAAATTATTTAATCTTTCATTTGTATTTTTTAAATTTTTTTTGCCGTAAATTTTTTTGAATATAGCTTGCGATTTACTGTCAAATCCCGGAAAATTATTTATAAATCCGTAATATTTATGCAATGCTCTTGCTATAGTATAAATTTCGGTATTTTTTTTATTAAAAACAAATATTTCCGGCATTGAATAGTTTACTTTTGCTCTGCCTTCACCGAGAGTAGAAAGTAAAAACGTTAAAAATATTGCTTTTAAACCCTTCTGCGGTGTAATAAAACCTTCTTCTTCATTGAATAAGGCAAGAATATTATCCGCATTATTAATTTCATATATCTTTGAGCCCTTAAGCCTCATATATTGAATTAATTTTTCCGGAGTTTCAATATATTTTTTTATTAACTTATTTAAGTAATCATTAATTTCTTTCTTTTTTTCTTCGGTTTGACCCGAAAGTTCCATTGTACATTCAGCTGTTATTGAATATTTTGAGGCTGCATTTTTATAAATGACCTGAGAATCAACATAATTATTTTTTTTAAATATATCTTGTAATTTTTTTATAATTGTCATTTTAAAAACCTAACCTTAATTTTATAAAAACATTTTAGATACAAAAATTGCGCTTAGGTTTATAATAAAATAAAAAACTAAGAAAGGCGGGCATTTGAACTCATTTTATAAAAAATATATTCCTTATTTATTTTTGCTGCCGGCTCTTATTTTTCTGTTTGTATTCTTTTTCATGCCGTTTTTTCAAACATTTTTAATAAGTTTTAAAGATTATTCAAATGATATTTATAACCCTGTTTTTGCAGGTTTCAACAATTATAAAGTTCTTTTTAAATCCGGTGAATTTTATACTGCGGTATTAAATACTTTTTTATTTTTAGGCATGGTCGTACCTGTTTTAGCTGTAATTCCTTTAATTATTGCTATTTTTATTAATCAAAAAATAAAAGGCATTACTTTATATAAAATTTTAATATATTTACCTGTTATTGTTTCAATTGTTGTAGTCGCAATAGCTTTTAAATGGCTTTATACTCAAGAGGGTATCTTTAATTATATTATTTCATTTTTGGGGATAAAACCCGTCGGCTGGCTGACTGATACCCATTTTGCACTGATGTCTGTCGCAATTGTAACAATTTATAAAGGTATAGGCTATTATATGATGATATACCTTTCTGCCCTTATGAGTGTGCCGAAAGAACTTTATGAAGCAGCTGAAACAGACGGCGCAAATGCTTTTATTAAACATTTAACGGTAACTGTTCCGCAAATTATGCCCTCTATAGCACTTGTTGTAATAATGTCATCAATTTCGGCCTTAAAAGTATTTACGGAAATATATGTCATGACAAAAGGGGGGCCTCTTAATTCAACTAAAACAATTGTTTATTATATTTATGAAAGAGCATTTGAAAATCTTGATTTATCAATGGCTTCAGCTGCTTCAGTGGTTCTTCTTTTTATAATACTTATATTTTCAATAATAAATATTATCTTTTTTGAAAATAAGAGGTATGGAGCATGATAAAAAAAATTTTAAAAACAACCCGGATTCATGCTTTTTTAATTTTAATGTCAATATTATCATTATTCCCTTTTTTATGGCTTATTTCAACGGCACTAAAAGGAAGCGGCGAAAATGTTTTTGCGTATCCTCCGATTTTTATTCCCCAAAATTGCACTATTGAAAATTTTGTTCAAGTATGGAAAAAAATACCTTTTCTCTTATACTTTTTTAATAGTTTCATAGTTGCAGCTTTTACCACGATTTTAAATCTTATTTTTTCATCACTTGCGGCTTATCCGTTGGCAAGAATGAATTTTAGAGGAAAAAATTTTATATTTACGCTTATTTTGTCAACAATTATGATACCGTTTCAGTCAATTATGCTGCCGGTATATTTGATAATATTAAAACTTCATCTTGTTGATTCTTACGGAATTATTCAAGGATATGCAGGCTTAATTTTCCCTTTTGCCGTTAATGCATTTGGTATATTTTTAATGCGGCAGACTTTCTTAAAAATTCCGAAAGAAATGGAGGAAGCTGCATTTATTGACGGCTGCAGCATATTTAATATTTGGCTGAAAATTTTAATTCCAATGAGTGCACCCTCTCTTGCCGTTCTTGCAATTTTTACGTTCATCGGAAGCTGGGGTGAATTTCTTTGGCCGAGTATTGTATTAACAGATAAAATATTATATACACTTCCGGTTGGTGTAAATGATTTGCAGGGAATGTTCAGTGCAAATTGGAAATTTATTGCAGCAGGCTCAATAATATCAATAATTCCCATAATAATATTCTTTATTATCATGCAGAAATATTTTATTTCAGGTCAAACAGAAGGTGCCGTAAAAGGCTGATTAAAATTCAGAGTCAAATCCGCCGTCATTATCATCTTCTTTATATTTGCCTATTATTTTATAGCCTTCATCTTCCTCGTCTTTTTCATCAAATTCATAGGTTTTCTTTTCTTCTATAGTTTCTTTTTTATAATGATTTTCTGCAAATGAAGCAGCTAAACCTGAATTTTGAATTGTTTTAGCAGATGAAAAATTCAAGCTGAAATCAACATCTTCATAGCTTGTATCATCTTCAGTATCTGTTTCTTTGGGAACTGAAGTATATTCTTTAACATTGAATTTTGAAATAGCATTAAATAACCCTGACATAATATCACCAAATCATCCTCGACTACTATTATATATAAAAAAGATATTCATCAAAAATTGACACTTTTACTTAATTTGTAACAAATATTTTTAATAAATTTTAATAATCTTATTTAAAGTATTAAAATTTTTTTGCCGAAAATAGATTGTATTGAAAAAAATATTAAAATGATGAACGATATTGTACGGCTTGAGCAACATGAGCAGCCGTAATTGTTTCGCTGTCTGCTAAATCCGCGATTGTTCTTGATAGTTTTAGTAATCTGTCATAAGCTCTTGCTGATATATTAAATTTCATAACGGCATTTTTTAAAAGAGATAAAGCTTCTGTATCTAACTGACAATATTTTTTTATAAGCTTAGGTGTTAATTCTGAATTTGTGTAAATTCCAAGTCCTTTATAGCGTTCAAGCTGAATGTTGCGGGCTGTAACTACACGGCTGCGGATTGTTTTGGAGTTTTCCGACTCATCATTTGAATTAATTGTAAGTTCATCTAAAGTTAAGCGGGGAACATCAATAATTATATCAATTCTATCTAGTAACGGGCCTGAAAGTTTTGAACGATACTGTTTTATTTGATGTTCATTGCAGGTACATTGTTTTTTTGTATCACCGAGATAACCGCAGGGGCATGGATTCATAGCTGCAAGTAATATAAAATCGGCAGGAAATTCAAGACGCATTTTGGCTCTTGATATAACTATTTTTCCGTCCTCAAGCGGTTGTCGAAGTACTTCAAGCACATTTCTCGGAAATTCGGCAAATTCATCCAAAAATAATACACCTCGATGAGCCAGTGTAATTTCACCGGGGGCAGGGTTTGTTCCTCCCCCCGTTATACCTATAGAAGAAGCTGTATGGTGTACGTTTCTGAAAGGGCGGGTTGTAATCAGCGGTTTATTTAAATTAAGCAGTCCTTTTACGCTGTATATTTTAGTTAACTCAATAGATTCATCAAATGAAAGCGGCGGAAGTATTGAAGGAAAACACTTTGCAAGCAGTGTTTTACCCGAACCCGGTGAACCTGACATCAAAAGATTATGTGCGCCTGCTGCTGCAATTTCCATTGCTTTTTTTGCTTTTTGCTGACCTTTTACGTCTTTAAAATCAAAATATCCGTCTTGTTCTGTTTCTTGCTGCATAAATTCATTAATATTAATTTTTACGGTTTCCATTAATTTATGCTGAAGTGATTTTGTATTAAAATGCTCAACTATTTCATTAAGATTTTTAGCTCCGTATATTGTTAATCCTTGAATAATAGCTGCTTCTTTAGCATTTTCATAAGGTACAACAAGTGTTTTTATTCCGTGTTTTTGTAAACCGGCAGCAATAGGCAATACTCCCGTTATACTACGCAGAGAGCCATCAAGCGATAGTTCTCCGATAAAAGCTGTTGTTGAAAAATCAGTATATTGAATTATTCCCTCTTTTGCTAAAATTCCGATTGCAATAGGCAAATCATAGCCGCTGCCTATTTTTTTTATATCAGCAGGGGCAAGATTTATTATAACTTTTTGATTGGGGAAAGAGTAGCCCGAGTTTTTTATCGCCGAGCGTACACGTTCTCGGGCTTCTGATATTGCAATATCGGGTAAACCGACTATTGACACACCGGGAAGAGAATTATTAACATCAACTTCTACAAGAATTTTATATACATCTAAACCCGTTATACAAGCTGTTAAAATCTGGGAAATCAATTTCCATACCCTATTACATAATTACAAAGCAAGTATATAATATAAGGTATGTACAATCAAGATTAGTTATCCCAGTTTCTTTTCCGTTTCTTCTATTTTATTTAATATTATTTCCAATTGTTCTTTAAACCATTGAGTAAAAAGTTTTATTTCATTTTTGAAACTGTAGGCACCGGGCCAAACCGAATTGTAATACATGGATTAAGAACCCTTTCTTTTTTCATTTATGTTTTTATATTCGGAAAAATTTAAAAAAACTTTAGTATATATTATTTAAATATTAACTAAAATTTACAAATCAAATCAAATTTGTTAAAATTTTATGTAAGTGCTTTAATTAAAGCTACTCCCCGTAAAGAAGCCAGTCAACAGATATTTTGAAATTTTGTTTTAATTCGTTTAAAATTTTTAAATTGGGTTTTCTATCACCTGTTTTATATTCTAAATATTCTTCTTCCTCAAGATTAAGTATTTTAGATATTTCTTTATCGGACAAATGTGTTTTTGTCTGCAAAGAATCAAGTCTTTGCCCGAAATTATTTACTTCTTTTTTTACTGAGAAATTATTATTTCTTTCAAATGAATACTCTTTAATTGATATACCGGATATATTAACATTAAAATATTTTTCTACCGCATCAATTTCCGCTTGTTTCATATTTGTATTTCTTTTAGCTCTGGCGGTAATTGCCCCTTTTGAAAGATTAATACATTGACCTATTTCTACATGCGTTATATCGTTTCTTTTTGTTTGTAAAATTAATTTACCATACAATTCACTATATAACATACTTAACCTCTTTTTGTTATCTTAGAAAACATTTTTATTTTTTTGTTGACTCAGATAAACAATTATGTTATTATCTGAATGTAGAAGATAATATTCGTAAAAGTTATAGTATGAAAGTGAATATGCTTAATAACGTATTAAGGCATATAAGCTTTATGTTTCTTTAGAATAAAGATAAACAAAATAAAAAAATAACTCAACCAACAAGTAGCTGAATTATTTAATTTGTTGTGCGAGATTATGTTTGTGAAAAGATTGGGGCGGAATACTTAAAGCCTGTACTTCAATTAGTTAGGAGTGAGGAGAGTGGAGTTAGTAGCAATAATTTAAATT
>CAJOJP010000066.1 GCA_905234915.1 Candidatus Gastranaerophilales bacterium
TTCCGTTTTTAAAGGTACTATCTTAGAAAAGACTTCGACTGATTTAAGAAAATGGTTTTATGCTGTAAATCTATTTATGAATGCTAAAAAGGGAGTATCTGCTTGCCAATTACAAAGAGAAATCGGAGTAACCTATAAAACAGCTTGGAGAATTTTAAAACAAATTCGTATAGCTATGGGAAATGAAGAAATCAAAGAATTTATTGATACAGTTATAGAAATGGATGAAACATATGTAGGCGGTAAACCTCGTAAAGAAAATAAAACTAATCCTGACGGAACTCAAAAACCTAAAAATAAACGAGGCAGAGGAACAAAGAAAACACCTGTAATTGGTGCTATAGATAGAGAACATAAACAAATTCATTGTAAAGTTGCCCTGCCTAATAAAGATGGGAAAGCATTATCGGGGAAACAGCTTTTAGCAGTTTTAAATGAAGTCTGTAAAAGGGGAAATATAATTGTTACAGATGAATTTAAAGGATATAATATTCTGAAAAATACCGAACATTCCCATTTTGTTGTTGACCATAGCTTTCAATATGCAGATGGTGATGTTCACACAAATAATATCGAAAGTTTTTGGGGAACTTTAAAAAGAGGTATTATTGGTGTTTATCATAATCTTCAAAACTATGTTAATGAGTTCTGTTTTAGATATAACAACAGATATAGAAATATGTTTAATTTAGTTTTAAAACAAGCGGTTTTAGTTTAAAAGTATTGACAATTAAACTATTAAATGCTATAATAAAAATATACAGAACATTGATAATTAAATACAGGCGGGACATACCTCGAAAAAACCTTTTAATAGGACATCAGCACGACATCAACTTCAGCATAAGGCTGATAGTCTAAACGAAAGGAGAATGCGTATGAATGATATCAACTTAACATTAATTATGCTATTCTTGATCTTATACATAACGAGAAGTGATTTCCACAATAAGTAGAAACCACTTCAGCATTTTAAAAATCCGAGGAAGGTAATTGGAGTTACCGAAACCCCGCTTGTATTTTTATTATAACTCATTTTTTGAATTTCTCAAGAGGTATACAAAAATGGATGAAGAAAAATTTACATCAGGTCGTGGCGGTTGGCGTGGCGGTGGTCGTCCGAAAGGAACTACGAAAGAAAACAAAAAGAAAATGTTTTCTTTTCGCCTTTCTGAAGAAGAAGAAAAAGCTGTTAAAGAATTACTGAAAAAGATGAGGAATAAGTAATTGTTATATACAATATAAATTATTCTAAATATTAAAGAACAAATTTTCAATATGTTCCTTTAATACTTGTAGTTTTTCATTTACTTTTTCTATTTTATCAAATTCACTTGCAATTTTGTCTTGTTCCGTTTTATCTGGAAGAAAAAATATTGTATCTTTGATTGTTGACTGTGATAAAGATTTTAATCCGTCTCCTTTTGAATTATTAATAAATATTGCTTGTAAAATATATTTCATATATTTTAAATTTACCTTATTTTTAAATTTATCTTTTGGAACTAATCCACAAACATTTCTTCCTATATTTAATTTTCCGCTTCTGAGAACAGTTTTTCCTGAATCTCCATATTGAACAACAAATAATATTTCTTTATCATCAGTCGTTCCCTCTAAAAAGGAGTCAATATATCCATAAGCACCATTTACTTGAGCTGAATATACAGGGTATTCGCCTTGATGACAGTATATATATTCTTCTGTTAACAATCTATTTTCAGGAATTAAATTAAAAACATCTTTTATGTTATACATATTGCCATAGTCTGTCTTTGGTACAATATTTAAAACTTTTTCAATATAGTTGATTTCTGATTCTAAACAAGCGTAAATATTTCTGATTTTTATATATTCTTTAGCAATTTTATCTTGTTCTAGTTTATCGGGAATATTTATATATTCTTGTTCAAATAAAGTTTTATTAAATGTACGATTCCCCTCTTTATCAGATGTTACACAGTTTTCTATCTCTTTTTTGAATGCAAATAAAATATAGTTTAGATTAATGAAATCGATATAATTATCTTTAACTGTAAGAAAATATGCATGGTCATTCATTGTAAATTTTTTGCCTTCAATGTATTTCATTTTACCAGCTTTGCCATTTCGTGAAATTAAAATTCCCTCTTTGTCAAATATTTTAATATTTTCATTATCAATTTGTGCATGTTTACTAATTCTCTTCATTATTGTTTTGTCATCTGTAGATGAAGAGAAAACTTTAATAGACTCTTTTTCTACTATAGGTTGATTATTGTAGATAATTTCTTCAGTAAGCCCCGAATTACCACCTTTTATATCAAAAAATTGTCTTATCTTTCCTATCATATTAATCTATACACTCTATTATATTTTTTAATTTGTTTTCTATATTTTTTCGTTCTTGAATAAGCTGCTCATAATCCATATTTTCAAATTCTTTTGGTCTAAAGTATTTTTCAGGTAATAGATTTAAGCGATATACCTTATCTGATTCTTTTTGTTCTTCATCTTTGTAATAATAATCTTGTAATATTTCTTTAATTGAAATATGCCCATATTTTTTTCCTGGTATTAAATTACCCCATTCATCATAATGTTTAGATTCATCTTCTTTTCCTGATATACAAATTTGTTCTAAAATTGAATTATGAAAATCCCCATTGTTATCATAATAATCCGATAATTCATTATGCAAAGGAACACCATTATTGTCTCTTAACGGTGTTTCATATTGTTTATCAGAATTAGCATAACCATCATTATCAATAATATAGCAGTATATTCTTTCTTCTTCAGAAATATCATTCAATGTTTCAATCATATTTGCACCATAAGTTTCTCTTTTTTCTAATAAAAGAGCATATGTTTTCTCTTTTGTGTATGGAGCAAAAGCATATTTTGGCAAACTAATGATTATTCTAATTTTACATTTTATTAACAACCATTCTCTTAAATTTGAAAAAGATGGATTTTCTAAAATTCCATCTGGAACTATCACAATAGCAGTACCACCTTCTTTTAAAATTTGAATAACTTTAATAAGTGAATTGTATTCTAATTTTTGCGTATTATTTCTCTTTTCAAATTGTCGTATTCTATTGATTATCCCATCTCTTTCCGAGGTGGCATTTAATAACTTTGTATCTTCTATATTTTTTACAATACTATCTTTTTGCCCTTTGCCATAAGGAACATTTGTAATTATGTAATCAAACTCATTAGCTTTATTTAAAGTTAACAAAGAATCACGTTGTTCTATAACAGAATAACCATCACTAGCTAATGTCAAGTTTATTTTTGTCTTACCTACATTTGACTCTATAATATCATATCCATATATCACCTTCTTTGCAATATCCGATGTATTAACAGAAGGATACTTATCATTGCAATATGATTTTATTTGTTTATATGTTTCAGTTAGCATTCCACCTGTACCACAAAATGGATCGCAAACTTTTTTATCTTTGTTTATTATTCCTTCAAAATCATAAGGTTTAAATAGTAGTCTGACCAATGGTTTAATAATGTGTCTCTTTGTAAAAAACTGTCCTAAGACTTTTTTAGTATCTTTATCAGCCATTGACTCATAAACTTCACCAAACAAATCAAAATCATATTGGTACAAAGATAAGTTTTTTATTTTATCAATAACGGCTTTCATTTTTATTACAGATGATTGATCTGGTTTAATATTGCTTTTATTTTCACTTATTCGTATCTTATCTATTAAGTCATTAAATTTATACTTATCATTTAAGATAAATATATCTTCAAATTTATCTTTAAGTTCCTTTTTCGCAGTTTCTCCCACAATAGCATTTACTGCTGCTTTTATATCATTTATATTTTGTAATGAATTAATTGTGTTATCAGCTTTTTCTGTATTTTTCCGCCATAAAACTTTCCGATTAGATTCATCTAAAATATCTCTTTTTAAATATTCTTCTTTTTCCAAAATAACCTTTAATGAAATAAATGCTACAGTAAAACTAATTTTTAGATTATCATCATCTGAAATATCTGACATTTTTCTAAAAACTTCAGGTAAATCTCTATCTAACAGCTTTTTAAATTCACTTCTTGAGTATGTTTGTTCTTCTTGTGGAATAAGTTCAAATTCTGTTTTTCCTGGATTAGAATATATTATACGTAATATTTCTTGACCTATAAATCCATTAATTATTTTGCCATTTATTACTAAATTTACCCATTCATTCTTTTCATTAAGAATTTTTGTGATAACTTGATAATTATCAAAAGGATTTACCCCTATTGCAATCCTGCAAGTATATTTTCCAGATTCATTAATATTATTACAATAAGTGATAGCTTCATTTATGGGATTTTCTTTATTTTTATCAAACTTATCTTCTATCATTATTTCAATATTGTTATCACCGAAATAATCATAAAGTGTTATATCGCATCTACCTCGTTTTTGTGTTGCGAATTTATTATTTTTAGACTTTAACCACTTATATACGTCTGCATCTTTTTTATTTTGAGCAACTATTGAATTATTGGGGTATAATGACTCCATTAAATTAAAAACTCTTATATCAACAGTTTCTTCTGATTCGTCAAAATTTATTTTAGATAAATCGTCTTGTGTATAATAATCAGAAATAATGGAGTGAATTCTGTCCTTTTTCATTTCAATTTTTATTTTAGACATTAACAACCTCCTTTACGAAAGGTGTTAATGTAATTCTGTTTAGGCGGTACCCCCCCCCCGACATTTCTAAACGATATATTAAACATTCATGCTTCCTTGTAAAAATTCTTACTTCCATATTTTAATATAAAAATAGAAATTTTTATATTACAGATTTACAGGTGTGCGTGAGGGGATAATTCCGTTTTAATTTAATAAAATATTAGTAAAAAGGAAGGTGCTAAAACCTTCCTTTTTTAAATAATAAAATAAGGTAATTGTATATTTTTATACACCGAAAAATATATATAATTGCCTAAAATAAATATAGATTTTCAAATAAAAAAGAAGTCTAATGACTTCTAAAATGGTACTCCCAAGGGGATTTGAACCCCTGCCGCATCCGTGAAAGGGATGTGTCCTAGGCCTCTAGACGATGGGAGCCTATTAACAAATATCAGTTTATACGAAGCATAAAACATAGTCAAGTATTTTATTTAATTTTTAATATTGTTTATTAATATACTTTAAATTGTATTAAAAAAATCCCGAAGCTGAGTATTGGCTTCGGTTTTTTTATAGCGGGTAAATTGTGTGTTCTATGTTTATATTGTTAAACTGATGTAAATGTCAGTTCATCATTTTGTGTATCAATTTTTACTGTTGAATGCGGCATAATTTCCTGCGACAAAATCTTTTTTGATAACGGATTTTCAATTAGTTGTCTTATCGTTCTTTTTAATGGTCTTGCTCCGTATATCGGATTATAGCCTTTTTGGGCAAGAAATTCTTTTGCCTCCTCTGTTATATCCAGAACAATATCTTGTTCTTCAAGTAATTTATGCAGATGAGCAGCTTGAATATCAACAATTTTAGCAAGCTGCGTCATTGTTAATGCTTTAAAGAATACTATTTCATCTATTCTGTTTAAAAATTCAGGTTTAAATCTTTGCTGCATTAACTCCATTACTTCTTCTTTGGTCTTTTCTGCCTGTTGTTCTGATATCAATGATTCTAATGTATTTTTTAGAATTACATCACTACCTATGTTACTTGTTAATATAATTAAAGTATTTTTAAAGTCAACAGTTCTGCCTTTAGAATCAGTTAAACGCCCGTCATCAAAAATTTGAAGCATTATGTTAAATACATCGGGATGTGCTTTTTCTATTTCATCAAAAAGAATAACACTATAAGGTTTTCTTCTTACATGTTCGGTTAACTGCCCGCCTTCATCATAACCTACGTATCCCGGGGGAGCTCCTATTAATCTTGCAACAGTATGTTTTTCCATATATTCGGACATATCTATTCTGATAAGAGCATCTTCATCATTGAACATAAATTCTGCTAATGCTTTTGCCAGTTCAGTTTTACCTACACCTGTGGGTCCTAAGAAAATGAAAGTTCCTATGGGACGATTAGGATCTTTAAGTCCGCTTCTGGCACGTCTTATAGCATCCGACACTATGGTTACGGCTTCATCTTGACCAACTACACGTTTATGCAGAAATTCTTCCATATTCATTAATTTCTGTTTTTCGCTTTCAAGAAGTTTATTAACCGCAATTCCTGTCCATTTACTTACAATTTCAGCTATATCATCTTCATCTATTTCTTCTTTTAAAAGACTATTTTTATGTTCGTTTGAGCTTTCTCCGGCTTCTTTTAACTGCTTTTCCAGCTGCATAAGTTTCCCGTACTTTAGTTCCGCTGCTTTTTGTAAGTTCATATCCCGCTCTGCCGCTTCAATTTCAATTTTTACTTTTTCGATTTCCTCTTTTATTGAAGCTTCTCCTTGAATACTCTTTTTTTCAAGCTCCCACTGTGTTTTAAGTTTTTCGATTTTTTCGTTTAAATCTTTTAAAATATCTTCAATATTATTTATTTTTTCGGTATTTTCCGTGCTTTCCTCCTGTTTTAGAGCTTCACGTTCAATTTCCAGCTGCATTTTTTGACGTACAAGCATATCAAGTTCTTCAGGCATGCTGTCAATTTCAATACGAAGTGAGGAAGCAGCTTCATCTACAAGATCGATTGCTTTATCGGGTAAAAAACGGTCTGTAATATAACGGTCGGAAAGTTTTGCTGCCGCAACAAGCGCGCTGTCTTTAATTCTTACTCCGTGATGAACTTCATAACGTTGTTTTAACCCCCTTAAAATACTTATTGTATCTTCAACCGAAGGTTCATCTACCATTACCGGTTGAAAACGTCTTTCCAATGCAGGGTCTTTTTCTATATATTTTCTGTATTCATTTACTGTTGTTGCGCCTATACATCTTAATGTACCTCGCGCCAGCATAGGTTTTAAAAGATTTCCTGCATCGGTTGAACCTTCAGTTGCACCTGCACCTACTACCGTATGTAGTTCATCTATAAACATTATTATTTCACCGTTTGAATTTTCAACTTCTTTTAAAACGGCTTTTAAACGTTCTTCAAATTCACCTCTAAATTTAGCTCCTGCAATTAACGCCCCTAAATCCAGCGAAATAAGTTTTGAGTCTTTTAAATTTTCAGGTACATCGCCTCTTATTATTCTTTGCGCTAAACCTTCAATTATTGCTGTTTTACCAACTCCCGGTTCTCCTATTAAAACAGGATTATTTTTTGTTTTACGATTTAAAACCTGTATTACACGTCGAATTTCATCATCTCTGCCTATAACCGGATCTAATTTTCCTTTACGGGCTTGCGCCGTTAAATCAGTTGAATACTTTTCAAGTGCTTTATATGAATCCTCGGCATTTTTACTATCCACTTTTCTGTTACCTCTAACTTTCTTCATTGCATTTAATATCGAATTTTTGTTTATTCCCGAATTTTTTAATATTGTTTGAATACTTGAACCTTCAAGTTCTGTCATTGCCATTAAAATATGTTCTATACTAATAAAAGAATCCTTAAAACTGTCTGCTGTTTCTTGTGCTTTATCAAACATTGTATTTGTGATTAAAGACATATAAAGCTGCTGATTAGGATTTACAGACTGCATTTGAGGAAGTTCGGATACGGCATTAACTATTTTATGCTTAAAATTATCATTATCAATTTTAAGTTCTTTGCAATAATCTTTGGCTGTTCCTTCATTATCTTCAGTGATTGCCAGCATAATATGAACAGGTTCCAATTGAGAATTTTTGTACTTTGTCATTAGTTGCTGTGAAGCATAGATAATTTCTTTTGTATAATCGGTAAGTCTGTTAAAATCTATCATTTAAAACACCTCTTTTCTATTATCATTTTAACGGCATTTTTTTTAAATATGATAAAATTTATAATTTATTAAGATTTTGTATTTTATGATTTTATTCAACAATCCGAAAAAAGGCAAAATAAAATGCGACCTAGGCCGCATAAGTCAAGAAAGGAATGGTTAGACTATTAATTATCTGTATTATTACACATATTTTTTTTAAGGGCAAATTTGTTAATATTTATTAAGATTTTATTTTTATAAAAACCTAAAAGGGAAATTTGCCGCCAAAATTTCGCGGAAAATTCTTAGGGATTTTTAATTTCCCCTTTTTTAATTTTTGTTTTACATCGGAAAACCCTTTCATCATTTGCCGCATTCCGTCAAATTGTGAAATAATCATGTTTACTTCATGAATCGGAATACCGCAGCCTTTTGAAATTCTGCGTTTTCTTGATGTATTTATTAATGACGGATTTGCTCTTTCTTCAGGTGTCATGCTTGCAATAAAAGCTTCTATGCGTTTCATTTGTTTTTCACCTTCAGAGGCAATTGTTTCTTTTGTATCTTTATTTAATCCGGGGATTGGCAGCATGCTCAAAATATTATCAATAGAGCCAAACATACTCATTTGTTTTTGCATTTTTAAAAAATCATTATAGGAAAACTCAGCTTTTTCCATTTTCTTTTCAAATTCTTTTGCTTGATTTTCATCAAAAACTTCTTGCGCTTTTTCTACCAGCGAAATAATATCTCCCATACCTAAAATTCTATCAGCCATTCTTGAAGGATGAAAATCATTAAGTGCCTCTAATTTTTCTCCTGTTCCTGTTAATTTAACAGGTTTACCGGAGGAATGAACAACACTGAGAGCAGCACCGCCTTTTGAATCTCCGTCTAATTTTGTAAGAATAATTCCTGTTATATCTAATTGAGCATTAAAAATTTCTGCTGCATGAACAGCTTCTTGACCAATCATTGAGTCAATTACAAGTAATTTTTCATCAGGATGAAAAGTTCTGTCTATAAGTATTAATTCAGCCATCATTTCGTTATCGATTTGTAATCTTCCGGCTGTATCAATAATAACAACATTAAAGCCTTTCTGTTTTGCAAAATCTATTGAATTTCGTACTATTTCCAATACTTCTTTTGAATTTTCAATTTTAAAAACAGGTATTTGAATTTGTCCGGCAAGGGTTTCCAGTTGAGAAACAGCTGCTGGTCTATATATATCTGCAGCGACGATAATAGGATTTTTACCTTCTTTTTTTAATTTTAATGCTAATTTTGCTGCAGAAGTTGTTTTTCCTGAACCTTGAAGTCCGAGCATCATAATAATCGAAGGATTTGAAATAAGCTTTAAAGGGCTGTTTTCTTTCCCTAAAATATTTACAAGCTCGTCGTGAACTATTTTAATGAGTTGTTGAGAAGGATTAACTCCGTTTAATACTTCCTCGCCCAGTGCTTTTTCTTTCAATTCCGACATAAAAATTTTAACAACTTTAAGACTGACATCAGCATCAAGCAGAGCTCTGCGTACTTCACGAAGAGCCTCCTGCATATTTTCCTCTGTTAACTTATTGTTTCCGGAAACTTTTTTTATTATTTCCTGCAATTTATCGGATAAATTATCAAACATATTTAGATTTTACCACAAAAATGTTTTAAGATTTATTAAAATAAAATTTAGTGATTATATACATTTTTACAACTGAAAATATATGATTATCAATAATTATTAATCCTTTACAACAAAAGTTTTTAATCTGCTTGTACAATTGCAGCACCGGAGCTTGTTCCGAGTCTTAGAGCTCCCGCATTAATTAATGCAATTGCCTGTTCTTTTGTTTTTATACCGCCGGAAGCTTTTATTTTAACATGACTGTTTTTTAGAGTTCTTGCCATTAATTCAATATCTTCAACCTTTGCGCCAATCCCGTTTTTTACAAAACCCGTTGAGGTTTTTGCAAAATCGGCTCCCGACTTTTTAATAATTTCGCAAGCTTTCACTATTTCATCTTTTGTAAGTAAATCTGTTTCTATAATAACTTTTAATATATTATTTCCGCATACTTTTTTAACTGTTTCAATATCTTTTTGAACGTAAATATAGTCTTTATCTTTTAAGGCTTGTACATTTATTACCATATCTATTTCGTCAGCACCGTCAGTTATTGCTTCTTTTGCCTCGAAAGCCTTTGTTGAAGTAGTACATGCTCCTAAAGGAAATCCGACAACGGTAACTATTTTTATTTTAGTATTTTTTAAATATTCTTTTGCATTTTTTGTATTTCTGCCGTTTATACAAACACCGTAAAAACCGTATTTTTTGGCTTCTTCATACAAGTTTATTAAATCTTTTTCGGTTGCATCCTGTTTTAAAAGAGTGTGTTCTATGTAATTTTTAAGTTCCATTTTTTTCTTCCCAAATTGTACCTTCTTTTGAATCTTTTAAAACAATAGAAATTTTATCAAGCAGGTTTCTGATTTTATCGGCATTAGTCCAATTTTTTTCAACTCTTGCTTTATTTCTGTATTCTATTATTTTTTCCATTAAAGAATAACCTTTAAGTTTTTTATCTTCGTCTGATAAAAAATCCATATCATTTATAATTGTATAAAAACGATTTTGAAGTTCAGTTTCATCTATTTTTTCTTTTTCAATTTTAAATCCCATAATATCAGATAGTTTAATAAGCAGTGCCGCATATTTTTCTGCCTCTTGCAAATTTTTATCGGCAACTGCTTTATTTGCTTTTAGAGTGCAGTCAAAAATAACTGCAAGTGCCTTTGAGGTGTTTAAATCATTATCCATTGCTTCTTTAAAAAGCTTTATTTCCGGGGTTTGCATAATATCAGGAAGATTTTGAGTATTTACAAACTTAATAACCGAATTTGCAGCGGTTTGAATGCGTTTCCATCCTGATTTTGCTCCCTCAAGTGCCTGAGAAGAAAATTCCACGGGCATTCTGTAGTGATTAGTTAAAATAAATAATCTTACGGTATTTGCATCATAATTTTCCAGCATATCTTGTATTGTTACAAAATTTTTAAGCGATTTAGACATTTTTTCTTTGTTTATAGTTACAAAACCGTTATGAAGCCAGTAATTTACGAATTTGCAGCCGTTGGCGCATTCGCTTTGAGCAATTTCATTTTCGTGATGCGGGAAAATTAAATCGGCACCTCCTGCGTGAATATCTATTGTTTTTCCGAGATATTTTCTTGACATAGCACTGCATTCAATATGCCAGCCCGGTCTGCCTTTGCCGAAGGGAGAAGGATAACCGTATTCCTCATCCTTTTTCCAAAGAGCAAAATCTAAAACATCTTCTTTTATATCGGAGGTTTCAACTCTTGCACCTGCAATAAGGTCATCTATCGGCTGTTTACTTAATTTGCCGTAATCTTTAAATTTTTTAACCCTAAAATATACATCACCGTTTACTTCGTAGGCATAATCCTTTTTTATTAAATCTTTTATAATAGAAATCATTTCTCCGATAGTTTTTGTTGCAAAAGGTTCTATATCCGGTTTTAAAACATTTAACTTTTTCATCGCTTCCGAAAAAATTTCATAATATCTTTTAGAAACAACTTCCGCTGTCGTTTTTTCTTCGCGTGCCTTTTTTAAAATTTTATCATCTACATCAGTAATATTTCTGCAATATTTAACGTCATATCCCAAAAATTTTAAATAACGGTATAGTATATCCCACGTTATATAACATCTTGCATGTCCCAAATGCGGATAATCATAAACAGTAGGTCCGCATACATACATCGTTACTTTATTTTCATTAATAGGGGTAAATTCTTCAATTTTATCGGAAAAAGTATTGTATAATTTCATTTTAAATTCCTTATCTCTTATAATTTTATATTACTACAAATGCAAATTTTACAGTTATCATTTAGATATTTCTATAACTTTTTACACCTAAAAATATATTATGGTGCATAATCAGCGAAAGCATTAACTTCAAAAGGAATTAAAAACATATAAAAAACAAAAAATAAAGTCCATTGCGAAGCACAGTCTATCTAAGGCAGGAAGGGGATATAAATAAGAAGCGCATTGCGAAGTATATTAAAACATCTTAACGAAGAAACAGAAAAACGCGTGTCTGACTTTAAAATAAGCGTTTTCACGCGTTTTGGCTGAGTTTAGATGTTTTTATATACATAGCAGTTGGCTTCGTTTTATATCCCCTGACATGCCGCTAATGCTTTAATATAAATAATTTTTAGACTTATGCACCATAATATATTTTCAGGTGTAAAATCGTATATAATTGCCTATAATTTTATGACAATTTCTTGTACTTTCTATTTAAATTGGTTATAATTCTATTGAGGTACTGGTTGTTTAAGATGAGTGAAAAAGAAATATTAGAGCTGGTTGATAAAAAAGAATATTCGGATGCTAAAATATTAATTCAGGAAAAATTAAAACAAATGCCGCAAAATATTGAAATGCACAAGCTTTTAGGATTGTGCAATATTAATCTTGGCTGCTATGAGGAAGCATTAAACAGCTTCAATTTTGTTATAAAGGTTAATCCTGAGGATGCGTTATCTCTTTTTTATGCTGCAAGTATTTATGTTGAAAAAAATCAATTTGAAGAAGCCGAACAACTTTTAAGAAAAGTTATAAAACTTCGTCCGGAATATTTAGATGCATATAAAACATTGGCTGTTGTATGTTTAAAGACTAAAAAATATCAGGAAATCTTTGAACTTGGCGGAGAAATTTTAAAAAATGATAGTGAAGATATACAAATATATGATATTATGGCGGCAGCGGCAATGGAAAATTCCGGCTTTGATTTGGCTGTTGAATATTTAGAAAAAACAGTCAAAATTGACCCTGAAAATCCAAAATATATCACTAAACTTGGAATTGCATATTTCGCGTCAGGAAAAATTACTGCCGCAATTGAATGTTATAAAAAATCACTGAATTATGCGCCTGATGATGCCCAAACTTTATATAATCTCGGTCTTGCATATTATTCTCTTGAAGAATATGAATATGCTTATGAATATTTAAAACAGGCTTATGAAAATAAAATGGATTCGTGCTTGAATGCTTATGCATTAGCAGCGTATAAATCAGGACATTTTCAGGAGGGTATTGAGCTTTATTCAAAATTATGCGAATTGTATCCCGATAAAGAAAATTATCAATATAATCTTGCCTGCTGTTATGACGGAGTAAATGATATTTATACCGCTTCTTCAATAATAGAAAAACTTTTGACTTTTAATTTAAACTCTCTTCAATTAAAACTCCATTTGGCTTCATTATATTCAAGACTGGGGAAAAATGAGGCTGCAAAAGTTTTATATGCCGATATACTTACTCTCGGATATAATGATACGGATATTATGTATGAGTATGCGGTTTTATGTGCTAAAACAGATGAAACAGACAGAGCAGAAGAATTGTTAAAAGAAATTATACAGTTAAATCCGAAATATTCATTTGCTTATAAGGATTTGGCAATTATTTATACTTCAAGAAAACTGTTTGATTTAGCAGAGGAATACTTTAAAAAGGCGCTGGAAGTTGCTCCCGATGATATATTCGTACTTTTTGAAATGGCAAATTATTACAATTTAATGGCTGATTTTGAAAATGCCAAGAATACATATGAAAAATTGATGGAACAAGAAAATTTACCTCCTTATATGTATCTTGCCGCAGCTAAAAATTATATTTCAATGAATATGATAAAAGAAGCAAAAAAATTATTGTTCGAGTTATTTCAAAAATGTCCTTCTGATTTAGATATAATGTATCATTTAGCTCAGGTATTAATATCTGAAAAAGAATATGATACGGCAAAGCAATTATTAGAAACTGTTTATACGGATTCCCCCGTTCCTGAAGCTGCTAATATGCTTGCTAAGGTTTATCTTGAATCAGGCGATTATGATAAAGCATATAATTTATATAATACGCTAATTGCTTCTTCTCCGGGCAGTATTACAGTAATGCTTGCAATGGCAGATTGTAAATACCGACAAAAAGATTATGCAACAGCACAAAAACATTTAAAACCTATATTAGAAATTTTCCCGGAACATGAGGAAGCTCAAAAATTATTAAATTTGATTAAAAAGGAACAATAGATATGTCTATGGAAAACAATGCATTGGAGCAACCAAAACAAAAAATAAAAAGAAAAAATTTTTTGGCTGAAATTTTTTTATTTATGTGGAAACAAAAAGCATATTGGATTTTTCCCGTTATTATATTTTTGATACTTTTAATTTTCCTTATTGCCATAGGCTCATCTCCGGTATCTCCGTTTATTTATACAATTATATAGGTTATGCAGGCGGAATATGAATATAGGAAAACATTATAAAATATCGGCTGTATTTTTTATATTACCTTTCATTATAAGCAGATTTGTACCTGAAAATTTTTGTGAAGGCATTATGCTTATATTTTTTGGAATTGCTCTTTTAAGCTATATTATTCCCTTGACAGGTGAAGTAATATATGATTTAACGGCAAAAGCAGGCAGTTTTATCGGTAATTACATTGCTAAAATAATATTATTTTTTGTATGGATTATAACAGTTTTACCAACGGGAATTTTAATGAAAATAATGCAGCGCGACAGATTAAGATTAAAAAAATCTGAAATAAAAAGTTATTGGATAGATAATATAACTCAAAATACCGATTATGAGTATCAATTTTAGGTGAAAAATGACATATTTATTAGGAATAAGTGCATATTATCACGATAGTGCAGCAGCAATAATAAAAGATGGAGAAATATTAGCTGCCGCACAGGAGGAGCGTTTTACCAGAATAAAGCACGACAGTAATTTTCCTGTTAATGCAATCGAATATTGTTTAAAAGAAGCCGGAATAACTCCCGAAAAGCTTGATGGTGTTGTATATTATGAAAAGCCGTTTTTAAAATTTGAAAGAATTTTAGAAACAGCATTGGCTTATGTTCCGTTTGGTATGATGAGTTTTATAAATGCAATGCCTGTATGGTTAAATAAGAAATTATTTATACCTAAGCAAATAGATAAACATTTTAATAAAAAGCTGA
Source organism: Candidatus Gastranaerophilales bacterium (assembly GCA_905234915.1). Taxonomy (GTDB): domain Bacteria; phylum Cyanobacteriota; class Vampirovibrionia; order Gastranaerophilales; family Gastranaerophilaceae; genus Avigastranaerophilus. The sequence continues at coordinate 14,927 of CAJOJP010000066.1, forward strand.
ACTGTCCTATTTATTTTACAACACATCATGAAGCACACTGTGCAAGTGCATTTTATCCGTCGGCGTTTAAAGAAGCGGCAATTATATGTTTGGACGGTGTAGGTGAATGGGATACAGTTACCTGGGGATATGGCAGAGGAAATAAAATAGAAATAAAGCAAAAAATTGAATTTCCGCATTCACTTGGCATGCTCTATAGTGCATTTACAGGGTTCCTGGGCTTTAAAGTTAATTCGGGCGAATATAAAGTAATGGGGTTAGCCCCTTATGGAGAACCTGTTTATAAAAATTTAATTTTGGAAAAAATGATTGATATTAAAGAAGACGGTTCCTTCAGGCTTAATATGGAATATTTCGGCTATTGCAATACGGATTATATGTTTACAAAAAAGTTTAGTGATTTATTCGGTAGAAAACCGAGAAAACCGGAAAGCCGTTTAAGCAGATATGATATGGATATAGCAGCCAGTATTCAGGCAGTAACCGAGGAAATTATTTTAAAAATTGCCGATTATGTATATAAAAAAACAGGACTTCATAATCTTTGTTTAGCGGGCGGATGTGCATTAAATTGTGTATCAAACGGAAATATTTTAAAAAACGGAAAGTTTGATAATATATGGATTCAACCTGCATCAGGTGACTCGGGAGGCGCATTAGGTGCTGCTCTTGCCGTTTATTATAAGGCTTTAGACAATAAACGAAATATAATTCTGCCCGATTCCCAAAAAGGCAGTCTGCTCGGTCCAAAATATTCAGAAGAAGAAATACTTGAGGCCTTGAATAAATTCAATGCCAAATATAAAAAATATAACAGTGAAGAAGTTGTTACAAAAGTTATAGCAAGATATCTTGCAAAAGGAAAAAGCGTGGGACATTTTGCGGGAAGAATGGAATTTGGGCCAAGAGCCTTAGGAAACAGAAGTATTCTTGCCGATTCAAGAAGCAGGTATATGCAGAAAAATTTAAATCTTGCGATTAAAAAAAGAGAATCCTTCAGACCTTTTGCTCCAAGCTGCTTAGAAGAAGATGTCGAAAAATTTTTTGATATTAAACAGGGTAAAAAATCACCGTATATGCTTTTAACTCAGCCGATAAGCGAGAATATGAGATTGGAGCTTTCAAAGGAAGACAAAAATTTAAAAGGACTAAATAAATTAAAAGCCTGCCGCTCAAAAATTCCTGCCGTTACTCACGTTAATTATTCGGCAAGAATACAGACAGTGTCAAAGGAAGTTAATCCTAGATACTGGAATATAATTAACGAATTTAAGCGTTTAACCGATTGTTCTGTTATAGTCAATACTTCTTTTAATATAAGAGGTGAACCGATTGTAAACACTCCCGAAAATGCATATAAGTGTTTTATGTTTACTGATTTAGACGTTCTTGTTATTGAAAATTACGTGCTTGTAAAAGAAGAACAGGACAAAATTGAAGGCAGCGAGCAATATCAAAAACAGTTTAAATTAGATTAAATATATTTATATTGCTACGCTTCAACCGGTTCTTTCAGCATTAATTCTCTTGCTTTAGTTGCTGTTTTTTTCAAATGGCGGTAATATTTCAACTCCTCATTAGTATTTGCAATTTTCATACCGGAATTTGCTATTTCTCCGATTTGGCTTAATAAATCAGCAGTCTGCATAATATTTCCATATACTGTACCTTCATCAACCGAAGGAGAAATTGTACGCATTAATTCTTTCCAATTTGACATGCTTGAAGGATTTATACTATTCATTAATGTCCAGTTATAAGCTGCCTGAGCACCTAATTTAGAAAATTTATCATTTTTTGAAGGAAGATTGTGCATTTTTTCTTCTTCTTTTAACGATAATGTTTCATTTATTATTTGTTTTATACAATCAGTTGCTTGTTTTTGATTTTTATCTTCCGTTTTGTTTAAATCGTTATTTTGAAGATAATTTTCTATTGCGGTTAATCCTTCAATTTCACAAACCAAAGAATCTTTTGATATAAGTCTTACAAATTGATTTTGAAGTTCACGAAAATCTTTTTTTACCTTTTCAGGTTGATTTTTCTTTAAAAATTTTTGATTTTCATTAATTAAATCATAAAGATTATCTTCTAAAAATTTCATATTTTTAGCATACTCTATATCTCTTTGCAGATTTTTAGTTTTAGAATCTGTTTTTATTTGTGATTTTTTCCCTTTCCTATGAGGAGAAATTTCAGCGGTTTCAAATTCAAGTTTTTCAATGTATGAACTTATGCTTTTTGCTGATATTCTTTTTTTAAAATCTTCAATAAATGAGAGGTTATCTCTTAAAACGACAGAAGGAATTGTTTGACCTTTTTTTATTGCGGTAATAAGTTCTTCGGGTGACATTTGTACGTTTTTTTTCTGAATTATACTTATTTTATTGTATTTTTTGGATAATTCTTTCAATTCACCCTGCAATACATCTTTATCGGTATTTGGTACAGACAAATTACGCGCATAATTAAGCATTTCAGTATAATTATTAAATGAATTTATTGATTTTCCAAGCATTTTTAATTTTTCAAATACTGTTTTTTCAAGCTGTTCTTTTATATTTTTTAAATTTTTTTCCGAATTACCCTTTAAAATAGGAAAATCAGTTAAATTATTAAGTTCATCTTCTTCAAGGTTTGAATCAGAAGCAATTGCCCCCGCAATAAATGCAAGTGTTTCAGGTGTAATATCCGCCGTTTTCCCGCTTTTTATAATTTCTACAAGAGGAATTGCATTATAACCTTTTACTTTTGAAGCCATTATACCTTTATCCGTTAATGAATATAATCCGTTATTATCGTTAATAAATCCTTTTTTACTAAGCAGCATAGTTTTTGAAATACTGTCATTCATCAATTTTTGGATATTTTTTTGTTTTTCGGCTTCATTTTCATTATATGCAAAGAAGCTTTTTTCAAATATTTTCTGAAGATTATCCGCATTAGAATTATGTTCATAAAATCCGCATAAAAATGCATAATCGGGATTATATTGACTTTCCAAGTTATTACATTCTCTTGCTTCAAGTTCTATAAAATCCATTTCTGATTTTCTATCTGTCGGCATTGTATAAACATAACCTTGAGTATCAATACCTCTGCGTCCTGCTCGTCCCGCCATTTGTTTAAATTCATTTGCACTGAGCATTCTCATATTATTTTCATTATCTTTATTTAAATCTGAAGGTTTATAAGGACTTGATATTACTACTGTTTTTGCAGGCATGTTTATTCCTGCAGCTAAAGTTTCTGTTGCAATTACTGTTTTTATCAGTTTTTTTTGAAATAATTCTTCGATTAATTCCTTTTGAGCAGGTATTATTCCTGCATTATGAACTGCATAACCGTTTATTAGGGCATTTTCATTTAAATTATTACCTAAATATTTTTCATTTTTTCTTTTTTCTAAGATTTCTTTTATTTGTTCTTTTTCACTATCATTTGTTAAACTTTTATTTTCTTTATTAAGATACTCGACTAATTCTTTTGAAAATTTCTTACTGAAAACAAAGAAAATTGCAGGCAGTTTTTCTTCACTATCCAATTTATTTACAACATTTTTATAATCACTCAAATTCGGTTTAGGTGAAAATTCTTCTAAAGAGTCGTAATTAAAAGTTCCTGTTCTTGCTAATGTTCTTTGAATTCTGTCTTCTGTTTTTTGATAAGATTTTGTCCTTATACTGTCGAATTTTAAAGGAACATTGCGAGCTTCAACCGGCATTGATACTAATTTTATATTATCATTACTTAATGAGCCTATCCATTTGCTTACCTCTTTTGAATTACCCATTGTTGCACTTAATTCCAAAGTTTGAACATCTTTAGGTGTATAAATTAAAGCTTCTTCCCAGGCACTTCCTCTTGAATAATCGCTAATATAATGAAATTCATCAAATATAACAGTACCAAGATTTTCCATCAAAGGATTTTTATTTTCATAAGCATTATCTATTGCCATATTTCTATAAACTTCGGTGGTCATAATCACAACGGGAGCCTGCGGATTTTCGTGTTTATCTCCTGTTAATATGCCGACATTTTCACTCCCGTATATCTTTCTAAATTCCTTTAATTTTTGGTTGCTTAATGCTTTTAAAGGTGTAGTATAAAATGTTGTTTTACCTTCTTTCATATTTTTTGATACTGCATAATGGGCAATTGCTGTTTTCCCCGTTCCCGTAGGTGCTTCGACAAGTACATTTTTACCTTCATTTATGGCTTTTCCCGCTTCAATTTGGAATTCGTCCGGAAAACATTCTTTTGGCAATCGGAAATAATTTTCTTTTAATGTTTCATAAAAGGGTCTGTTACCGAAAGATACAATATCTCTGCCGTACCAGTAAGATAAAGCTTCTGCAGCAGAAGGATAAGAACAAGTTATTTCCCTTTTTTGTTTAATATTGCTGCATTGATTGTATTGTGTCGTATTATATAAATTCGTAATATTGTCTATTTTCATAATTCCTCGCATTTAATCTAAAAAATACTTACTCTTTTTTTGAGATTAAAAATCAAAAAAAATTTTTTTTCGCTTTTTTTAAGAATTTTTTATAAAATGTTAAGTATTGTAAAGGGATATATGCTATATATCATAAGGATTTTAGTTTTATATAAATTTTTTTAGGCAATTTAGAAAAGTTTTTATTTTTTTTATGTATAGAAATTTTATCTATATAAAATATAAGACTTATTGCATATTAGAGAAACGGAGATTTTATTATGAGTTACCAGATTCAGTCAGGGGATTGCCTTTGGAGTATTGTACAGCAACATTACGGATTGACGGATGATACGGACATAGCAAATAAAATAAATGAAATTGCGCAGGCAAATAATATACAGGATGTCAATTTAATTTTTGAAGGACAAACTCTTGAACTTCCGGGTGACGGATTTGTCGGTGGCGGAGGTTCACGGGCTGATGCATTCCATAATTGGGGTAACGGTCAAAATGACGGAAGTGAATTTCAGATGTTTGATATAAGTACTGTTGATGCAAATACTTATGCGGCAGAACTTGAAAAATTTGCTCAGGAATATGTTAATAAATTTGATACAGATAAAGACGGCAGCTGGAATGAAGAAGAATTTATCAAAATGGCATCAGGCGGAGCTGAAAACATTAGTGAACAAGAAAAAGCCGGATATCATAAAATGTTTCAGGGGTTAAATATAGATCAGGACGGAAGTAAATTATCGGCAAAAGAATATGCGGCTCAATTATTTGTTGCAGATAATAACGGTGCAAATGCAAACGGCAAATTAGACGGTAAATTTACTTTAAATGAATATTCAAATGCATTCAAAATGCCCGGAGAACAAGGTTATCAAGAAATATCAAATGCAAAATTAAATTTCTACGTTAAAAATTATGATCCTACATTAATAAAGATACTCGAGCAGCAGACTCAAGGTCAGACTCCTAATCCAAATCAGAATTTAGGCGGCTTGACAGCTTAAATAAAAGCGGATTACGTTCACACTCTAAGTTAATATACATCAGAAAGTATATTTAGGTGAATAATTAGCAAAAATATTAACTTCAAAAGGAATTAAAAACAGCGGGTTAATTCCTTTTTTAGTTATTTAAAATTAAAATTCAGTCTTAAGAAAAAATTCTTCAAAGCTGCTGCTACGTATTCTACTTTGCTGTCTTGTTTTGCACGCATTAAACGGCGTTTGTGTCGAAGGCTCAACGCCTCCGCCACTTCAGCCTAAACCGCAGCTTCAACCCAAAGCCGCTCGGATGACGAGCCGGCTCTGCTGTTGTTTCAGCAAGCAAAGTTACGACAACTCCGCAATGCTTTTTAGAATTTTTTCTTTGCGCCTGAATTTTAGTAAAATATAAATAAGTTGTACAGTTTTTCTAAGGCTGGCAGGGGATATAAATAAGAAGCGCATTGCGAAGTATATTAAAACATCTTAACGAAGAAACAGAAAAATGCGTGTCTGACTTTAAAATAAGTCTTGGATAGATGCAAGAGCTTTGCGTGTTCACGCGTTTTGGCTGAGTTTAGATGTTTTTATATACATAGCAGTTGGCTTCGTTTTATATCCCCTGCCAAGCCGTTAAAGCATTATTTATAAAATTTATTCACCTAAATATACTTTTGGTTGTATATCTTGTCTAATATGTTATGAACTAGCACATGACTTTTTGGCCCCGGCTTTTTATGTTAAAATCAAATTATATTCGTGAATTATTGAATGTGAGAATAAAAAGAAATGCCAACAGAAACAAATGCGAAACCAATTCCGAATAAAGAACAGCAGCTTGCTATTGATACATATAAAAAAGAGGGAACTTTTCTTGTTTTGGCAGGTCCCGGAACGGGCAAGACTTTTACCGTTTCACAAAGAATTAAATCAATTATTGAAGCGGGAACTCCCGCTGAAAGAATTTTATGCTTAACCTTCTCGGATACGGCAGCAAGCGAGATGAAAAAAGGAATTGAAAAAGCTCTTAATTTACCGGGAACAAATGTTAATATATATACTTATCACGGTTTTTGCCTTGAGGTTATTAAAAATCATCCTGATGTATTTGGAATCGGAGAAAATATAAAAATTATTACGGACTCAATAAAAAAAGCTTTTATGAAAGAATGCATTGACGAACATCTTGAAAATCGCATTGAACCGACGGCTTTTCAAACCGATAAAAACGGTCCTTACTTCTTTATTGATGACATTTTAAAATACATAGAAGAAATAAAAAAATACAGACTCAATAAAGAAAAGTATTTTGATAATCTTAAAAATAATCCTGATTGGGAACCTGATATTCAAAAAAAATATGAATGGTGGCAGAAAAATTTAAAAAGATATCCGGAAGAAACAGGCTCGCTTAAAGAAGCAAAAAAGAAAGTGGCAAAAGCAGAAGAACTGTGGGAACTGTATAGTTTATATAAACTAAAGATGCAAAGAAAAAATTTTATAGACTTCGGCGATATGATTACAATGCTTCTTGAAGAATTTGAAAGAAACGAAAGTCTTGTTTGTGAAATTGCTTCAAACTATGATTATATTATAGCTGATGAATATCAGGATACTAATCCGTCGCAAAATGAAGTGCTGTTTTATTTGGCTGAAAATATGCCTAAACGTAATGTTTTTGTTGTCGGGGATGATGATCAAATTATATTTACGTTTCAGGGTGCCAGACTTGACAGCGTTAAAAACTTTATAACAAGATTAAAAGTTAAAAATGAAGATATTATTTGTTTTAAAGATAACAGACGTTCTACGGAAAAAATACTTAAACTTGCAAGACAAATAGTGCTTCAAGATGATATAAGTCTGGAAAAAGACAGTTATTTTAAAGAATTTAATATATCAAAAGAATTATCAAGTGTTAATCCTGACCTTATTTCAAAAAATAAAGATATAAAATGTACAATATACAGAGATACTTTAGAGGAAAGGATTGATGTTGTCGAACAAATAAAAGAGCTTATTAGTTCATCTTATTGCCCTGTTGATAAAAAAACGGGAGACAAAAATTTATCCGAAATAGCAATACTTGCAAAAACTAATGATGAATTGGAGGAATATTCCAAACTTCTTCAAGCAGCAAACATTCCTTATGAAACTAAAAACGGTAAAAATGTTTTTGATATTCAGTCTTTTGTCATAATGTTTTTGTATATGCAGTTTTTATGCAATTCAACGAAATACAGTGATGCTTTCTTTAAAATGATTTTATCAAAGCCTTTTAATATAAATGAAAAAGACTATGATATATTGTATAGAACAAGAAATACCGCTGCTTCCTTTGTCGATAATATGCGTAAATACAAAGATAAAGGCTATACCTTTAAAATTACAAAAAAGAACGGCGAAGAAAAAATAATTACTTTTGCTGAACCTGATAAAATTGATAAATTTTTAAAAGTATATGATGAATTGAAGGATATTAAGCAAAGTACAAATTTAAAAGATATTGTGCTTTCAATAGGTAATAAAACTGGGATTTTTGCTTATTATTTTAATAATCCCGTAAACAGAAGCGAAAATATTGCGGGAATAAAAAAACTTGTTGATGAAGCGCAAAGTTACAGTGAGCTTGAAAAACCCGTAACTTTTGAGCTTTTTACAATTTACCTTGAAAAAGCAATGCAGGAGGGCATAAAGATATATGCAGATAAGCCTCCGGTTAAACAAAACTCGGTAAAACTTGTTACATATCACGGGTCAAAAGGTATGGAATTTGAATATGTTTACATGCCCTACCTTATAAAAAAACAAAATAATTTTGAAAATCCCAAAATTCCTTTAAGCATTCAAGATGACATTTCAAAAGATAATTTGACAGGAAAAACCATTACAGATGATGAAAAGAAAAAAATTACAAAATCAAATCTTGTAAAACTTATTTATGTTGCTATGACACGTGCAAAACATTCTTTAAATCTGTCTTATACAAAAATAAAAGAAGACGGCAAAGACTCGGAGCCTCTTGAACTTTTATCCGTAAAAGAGGTTAGTGAACTTATAAATGCCAAAGAATATGATAAAACTAATGATAAACAATCGGATTACGAAGAAGAAGTTATAAAATCATTAACTGTATGCGACAGAGATTACAATAAAGAATTCAATGATTATTTAGACATAATTATAGAAGAAAAAATTTTCTCGGCTTCAAGTGTTAACTGCTATTTGGATTGCAACAGAGAGTATCTTTATACATACTTGCTAAACTTATCTCCGCAAACAGAGAATGCGGACAAGGCGCATTTTGGAACGGCAGTCCATGCAGCTTATGAATATGCGGTGAATTATGCAATTAAGAACAGAACGTTTCCTTCAAAGGCAGATTTTATAAAAAAATTTGAAAATACGCTGAAAGAGCTGCCTGTTTCAAGTAAATTGGAATTAAAAAGAATGCTGGTAGCAGGTGCTGTAATGCTTACCAAAGAAAAGGACGGTGAATGTGCTTATGACCGTTTAATTATGACACCTATAGAACAGCTTTATAAATCCGAATATGAATTTTATTTTGATATTGACGGAGCTGAATTTACCGGTAAAATCGACAGAATAGATAAACTTGAGAATGGTGTATATATAATATACGACTATAAGACAGGCGACAGAAAAGGTGAAAAAGATATATGCCTTGGAGGAGCTTATGAAGATTATTACAATCAAATGGCATTATATAAGCATTTTCTCTGTAAAGAATTAAATTGCAGCTATGATGACATTTTAACCGTTTTTATTTTTCCCGGAGCCTTTAAAGAACCGTTTGAATTAAAATTAACTAAAGAAGCTTGCGAAAATGTTGTTGAAAAATTCCGTAAGGCAATTTTGGATATTAAATCACATAAATTTGAGCAGAAATTAAATAAAAAAAATTGCAGTACGTTCTGTCCTTATAAAAACTCCTATTGCAGTTTGAATATAGTATAAGCTTCAATATAACATTATTATTAATTTTATTGATTTTATATATAATAAGAAACGGCTCTGATAAATAGAAACCGTTTCAACAACTCATTTTGCTGAGGGAGGAAGTAGTAGATTTTAGCATGATTTGATATATTTGTTTACATATTGACATTTTGACAAATAGAAATTCTATTATATTAAAAAATGTAAAATTTAATTTAGTTTTTTCCTACAAATATCAAATTTTTAAATTTACGGTATTTAGGAAAACAAGTATTTAAAAAAAAGGAGCATTTTATATATGAAGATAGATAGAATAAATAGATTTAACAGCTATTATTCATTTAAATCGGATACAACAAATCAAACAAATGATACAACAGCCAGTGTACAGACAGAAAATAAAAATATTACAAGTACGGATAATTCTGTTACAGCTGAATCATTAAAAGCTGAACGAACGGTAAATCCCGTAATTTCAAATCAATTAAATGCAATGTCAAGTTTGGGATTATATGCAAATAATGATTCTTCTAAAAATGATAAAGTACTGCTTTTGCAGGCACCTTCAACTGATGTAAATGAAGAAACTGTTCAGACAGTACAAAATTCCGGTGATTTGGAACAAAAAACAATTGGTAATTCAGGTAATGAAGAAGAAGAAAATTCAACTGAAAAACCGTTAACTCAGGAAGAATTAATTAAAATAATACAAGAACCTGCGGAATTATTGTTAAATAAACTTGGGGCAGGCGAGGAAGAAAAAGAAAAATTTATAACTGAAATGATGCAGAATATTCAGAGCAAAGCTGAAGAAATTCCTGATTCTCAATTGGCGGGAGAAGATGAAACAAATATTACTTCAGGTGAAAAATATAACGATTCTGATGAACTTGAGTCTGAGTTTGTAATTAGAAGATCTACGGAAGCTGAAAGAGATGATGATGTAGAAGAAAGAAATGATGAAAGGGAAGAAGAAAACGAACAGGAAGAACCTGAAGAAAAAACTCCGGCAATTTCAAGATTTATAAAATTTATTTCAGGTAAATTATTATAAAAAATATGCTGACATCTAAAATTATTATTATTTATTGAAAAAGTCATTACAGCCCGTTATTATAGAAATATGAAAAATTTATCAAAAAAAATGTTAATTGTTTTTTTTCTTCTGGTTTTAACGTCCTGTAATGCTTTTGGTGATAATTGCAATAGTGCTGAGGAATTAATAAGAAAAGCACAAACTGCCTCTGATATTGAAGAAGGTTATGACTATCTGCATAGAGCCGAGGCTGTTTTACTTGAGGAATGTAGAGATAATCCCTTGAATATAAAGGCACTTCTTGATATGTCCAAAGTTTATCAAATGCTCGGTGACAGAAAAGAAGCTAAAGTTTATGTGTTAAAAGCATATAATCTCAATCCTAATGATGCTGATTTACAAAAAGTAATGGGAGATTTTTTTTATAACTTTCAAGAATATTCAACTGCTATAGAATATTATAAATTATCACTTGCTTCAGGTAATTTAAAAGATTTTGAAACGAATCTGCAAACGGCAAAATGTTTTGAAAAACTCGGTGATACGGATAATTCCGAGCTTTATTATAAAGTATCGGGACACGTTAACCCTGCTTCAAAAGTTGTTTCAAATAAATTAAATCAAATTAATACGCTACATATTCCCGATAATTCTCAGGAGCTTGATAATTTAAAATACAAATATCTTTTTAAAGACCGTGTTGAAAACCCTGAAATACAAGAACAAAATGAAATTAATGATATTTTGGAAAAATTGCTTATTTACTAAACTAAAGTATTATTTTGTTAATGCCATAATTATTTTGTAAAAATCTTCAATTCGTTCGGGATTATTTTTTAATTTTAATATAATTTCATTAAGCAAGTTTTCTTTGGGTTTTTTATGTTCAAAATCAAAGAGATCTTTAATATCTACATCCAGAATTTCCGCAATTTTTTCAATATTATCATTATTAGGGCATTGTTTACCGCTTTCAATACGAGTGAAATTAGAACGTTCCATATTAAGTTTATCCGCTAAATCCCCTTGTTTAATATTTTTAGCGAGTCTTATTTCTCTAATTCTCAGTCCAAGTTTTTTGTTAAAATATTCAGACATAATACCCCCCCCTTGCCAATAAAAAAGATAACTTTAATATTTAAAACAAAAAACACTATATAATAGAACTTGTATTGACAAATGTTCTATATCATGACATTATTATTTAAAAAATAATTATAAAAAAGAACATATTAACTAAAAAGTTCTATAAAGAAGTAATATAATGTGGAATATTTTAAATTTATACAAACAAGATAAATGCAGCAATCCGCCATGGGATTATAATTTTTTACTGAATTTAGAAGAAAGTGAGTATCCAAGATATTTAGCAAAATTATTTTATTTAAAAACGGGAGAAGAACTGCCTCTTTTAAAAGCGTGGAGTTTTAAGAGCGGAGAATGGAAATATAAAATAAATAAGAAAAAATTAACAACATTTAATCAGAAAATACAATGGATTAAGTTGTATGGCATAACTCCTTTAATGCGCGATTGCACTGATAAAGTAAAAGTAAGAGATTTTGTTCGTGAAAAAATTGGAGATGAATACTTAAAACCTGCACTTCAAATAGTTAGGAATGAGAAATTAGAAGTTAGGAGTGATAATTCAATTTCTAACTCCTCACTGCTAACTCCTAACTTATTTGATAAAGTAGATTTTGAAAAACTTCCCGACAGCTTTGTAATCAAGTGCAACCACGGCTG